>JBOIAB010000176.1:0-11531 GCA_050738635.1 Steroidobacteraceae bacterium
TGCTCAATCCGGTGGTCTACCCGTTGCAGCAGCTCACCCGCTACTGGTGGGGTCCGAAACCCTTCAACGACATCACCGCGGGTGACAACTGGTTCTATAGTGGTGTCCCCGGGTACGATGACGGCGCCGGCATCGGCACCGTGAATGCCGCCAAGCTGGCGTTCATCTACGCGGCGCTGGCCGAGTTCCGCTTCTGATGATGCTCCGTAAGCCTCTTCCCGGTTCGCCGGGAAGAGGCTTTCTTTTGCTGCTCGCGACGCTGGCGCTGACAGCGGCTTCGATTTCGCTCGCGGGCGAGCCTTTCGTACTGACCCCCTCGCAGCTCTACGGTCCGCTTTTCGTCCGTGCGCAGATGGCTGCGCTGCGCCCGGGCAATGACAATTTCGTCGCCGCCATACCGAAGGCGTCGCCTGTCGTCATCATGCAGCGCTACCGCGCGGCCAAGCCGCGCTCACGCGCAGCGCTACAGCGCTTCATCGAGGACAATTTCACTTTCCCGGTGCGGCCGAGCACGCCGCCCATCCCCGCGGATCGGACGGTCGCGGCGCACATCGCCCGGCTCTGGCCGCTTCTCACGCGAGCCTCCGTCGTGCCGCCGGCCTATTCATCGCTCCTCTACGTGCCGCAACCCTATGTCGTGCCGGGAGGCTCTTTCCAGGAGTTCTACTACTGGGACTCCTACTTCACCATGTTGGGTCTCATTCCCGACGGGCACAAGGATCTGGCCCGTGACCTGGTCGCTGACTTCTCCTACCTGATCGAGACCTACGGCCACATTCCCAACGGCGCGCGGACGTTCTACCTGTCGCGCTCGCAGCCCCCGGTCTATTACCTGATGGTCGGGCTGTTGGATCGTGACCCGGCGAAGGCATGGGCCAGCCACCTGCGGGATCTGCAGGGCGAGTACGCCTACTGGATGCAGGGCGCGGCGGGGCTCCATGGAGGTGAAGCGCGCCGCAATGTGGTCGCGATGCCCGATGGCTCGATTCTCAACCGCTACTGGGATGACCGAGACACACCTCGCGATGAGGGTTATCGCAATGACGTGCTGACGGCACGCGCCTCCGGCAGGCCGGCGGCGCAGGTGTATCGCGATGTGCGGGCCGCGGCCGAGAGCGGCTGGGATTTCAGCTCGCGCTGGTTCGCCGATCGGCGGCACATGACGAGCATCCGCACGACCGACATCGTGCCGGTGGATCTCAACAGCCTGCTCTACGGCATGGAGGAGGCCATCGCCCGCGGTTGCGAGGCCAAGCACGATGCCGCCTGCGAGCAGGACTTCGAGGCGCGCGCACGGCGTCGCGAAGAGGCGATGGATCATTATCTCTGGGATGCGCGCGCGGGTTATTTCGAGGACTACGACCGCAGCGGCCGCAAGCGCAGTGACGAGCTCAGCGCCGCGACGCTTTACCCGCTCTTCGTGGGACTTGCGACGCCGCAACAGGCAGCGCAGGTAGCCGCGGCAGTGCGGTCGCAACTGCTGCAGGGCGGCGGCATCGTGACCACCACCATTCATTCGGGTCAGCAGTGGGATGCGCCGAACGGCTGGGCGCCGCTACAGTGGATCGCGGTGCGCGGACTGGCTCGCTACGGCGATGCTGCCCTCGCTCACGATATCGCGCGGCGCTGGGTTGCGACCGTGCGGCGCGTCTACGCCAACACCGGCAGGATCTTCGAGAAATACGACGTCGAGCATGCGCTCCCCGGCGGCGGTGGCGAATATCCGGTGCAGGACGGTTTTGGCTGGACGAATGGCGTGACCCGCGGCCTGCTGCGACTCTATCCGGACCTGCGCCAGACCGCGGTCCGAGCGCCGCCATAATCCGCCGCCGCCCACCAGCAGGAGCGTCCGCAGCTCATGTGCGCCCGATATCAGACTCCCTCGCAGGCGGCCGCCGAGCGCTATTGGCGCGTGCTCGAGCCCCTATGGCACTTCGAGCCGAGCTGGCGCGTGCTGCCGACCGATCCCGTGCCTGTCGTCCTCAGCATCGCTGGCGCGGTCACCGGCCGCATGATGCGCTGGGGACTGCTGCCTCACGCCGGGGAGGCGAATTTCCCGCTGATCAATGCGACCGTCGAGAAGCTGGAGACCTGGTACGCCTGGAAGCAGCCCTGGGAGCGTCGCCAGCGTTGCATCCTCGTGATGGCGGGATTCTATGAGCCGCACGTCTTCGAGGACGGCCGCAAGGAGCCCTTCTACGTCCACCTGGCCGACCGTCCCGTCTTCGGCGTCGCGGGACTGTGGGATCGCAGAAGGCAGGCGGACGGCTCGCAAGTGCACTCGTGCGCCCTCATCACCCTGCCGCCGAACAGCCTGATGGCGCAGATCCACAACGAGAAGCAGCGGATGCCGGCGGTGCTGCGCGAGGAGGATCACGAGGCGTGGCTGCGCGGCAGCCCGCAGGAGGCAAAGGCCGCGCTGGTGCCGCATCCGAGCGACACCATGGTCGCGTGGCAGGTCAGCCGCCGGCTCTATGCACTCAAGACGCCGAATGATGCGGGGCTGATCGAGCCCGTTCCCGCATGAACCGCCGCGGTACCGGTCCCATAAGTTCGCCCCCCGCTCGCGGCCGAAGGGGGTAATCTTGCCTCCTTTGGCGAAGAATTGGGGGCACGGCCGATGCCGGATGAGCATGCAATCGTGACTGCCACGCTGCCGGAGAACCTGCCGGCAGGAGTCGATCTGCGGCGGACCGCCGCCAATCCCGATTATTGGTATCCCCTGGCCTGGTCCGATGACCTCAAGCCCGGAAAGATATTGGGACGGCGGTTCGGTGGCGACCCCATCGCGCTTTACCGTGGCGCGAGCGGACGGGTGTTTGCGCTCGAGGATCGCTGCGCGCACCGGCAGGTACCGCTGCACCTCGGGGTGATACAGGGCGATGGCGTCAAGTGCCACTACCACGGCTGGGCGTACGACTGCAGCGGGAAATGTGTGGACGTGCCCTACCTGGGCAGGGAGCGCGTGCCGAACGGAGTTCGCTCCTATCCGGTGCGCGAGGTCGATGGACTGGTGTTCGTCTTTCCGGGTGATCCGACCCTGGCCGAGGGGCGTTTGCCCACCACTCTCGGCTCCTCGCAGCGACGCGACTACAAGACCCGGCGCCTCAACCGCGAGGTGGCGTGCCACTACACCTTCATGCACGATAATCTCTTCGACATGAACCATCAGTTCATGCATCGCAAGAACATGGGCTCCATCCGCGCGAGCTGTCTCGGGCGCCACCACGGTGAGCACTGGGCCGAGGTCGAGTACTCCTTCAGCCGCACCGGGGGCAAGCAGTCCATGGGTGAGCGCGTGATCGTCGACATGATGCGCACGCGCGGCGAGACACGACAGGACTTCCGCGACCACATGCGCATCCGCACGGACTATCCGTCGCAGAGCCTGCGGGTCTGGGTGGGGCGTAACATCGAGGAAAGCCAGGATCCGGTGCTCGACGTGTGGCTCTGCTACGTGCCGCTCGACGCACAGCAGCGGACCAATCGCACCTTCGGCTATCTCTCCGTGAAGAAACCGCCGATCCCCGGCCTGATCCATCTTGCCTGGCCGTTCTTCGCCTGGTTCACGGAGCGCATTTTCCGCGAGGACAAGGACATCGTCGAGCATGAACAGCGGGCGTTCGACGCCCAGGGCGCCGACTGGAACAACGAGGTGTTCCCCGCGATCCGCGATCTGCGGGCCGTTCTAGCCCGCTGCGGAGTGCCGCTCGCGCCCGCACGCTGAATTTCAGCCGATGAGATCCCGGTAGGCGTGCCAGGTCGCGTGCCCGAGGAGGGGTGCAATCACGATCATGCCGAGAAGCAGGGTGACGAAGCCGAGCGCCGTCAGGCCCACGATGAGCGCCGCCCAGACGATCATGGCCGGGATGTTGTGCACGCTTGCCTTGACGCTGGCCCACATTGCCTCGGATGCCGTCGCATGCCGATCGATGATGAGGGGCACCGCGACGACCGACAGGATGAATACCGCGATGGCGAAGATTGCGCCCGAGGAGAAGTAGGCGATGACTTCGCGCGTGCTGGCAAAATCGCCAGCGCCGCCCCAGAGGGCGACAGAAAGGCTCGGCACGCGGATATCGAGCGCGGATTGCAGCAGCACCGTCGAGGCGATGAACCAGACGATGGCGATCAGGGCAAGGATGCCGCCGAAGTGCATCAATGCATCGGGGTTGCGCGTCACGGCTTCCAACGACTCGTCGAAGCCTCGGGGCTCGCGTGCCGCGCGGCGTCTTGAGAGTTCACAGACGCCCGTGGTCATGATGGGTCCGACCAACAGGTAGCCGGTCACCGCGGCCGCGACCAGGTAGGGATGAGTGCCGCCCAACATGAGGAGCACCGCGCCGATGACCGAGATGATGACGCCGTGCGCGAGGCTCGCGCGTTCCATCTGGCGCAGATCCTCCCACCCGCCGCGCAGCCATACTATCGACTGCAGCGCAGTAACCTTGCGCACTTCGACATGAAGGAAGGGACGCTTTCCAAGGCTTATGGACGTGCTCATGGCTTCACCCGAGGTCTCGCCGGTCACGACTGCCGCAGCCAGCATACTCCTCGACGGCCCGCTGGCTATCGGGCGCAGGCCCCCATACCTCGAATGTTCCGAGAAAGCCATAGTAAGTATCTAATATTATTGGCGCTCCCGGCCGGAGTTGAACCGACGACCTACCGCTTAGGAGGCGGTGCCGGTTACGCCAAGCGCCTTTGCCCGACGGCGGCTCCTCGACGGGCTGGTCCGAGCCCTCTCGCGCTTTGCCGTCCTATACTCAGCGTAGCGGGGTTATCGCGCTCCGGCAGCGGCAGGCGAGCTCAACTTCTCAGCAAGCCACAGTTTGATGAGCGACTGTCGTGTGACACCGAGCCGACGTGCTTCTCGGTCGAGGGAGTCCACCATCCAAGCTGGAAAATCCACGTTGACTCGCTTCGCATCGATCCCGATGCGCCGCGCTTGGCTCAAATCGAGTTGATCCACGATTTTCTCGCCGGATTCGAATTTCCGGTCAAATGTCTTGGCTTTCATAAATTGCAACCTCTTCGTCTCGCGACCGTCTCACAGAGATCAGTCGAATGTTCTCACCGCGACGCGTGATCACCGCCGACCAGTTCTTCTGGCCGATCTTGCCAACTAGCAGCGAGCGCGGCTCATCCGTCGTACGAGCGGGAATCTCCACCAGTCCGGAGTCCGCCCAAAGCGCCTGGCTGCGATCTTCTTGCGTCGTCGCAAGAAAGTGCCTCATCCGCCGCTAAATTTGCGCTTGGAGGGGGCGAGAATCAGCCCAGCGGGGCGTAGCAGAGCGAAGCCTGGCGAAGGTGCCATTCAAGCATAAGTCTTTATAATTTAAGGCAGAATTGTCGTTTTCGATTGGCGCCCCCGGCCGGAGTTGAACCGACGACCTACCGCTTAGGAGGCGGTCGCTCTATCCACTGAGCTACGGGGGCGCCGCGAACGACGAGTTTAGCCGGTTTGCGCGCGGGTGGCCCGGCTGCGGGCACTCACGGCGCCGCCCGAGGGGCTGATTTCGCGCTCGCCGCGCCCGCGGTGGCCACGTTGCCGATCATCGGCAACACGCCGTTGCCGCCGACCACGGCGGGCAGATGGCCGTCCCATCTGGCAATCGCCTGCTGTTGGATGATTTCCGGTGTCAGCGTCTGCTGCAGCAGCTTCTGCGACTGCGATTGCGCCGTCGCCTCGACGATGCGCTGCTGGGCAACGACTTTCGCCTGGTCCAGCTCGTACTGCGCCTGCAAGGCGCGCTGCTGCGCGACCTGCTTGCGCTCGATGGCCTGCGCGAACTCATCGCTGAAGTGGAAGTCCGTGATGTTCACCGAGTCGACCACCACGCGATAGGGCTGCAGCTCCGCGGTGATCTGCGACTGGATCTGGCTGCGTACCTCATCACGATGGACGATCAGGTCCTCCGCGTTGTAGTGGGCGGTGATCGCCTTGACGGAGTTGCTGATTGCCGGGCGAATGATCTTGTCGACCAGGTCCGCCTCGTTGCCGATGTGCTGATAGACCCATTCCGCGTCGGCCGGCAGGATGTGCCAATTGGTCGCGACCGTGGTCGATACGTTCTGTAAGTCGAGGCTCGCCGAAGTCTCCGCCGCCTGGGAGTTCTGCACCTGCACGTCCATCCTGGCGACCGATTGCACGAAGGGCAGCTTGAAGTGCAGGCCGGGATCGAGGACCCCGTCATGCACCGCGCCGAAGGTCATCAGCACCCCGCGCTGACCGGCGCCGATCTGCACGAACGCGCCGCCGATGATGAGGAGGACGATCACGATGATCACACCGGTGACAAGGGCAGGGCGGTAAGCCCTGGTACCCGGCAGAGAGGATATTCCGCTATTCATGGCGAGGTGAGCTCCGTAAGGCGAAGGCCTAGTTTACCTCAGAACCTGAGCGCCACGGTCGCCCCGCCGCCGGGCGTCCCCGTAACATCGATGCTAGCGCCGTGCGCGGCAGCAATCTGACGCACGAGAGTGAGGCCGATGCCGCTGCCCTGGCGCTTGGTGGTGAAGAATGGCACGAACACCTTCTCGCGCTGCTCGGGCGCGATGCCCGGGCCGTTGTCAGACACGGTGAGTGCAATCCTCCCGTCCGGCTCCCGATAGGCCGAGAGGGCGATCTGTCCGGAAGCGGTGTCGCGCAGAGCCTCGATGGCGTTGCGGACCAGGTTGATGAGGGCCTGATCGAGCAGCTCGGCGTCCATCGCGAGCTCCAGCGCCTGAGGTTCGACGCGAGTGACCATGCGAATGTCCCGATCGGCAAGGTCGCTCGCGAGAAGTCGTTGGATACGCGCGAACAAGCGCTCCACTGGCATCACTTCGATCCTGGCCGCGAGTGGCTTGGTCAGGCGCCGGTGGCTGCGTACGAAGTGCAACAGCCCTTCGCTCCTGCGGGACACCGCCTCCAGCGCATCGCGGGCATCCGTCAGGGCAGCCGCGCGCGGATCATCCGCTGGCAGCTGCCCAAGAACGTCCCGCACCAGATCATGTGCGGTGGTCGCGAGAGAGGACACCGGCGTCAGGGAGTTCATCACCTCGTGAGCCATGACACGGATGACCGTCTGCCAGGCTTCGAGCTCCTGCGCGCTCATCTCGCTCTCGATGTTCTGCAGCGACACGAGTCGTGTGTGGATCCCACGGGTTACGATCTCCGTCGCTGCCGCCTTGAGGAGCAGGGCGCCCGAGGCGCGCTCCATCCGCAGGATCGCGGTGTTGCCGGCCGAGAGCGATTCGAGACTCACCGCGAACGACTCGCCGTATCGTGAGAGCTGCGCCGCCTGTGTGAGCGAGCTCTCGAACAGACGCCGCGCCGCCATGTTGAGCATTCTCACGGCACCGCGCTCATCGATGGAGATCAGAGCCACCGGGACGTGGCTGACCAGCGTCTGCAGATACTGCGCCTGCTCATCGCGGTCGGAGCGGCTGGCGCGTAGGCGTGCGAGGACGCGCTCCATCGCCGTGCCGAGCTCGCGGTGAGCACCGTCCGCCGTGAGCCCGCTGAAGCTCTGCGAAAGATCGTCCACGGAGAGTGCATCCAGGAAGCGCGCAATCTCGCGGCTCGATTGGGTCGAAAACCGTATCAAGGCGGTGGCCTCGAGGAGCGCCGCGGCGATAAAGAGAGAGATCGTCACGTACCACTGGGTATTCGCGATCATCCACGCAGCCACCGCGACTGTCAGGAAGAGTGCGGCGGTGCGCACGGCAACACCGGTGCGAAACGGACTAGAGCCCATACTTCTGCATACGCCGGTAGAGCGAAGGTCGCGTGAGGCCGAGCGTCTCGGCAGCCCGGCTGATGTTCCTTCCATGCGCCTCGAGCGCTCGCAGGATCGCCTCCTTTTCCATGGCATCGAGCGTCGAGGTATCCGGGGGCAGTGATGCGGAGGCTGTGCCGCCCGCCGCCTGTCCGGCCGCGGAAAGCGAGAAGTCGCCCGGCTCGAGCATTTGCCCTTCGCTCAGAATGACTGCGCGCTCAACGGCATGACGCAGGGCGCGCACGTTGCCCGCCCATGCATGGGCCGTGAGGCGATCGAGTGCCGCCGCGCTCAATCGCTTGGGAGGGACGTTGTACTTCTCCGCATAGATCGCGATGAAGTGCTCGAGGAGCAGCGGAATGTCCTCCGGTCGCTCGCGCAGCGGCGGCAGGTCGATCTCCACCGTGTTGATGCGGTAGAGGAGGTCCTGGCGGAACACGTTCTCGTCGGCAAGACGCTGCGCAGAGAGGTTGGTGGCGCTGATCAGGCGGGCGTCGATGGGCTCGGGGTTCTCGGCGCCGACGGGGGTCACCTCGCGTCGCTCGATAGCGGTCAGGAGCTTTCCCTGCAGATGCAGCGGTACGTTGCCGATCTCATCGAGAAAGAGCGTGCCGCCCGAAGCGGCGCGCAGCAGGCCGATCCGATCCCGTCTGGCATCGGTGAATGCGCCGCGGCGGTGACCGAAGAGCTCGCTCTCGAAGAGCTGCGGCGAAAGGGTGCCGAGATCGACTCGCACGAAGGCGTGCTCGGCGCGGGCCGAGTGGCGGTGAATCTCGCGTGCGACCAGCTCCTTGCCGGTGCCGTTCTCTCCCAGAATGAGTACATTGGCATCGGTGGGCGCGGCGCGGCGGATGGTCTGGAAAACGCGCAGCATGCGCTGGGAAGTCCCGATCATCTGTCCTTCGATGCGCGTGGCCTCTGCGAGTCCTTGGCTGCGCGCGCGGAACTCCGTAGCCTCGATGCGCGAGCGACGCAGGTTGGATGCGGCGAGCAGCGTTGCGAGCAGCCTTTCGTTCTCCCACGGCTTGGTGACGAAATCCGCCGCGCCTTTCTTCATAGCCTCGACCGCCAGGGAAACAACGCCGTGCGCCGTGATGAGCACTACAACTGCCTGCGGATCTAGCGTCAGCAGCTGCGTGAGGACGGCCAGTCCCTCGGTACCCGTTTCGGCGCCGGCGGCAAAGTTCATGTCGAGGAGCAGAACGTCGAACGCATTGCGCCGCACCAGGTCCGGCAGCGTGGCGGGATCGCGCAGCGTGCTCACGGATGCGAAATGCCGTTTCAGCAGCAGCCGGGCGGCGAGGAGGATGTCTTCCTGGTCGTCGACGACGAGGATGCGAGCCGAATTGATCTGGGTCGGTACCACTGTTCGAATCCGAACACTTGTCCGCCGTGGTTGTACACCGGCGGACACTCGCGGGCCAGTGGGTCTTAGTAAGACTCTGATGCGCAAGGTGTTTCTGGGTGGCACAGGCATTGCAGACCGTCGACCATGCATTTCAGCGGACAGCCCAAGGCCACCGATGACCGGGTGGTCGATGTGTCGAGCAGGCGGGCGGGCGGCGCCGACCCGAGTCCCCCTCCGGCCGACGGCGGCATGGACAAGCCGATCGACCGCCCGCCTGCCTGGCGCCGTTACGGGCCATACGGGGCAGGGGCCCTGCTCCTCATCGTTGCGGTCGCCTGGCTCCTCCACGGCATCGGCGTCAGCACTTATCGCGTTCCGGCCGATCAGCTCACGATCGGCACGGTGACGCGCGGCAAGTTCGAGGACTACATCGCCGTGCGCGCAACGGTCGCGCCGCTCACCACCTTCTACCTCACCACCGAGCAGGGAGGCGGTGTGCAGCAGGTGCTGGCGGAGGACGGTGCGATCGTGAAGGCCGGCCAACCGCTCATCGTGCTCTCCAACACCGCGCTGCGGCTCCAAGTCGCCTCGCGCGAAGCCGACATCTCCAGCCAGATCAACACCATCGAGAGCACGAAGCTGCAGCTCGAGGATACCCGCTTCAAGTACCAGAGCCAGCTGCTCGACATCCAGCACCAGCTCGCCGTGCTGAAGAGCGACCTGGCGCGTGACAAGATCCTCCTCGACGGCAATGCGATCGCACCTACGCTCTACGCGCAGGAGCAGGAGCAGTACCGCTACGAGTTGCAGCTGCGCGATGCCACCATCGTCTCGCGCGACGCGGAGCAGCAATTGCGCAGCAGCCAGCTGGCGCAGCTCGGCAAGACCCTGGCCTGGCTCAAGGACAACATCGTCACGGCGCGCACCAGTCTCGATGCGCTCACGATCCGCGCGCCGACCGCCGGACAGTTGACGGCCCTCGACGCCAAGGTGGGCCAGTCCAAGATGGCCGGGGCCGTGCTCGGTCAGGTCGACTCCCGCGACAGCTTCAAGCTGACCGCGGATGTCGATGAGTTCTATCTCGGCCGCATCGCCCTCGGGCAGACGGCGCTCTTCACCGTTGCCGATCGCGACTTCAAGGCCACGGTCGTGAAGATCTATCCGCAAGTCTCCGACGGCACCTTCAAGGTGGACCTGCACTTTGATGGCGCGGCGCCGGAGGGGATCACCGTCGGACAGGCGATAGACACCAAGCTCGAGCTGGGAGGCGCCGCCAGCGCCTCGATGCTGCCGAACGGTCCCTTCTACCAGGACACCGGCGGCCAGTGGGCCTTTGTCCTGATGCCCGACGGCAAGTTCGCCACGCGCCGCAAGATAGAGCTCGGGCGGCGCAACCCCGATCACGTCGAGGTTCTCGATGGGCTCGAGCCCGGCGAGCGGGTCATCGTCTCCAGCTACCAGGGCTTCGAGCACGTCCAGCGGGTCGAGCTCGAGAAATCCAACCACCAGAACTGAGCCTGCAGGATGAGTCCGATGCTGTCACTGAAACGCCTCACCAAGGTTTATCGCACCACCGAAGTCGAAACGACCGCGCTGCGCGCCGTGGACCTCGAGGTCGCGGCCGCCGAGTTCCTCGCCATCATGGGACCCTCGGGCTGCGGCAAATCGACGCTGCTCAACATCGTGGGGATGCTTGACAGCCCCTCATCCGGGGAATACTGGTTCGTCGGACAGGACATCGCCGGCTGGTCGGAAGGGAAGCTTTCGGAGCTGCGCAAGAACAGCCTCGGATTCATCTTCCAGAGCTTCAATCTGGTCGATGAGCTCAACGTGTTCGAGAACGTGGAGCTCGCCCTCCTCTACCACAAGGATGTTCCGGCCAAGGAGCGCAGGACGCGGGTGCGCGAGGCGCTCGAGCGCATGAAGATCGCGCATCGCGCGCGGCACCGGCCGCAGCAATTGTCCGGCGGTCAGCAGCAGCGCGTGGCGATCGCCCGCGCGGTGGTCTCGCGACCCAAGCTGATCCTCGCCGACGAGCCTACGGGCAACCTCGATTCCGCGACGGGCGAGGAGGTGATGCAGCTGCTCACCGAGCTCAACGGGGAGGGCACGACCATCATCATGGTCACGCACTCGCGCCCGCACGCCGAATACGCTCACCGCATCGTCAATCTGCTGGACGGTGCGATCGTCACCGAAAAAGTGCGAATGGCGGTCTGAAGGAGGCTGACATGTGGCGTCACTATCTGTCGATCGCAGCGCGCGGAATCATCCGCCACCGGCTTTACAGCGCGATCAATATCGCTGGCCTCGCCGTCGGTCTCACCTGCATGATCTTCGTGATCCTCTTCGTGCGCGACGAGCTTTCTTACGATAAGTGGATTCCCGACACGAAGAATCTCTATCGCGTAGAGCTGACG
>JBOIAB010000177.1:0-4978 GCA_050738635.1 Steroidobacteraceae bacterium
GAGGATACGCGCGAGGAAAAGACGCGCCGATCTCGAGTCGTCGACGATCAACGCCCGCTTGTGCGCCATGCGCGAGAGTCTTACATGCGCTGCGCGCAGCGTGCAACGGTATTTGCCGGCTCCGTGACCGCACGATACAAATCAGCGAGGCGCCCCGCCATGGCCCCGGAGGACCAGGCACGCGCGTACGGCCTTCCCTGCTGCGAAAGGGCGCTCGCCAGGCCCGGCTCGGTCAGCACCCGGACCACCGCCGTCGCGAAGGGCCCTGACCTCTCCTCCACGACCACAGCCCCGCAGTCCGGAAGCAGGATCGAGCGCGTGCCGAGCTCCGCGGTGGAGACGATCGGCGCGCCCTGTGCCATTGCCTCGAGGAGGACCAGTCCCTGCGTCTCGGTGCGTGAGGCGAACACGAACACCGACGCGGCCGCATAGCAGTCGAGAAGCGTGGTGTCGCGCTCGAGATAGCCTGCGAAATGAACGTCAGCCTCGAGTCCGAGCGCGGCCACGAGCCGCCGCAACGATTCGCGCGCCGGCCCTTCGCCCGCGATGACCAGCATGGCGCGCGGCACTGCGGCGCGTACCTGGACGAACATCCGCGCCAGGAACTCGATGTTCTTCTCGTGCGCCACGCGGCCGATATAGGTCACCAGAGGCCTGTCGGTGTGATAGGTCTCGATGCACGGTATGCGCCAGCGTCCGGCAAACCGTATGCCGGCGTAGTGCGCCAGAAAAGGCGTTTGGATGTGGATGAGGTCGAAATCCATCGGCTGTAGAGCCTCGAGCGCGCGCGCCAGCGCGCCCCAGCGCAGCCGGCGATCCTCAGGGTCTTTGGGAACGCGCGCCGCAGGCACGCGGATCAGGCCCTGCTCCGAGGGCTGAGGCTGGCCCTCGTATTCGGGAGCGATCAGCAATGTCTCTACGCCACGACGCGTCAGATCCTCCCTAAAGGTCCTGATGGAGGTGGAGACGCCGTTGACTCTTGGGAAATAGACGTCAGAGATGAAGAGGACGCGCACGAGCTACTGCTGTATCAACTCAGCGACAGTCCCAATGCGCCTAGTGAGGCTCCCAGCACAGCTCCCGCCAGCACGTCGGTCGGATAGTGCAGCCCAAGCACGACGCGCGAGGCGGCAATCGTCAGAGCCAGCGGGATGAGTACCCAGGCGAGCTGCGGGAAGTGCAGGCTCGCCTGCAGAGCGAACGACACCGCGTGCAGCGTATGACCGGACGGAAAGCTGTAGCGGTCCAGAGGCGCCATGGCAGGATCGATGGCGGCGTGGGTGATGAACGGGCGCTCGCGGACGAAGGCACGCTTGAGCACCTTGTAGACCAGTAGGCCAAGCACCGAGGTGAAGGCCATCACCACGGCCGGCCGCAGCGCCTGGCGGCCGTAGACGCAAGGCAACGCGACGATGAGGGCGTACCAGACGATGCCGTCGCCGAGCCGGCTGGCGGTCTGAAAGATCCGCCGCGCAACGGGGAAAGTGACCCCGTGGTTCAGCCTGCGGCAGAGGCGGTATTCCGCCGCATCCACCCTGGCGAACCAGACACCCAACGAAGAAGTAGGCGCTCCCGGCATAGTTCTCTCCGGGAGGACAGACTGCCGGACAAAAGCGTCAGGACGATGACGGCAATGTGATCATTTCGTTACAACTGCCGCGCCAGCGGTAGCCAATGAGAAGCATGACTCGGCGAGTCGCGCGGCGGCCTGCGGTGCGTGCGTGAAAAAGAGCGACGGCTCGGTGAGCTCGAGCTCCAGTAGGCAGGGCACGCCGTCCTCGGACCTGATCAGGTCGACGCGCGCGTAGAGCGGCGCCGCGAACGGCAACGCCGCCAGCACTTGCGCCGCAACTTGCAACTCCTCGGCCGCGGGCATGCGCGCCGTGATCTGCTCTTCCGCGAACAGCGCATCCGTCGGTGCCGCGCCCCGGCGCAGCAACGGCCCTTTGCGGATCGCGTGGCTGAATCGGCCGGCGAAATAGATCAGCGCGGTCTCACCGTGCAAATCGACCTGCGCCAGATAAGGCTGCAGGAGCACGCTGCGGCCGGCATCGAGCAGGCGCCCGATGTGCTGCGCCGCGAGACGATCCTCGCCCCGCGAATAGCGCGCCGCATCCCTCGAGCCGGCGCCGACGGCGGGCTTCACGACCCATTCCGCGGTTCCTTGCTGCAGAAATCGCCACAGCGCCTCCGGCGCGTGCTCTCCCGGCTCGACGAACTGCGTCGGCACGGTGGGCACGCCGGCAAGTGCGAGCTCGCGCAGATAGTGCTTGTCGGTATTCCAGCGGACGACGGGCGGTGGATTCACGAGCGTGGTGAGCTGCGCCGTCTGCTCCGCCCAGGCGAGAAACTCGACGATGCGCTCCGCGTAATCCCACGTCGAGCGCAACACCGCCACGCGGAAGTGCGCCCAGGAGACCTCAGGGTCGTCCCAATCGGCCACGACGGCATCGAGGCCCACCGCGGCGAGCGCGGCCAGAAGCGGCGGCAGATCCTCATCGAGGTGACGCGCGGCGCGCGCGCTCACCAGGGCGACGCGCGGCCTCACTACGCGGCCCTTCCTGGGCCTTGCCCCCGCTCGGCGAGGGCCGACACGCGCTGCGCGCGCGTCGTTATGAATCGTTCCAGACGATTCATTCCCTGATTCCGTAGCCCCGGTCCATCAGCACGATTGCGGCGACGAAGAGCGCCACCGCCGCGCCTACCATGATCGCAAAGGCGGTGCCCACTCGGACGTCCGACACGCCGAGGAATCCATAACGGAAGGCGTTGATCATGTACAGGATGGGGTTGAAGTAGGAGATCGAGCGCGCCCAGTGCGGCAATAGCGACACTGAGTAGAAAACGCCGCCGAAATAGTTGAGCGGTGTCAGCACGAAGGTCGGGATGATGTTGACCTGGTCGAAATTCTTCGCGAACAGCGCGTTGAGGAAGCCGCCGAGCGCGAACGTCATGGAGGTGAGGAGCACCGCCCCGGCGATGATGAGCGGATGGTGGACGTGAAGATTGGTGAACAGCAGCGACACGCCCGTCACCACTATGCCGACCAGCAGGCCGCGCACCAGTCCGCCCGTCATGTATCCCGCAACGATGAGCCAGCTGGGGAGCGGCGAGACCAACAGCTCCTCCACGTGCTTGCCCCACTTGGCGCCGTAAAAGGAGGAGACGACGTTGGAATAGGAGTTGATGTTGACCGCCATCATGATCAGGCCGGGAGCCATGTACTGCATGTAGTCGAAGCCGCCCATCTGCCCCACGCGGCCACCCAGCAGGCTGCCGAAGATCGCGAAGTACAGTGCCTGCGTCACCGCCGACGGCAGGACGGTTTGTGTCCAGATGCGGATGATGCGCTGATACTCGCGCAGGACGATGGTCCTGAAGCCGATCCAGCGGACGAGCCCGAGATGCATCGATTCGGCGGTGGCGCTCTCGGCGAGGGTGGTCATGCCGCGGCCCCCTTGTCCACCAGACGCATGAATATCTCCTCCAGGCGATTGACCTTGTTGCGCATGCTCACGATCTGAATGCCGAGCCGGGAGAGCCGCTCGAAGAGATCATTGAGGTTCTGCTCCTTGGAAACCTCGACCTCCAGGGTGTGATCGTCAGTGAGCCGCACCGGATAGCCGGGGAGGCTGGGGGCGGCCGTCAGCGGCGCGCTCGAATTGAGCACGAAGGTCTCCGTATGCAGGCGCCGCAGCAGGCTGCTCATGTGGTCGCGCTCGACGATTCGTCCGCCGTCGATGATGGCGATGTTGCGGCAGAGCGTTTCGGCTTCCTCGAGATAGTGGGTCGTCAGGATGATGGTCGTACCGCGCCGGTTGATGTCGCGCAGGAAATCCCACATCGAGCGGCGGATCTCGATATCGACGCCGGCGGTGGGCTCATCGAGGATGAGGAGCCGCGGCTCGTGCATCAGGGCGCGAGCGATCATCAGGCGCCGCTTCATGCCGCCGGAGAGGCTGCGCGACGCCTTGTCGCGTTTGTCCCAGAGCTGCAGCTGCTTCAGATACTGCTGCGCGCGCCGGCGGGCCTCCGGCCGGGGAATGCCGTAGAAGCCCGCCTGATTCACCACGATGGTCTCGGGCGATTCGAACATGTTGAAGTTGAGCTCCTGCGGCACGACACCGATGCAGGCCTTGGCCGCCTCGAGCTCCCGGTCGATGTCGTGGCCGAAGACCACGGCATCGCCTGCGGTCTTGGTGACGAGGGAGGTCATAATGCCGATCAGGGTGGTCTTGCCGGCGCCGTTGGGTCCCAGCAGCGCGAAGAAATCGCCCTGCTCGACCTCGAGGTCGATGCCCTTCAGCGCCTGCACACCGTTCTTGTAGGTCTTGGTCAGTCCGCGGACCGAAAGTGCGTTCATGATGCTCAAGAATCCTTCAGGCGCCGGGTTGCCGCAATGCCCATTTCGGTAGACCGCCCGCCGCGGGCGCCGGATCAGTCGCTGAAGTATCGGGCCAGGAACTCGTCGAACGTGCCCCGGTCGGCCGCCTCTATGGCCCGCTGGCGGGCGAGCGACTCCGCGGCCTCCGCCGCGAGCTCCTGCAGGCGGGCCTCGTTCGGCGGGTAGAGATCGAGGAAGTAGGCCTTGTGGGTCGCCGACATGCGCAGTGCCAGGTCGAAGAAGGGCTCGCCGGTGTCGGTGAGCTCTTTCATCATCCGGGCTGAGGGTGTGAGCTGCACGTCCTCCACCTTGGCCGCCTGGGCGGCGAGCGCCGCGGAGTAAGGCCGCGCGGGATCACCACGGTCGAGTATCTCGCAAATGCCGCCGAGGGAGTCGATCAGCTCCCGGGCCCACTCGCGCATCGGCACCTTGCGGCCGTCCCGCAGCAGGGTGAGCCCGGGCTCCCGGCCGCGGCGGGCGACGGCGAGATGGTTCTGATCGAGCGAGTGCTGCTCGTCGGCGCTGATCGGCGGACTGTCCTTCAGCAGACAGAGGGCGAGGAACGCCTCCAGGAAGCGCAGCTTGTTCTGATTC
>JBOIAB010000178.1:0-13597 GCA_050738635.1 Steroidobacteraceae bacterium
CGCATGGAGGGCGACACGGTTACCTTCCACGGACGCCGGTATCGGCTCTGGCTCAGCCGCCCGGTTGCGGGGAAGATCCGCTGAGGCAGCTTCGCTCAGGATGCTCGCGGCCGCTGGTACCTGAATCTGCAGGCCGAGGTCTCCGAAGACAGGAAGCATGGGACTGGCGAGATCGGCATCGACCTCGGACTCAGGTCTCTGGCGGCCCTTTCCACAGGGGAGAAGATCGAGGCACCCCGTATTTACCGCCGATACGAGCGGGCACTCGCCATCGCGCAGCGCGCCGGGCGCAAACCCCGCGTGCGGGCCATCCACGCCAAGATCGCGAACTGTCGCAAGCATTTCCTGCACGAGCTGTCCACGAGGCTCGTGCGGGAGAACCGGTGCATCTACGTGGGCAACATCAATTCCTGCGGACTCGCCCGAACCAGCCTTGCGAAGTCCGTGCTCGATGCCGGCTGGTCGCAGCTTCGATCCCAGCTCCACTACAAGGCCATCAGGCACGGAGCTGAGTACCTCGAGGTTGATGAGCGATTGACCACGCAGGTCTGTTCCGCGTGCGGTGCACGCGGCGGCCCAAAAGGTCGAGAAGACCTCGTAGTAAGAGACTGGATCTGTGGTGGGTGTGGTGTCTGGCATGACCGGGACATCAACTCTGCCATCAATATCCTCGTCTCGGGCCGGAACGTCGGCCTCCAGGGGACGGAAATCCCCTCCCTTGAGGGAGGGGAAGACGTTAAGCCAATGCCTCGAGCCCCTTGCGCGCCCTTCCCGCTCGCCGCCAGAGGCGCCAGCGGTGGGCCGCACGCAGGGTGAGCGACCGGTCATTCGCCAGCAGCACGAGCGAATCGAGCGCGCCGCGCCGCAACGCCGCGAGTGACGGTGCTATCAGGCGGCGATCGATTTCCATCACGGCGTCCGACAGACTCCACGAAGCATTGGCTTGCAGCAATCCGGCAACCTCCATCACGCCGAGCGCGCGTTGCGCGCGCGGCTCACCGATCACTGCCGTCCAGTCTACCGGCATCGGATGGGTTTCTCCTCCCGCAAGCCGCCAAAGTCCCCGCAGATAGGCATCCGACCCGAACGCCACATCCGTGATCTCTTGCGATGGAGCGGGATGTGAGACGGCCGGAGCGCCGCCGCCCCACACCCAGAGCGTTGCGACCGGTGGAGCTGCTCGCCGCGCGCGCTCATCGTTGAGCGGATGACCGTGCAGCCACATCTCGATCTCCGCGCTGAGCCGGCGCAGCACGGCGGCGCCCGGTCCGGCGGGAAGCGCCTCGGCGACCGAGGTCAGCAGCATGCGCGCCGGCTCGGTCGTGGTCACCGGCGCCGCGAGGGGAGGTCCCGAGAGCAGGAACTCGCCATCGTGCAGCGGATGCAGATCGAAGCCTGACCCGCGAAACGTGTCGCGGAAAGTTGCCGCGAGCTCGTCGAGCTCCGCGCGCGGCAGGCGCATGACACTGCGTCTGTCGAAGTGCAGGCTCGTCATACCGGCCAGCAGATGCACGGGTGTCGCGAGCCACACCGCGCAGCCCGGCGGCAGCCCGGCACACTCGGCCGCCGCGACGCTTGCGGGAGCCTCACGGGCGTATCGAGACAGGCCGAGCCATTGCGCCGCCCACACGCGCCAACCTTCCGCCAAAGTCGCCTGGTCCCCGAAGCGCGCGAGATGCTCGATGCCCGGCGCCGCGCCCGAGCTCCCGGCCGGATGCCGCAAGGCAACCTCATCCCCCGTGCGGGTGACCGGCCGGACCGCCAGGCCCGGGTCGAGGTAGAGATCCGCAATGACGATGACGGTCTCGCGCATGAGCGTTATCGTATCGCTCCCATGAAGTTCACACTGGAAAGCAGCTCGCGGGGGAATCTGGTGCGCGCCTACTCGCACACGGAGCTGCGCATAGGCGAAGAGCTCGTGCACTCGAGCTGCATCGTGTCCGCCGACCGGCTGATCACCGACTGGCCACCGGCACGGCTCGAGGCGTTGGCACCCGAGCACTTGGCGACGATTTTTGAGCTCGAACCTGAAGTCGTTCTGCTCGGAACCGGGGAGCGGCAACGCTTTCCGCCGGCAGACATCCGAGCGGCGTTCACCGCGCGCGGCGTCGGACTCGAAGTGATGGACCTCGGCGCGGCCTGCCGTACGTACAACATCCTGGTGCAGGAAGAGCGGCACGCCGTCGCGGCTCTCTTCTTCGAGTAAAGGGCGGGAAGCTCTCGCGACAGAAGTTTCTTCCTGCTGCCCGTCAGGGCAGCAGGAAGAAGGCACAGGGGGAGGGGCATCAACCAACCGACCCATCATCCGCAGCTGACAGACTCGGACGATGGCATGCTTTTCTTCTTGTTCGTCGCTGTTGTTGCTTTTCTTTCGGCATCCCCTCCTCCCTGTGCCCTCTTCCGGCTGCTCTGCTTGCTTTTCTGCAGCCTGTCGGCACTCAGCGACAGGGGACACATGTTAAACAGGTCGCGCTTCGCTTCGCAACTGGATAATTTATTATTGTCAAATTTCAGTGGGTTACAGATTTAACCTAATACTGAATCTAAAATCTCAAATCAACCGACCCCGCCCAATAGCGGCACGAACGCCACCGGCCCCAGCGACTCGCGGTCGATGCGCTGCTCCCGGCGCGTGAAGCGCACCAGCTCCTGCTCCCCTTCCGGGCCCACCGGCACCAGCAGCCGTCCGCCCACCTGCAGCTCCTTGAGCAGCGCCTCCGGAACGACGAGCGGCGCGGCGGCGACCAGGATGCCGTCGAACGGCGCCTGCGTCTTCCAGCCGGCGCTGCCATCGCCATGGCGGAATCTAACGTTGCGTACACCCAGCTCCTTCAGCCGCTCCTTGGCGCGCTCGAGCAGCGGCTCGATGCGCTCAATGCTGTAGAGGCGCTCCACGAGGGGCGCCAGCACCGCAGTCTGATAGCCGCAGCCGGTGCCCACCTCGAGCACCTTGCGCGCCGGGCCAGCCTGCAGCAGAGCCTCGGTCATGCGCGCCACGATGTACGGCTGCGAGATGGTCTGCCCGAATCCGATCGGCAGCGCCGTGTCCTCGTAAGCGCGGCTGCCGAGCGCTTCGTCGACGAAGATATGGCGCGGCACGTTGCGAATCCGGTCGAGGACGGCGAGACTCGTGATGCCCTGCTCACGCAGGCGTTGCACCAGCCGGTCGCGCGTACGCGCGGAGGTCATGCCAATGCCGGAAAACCGCAGGTCAGGCATGGATGCCTTTCAGCCAGTTCTGCAGCGCGGGCAGCGCCGAATGGCGCGTGAGGTCGATTTGCAATGGGGTCACCGAGACATAGCCCTGGGCAATGGCCTCGAAGTCGCTGCCGGGTCCGGCATCCTGCTCCGGTCCCGCGGGTCCCACCCAGTAGACCGGCCGACCGCGCGGATCGTGTGCGGGCAGGATCCGCTCCGAACGATGGCGGAATCCGAGCCGCGTGCTGCGAAAGCCCTTGAGCGCCGCCGCAGCGACGTTGGGTACGTTGACGTTGAGGATGAGCGTCGGCTCGAGCGGGGTCTGCACGAGCTGCCCGACGAGCTGGCGCGCGACCTGGGCGGCGGTTTCGAAATGCGCCTCCGCATCAGGCGCCGTGCACAAGGAGATGGCGACAGTGGGCAGCCCGAGGAAACGGCCCTCGATGGCGGCCGCCACGGTCCCGGAGTAGAGCACATCGTCGCCGAGATTGGCGCCATCGTTGATGCCGGAGACCACCATGTCGTGCTCGTAGTCGAACAGGCCCGAGATGGCAAGGTGCACGCAGTCGGTAGGTGTGCCCTGGACGTAATAGATGCCGGGCTCGGACTCGAACACCCGCAGCGGCACATCGAGGGTGAGGGAGTTGCTCGCACCACTGCGATTGCGGTCCGGCGCGACGACGGTGACCTCGGCGAGAGTGGCCAGCGCGTCCCTGAGCAGGTGGATGCCACGGGAGCGGTAACCGTCATCGTTGCTGACGAGGATCTTCACGGTCCTGATGTAGGGTGCTGCAAGGCGTACGCCCCTCCGCGGGCGCGTCACTATACTGGAGCAAAATGCGCGGAGGTAGCGTGAGTCCCCGTTCTCCGAAGGAGTTTCCCGCTCGCCCCGCCAGCCGTGGGGATGCGGATACCGGCGGGGCTCAGCCGGATGAAACGCGGCTCTTTCGCGAGGCAGTCCGCGACGTCAAGCCTTTGGGGAGCGGTGCGCCGCCCGCAGAGCAGCCGTCCACCCGCCGCCGCCGTCCGCGTCCGGCGGCGAAGTTCTCCCGCGCCGACCGGCTCGCGGTGCTCGAAGAAAGCCTGCGCGATTATTTCATCGATCCCGCTCTCGCCAGCGGTGAAGAGCTCGTCTTCCAGCGTGCCGGTGTTCAGGCCTCCGTGCTGCGCAAGCTCCGCCGCGGCGACTACCGCGTGCAGGGGGAAATCGACCTCCACGGCCTCACCGTCAGCGAGGCGAAACAAGCGCTGCGCGAATTTCTGGCGGAGGCGCTGATGCGGCAGTGGCGCTGTGTGCGCATCGTCCACGGCAAGGGATTGCGCTCCGGACATCGCGGACCGGTGCTGAAGGGAATGGTGGGCACGGTGCTGCGCAAAGTCGGACCCGTGCTGGCGTACGTCTCCGCGCGGCAGGTCGACGGTGGCACGGGCGCAGTTTACGTACTGCTCTCTTCATAGTCGGCATCGAGCGCAAAAACCTCGCGTAGCACCGCGGTGGCGTACGCACCGCGGCCCAAGCGGAACTCGAGCACGATCGAATCGGAAGCAGCCGCATCGCGCCACCAGCGCAAATCCCTGACGGCGAGTCGCAGGCTGCGCCTCTCCTGCTCCATACCAGCCTGCTCAACGAGCGCGCAGGCTGCGGTCAGCCCTGCCGCGACACGCTGCTCGAGCTCCAGCACCCGGCCGCTGCTCGGCGGCGCGCCGCGTCCCCAGAGGGGACCCGTGGGATGGATGTCGAGTTGCGCAATCCGCGCTGCGAGCGCCTGATCTGCGGCTTCGACCTGGAAGTGACTGGCACGCCCATCGAGATTCGCGAGATCACCGGGCTCGAGGCGCTCCCAACTGCCGTCGGCGACGCGCTCAGCGAGAATAGAGTTGAACACCAGGCTTCGCGCCGCTGAAAGAATGAAGCCGCGCTCCGCCGGCGCCAGGGCTCGCACGTCCTCGCCGATGCGCCTCAGATTGGCCCCGCCCCTGCCGAACCGTTGCGGCCCAAAATAATTCGGCACGCCGCGCGTCTCGATCAGCGCGAGACGGGCCGCAAGGGATGCATCGTCGCAGGCGCTGCGGCGAATCTTGATGACGAAGCGATTCCCGGCGAGCGCTCCGCGCGGCAGCTTGCGCGAATGGCGATGCGCCTCGAGGACCTGGTACTCGGCGCTGCTGACGCCGAGCCAATCTTCCGGCGAGAGTCGCGACTGAGGCACAGTGAACCACTGCGTAGCGACAGCGTGTCGGTCCTTCAGCCCCGCGTAGCCGACATCGGCCGGCCGACAGCCGCAGGCGCGTGCAAGCTCGCGAGCGATCCACTGCGTGTTGGCGTCGCGCTTGCGCACCTTGAGCAGCACGTGCTGGCCGGCGCCAGCAGCCTCGAATCCGAGCTGCTCTTCGACCAGGAAATCCTCAGGCGCGGTGCGCAGCTGGCCGGCGCAGAGGGGTTCGCCGTGGGCGCGCGGCGGATCGAGCGCCGCCTCTTCAGATGACATCGAGCAAAAGCACCACGGCCTGGGCGGCGATACCTTCGGCCCGCCCGAGAAAGCCGAGCTTCTCGGTGGTCGTGGCCTTCACGTTCACCTGCTCGACGGCAACCTCGAGCAGCTGCGCGACCTGGCGCCGTATCTCGTCCCGCACCGGCGAGAGCTTCGGCCGTTCCGCCAGCACCGTCAGGTCGGCATTGCCGACCCGCAGCCTGCGGGCGCGGAGCATATCCATGACCGCGCGCACGAATGTCTTGCTGTCCGCGCCCTTCCAGCGCGGATCCGTGTCCTTGAAGTGTTGGCCGATGTCGCCGAGCCCGGCCGCTCCCAGCAGCGCGTCAGTGAGCGCATGCAACACCACATCGCCGTCGGAGTGAGCCACGACTCCCTGCGTATGCGGGACGCGCACGCCGCCCAGCATGACGAAATCGCCAGGGCCGAATGCGTGCACATCGATGCCGGAGCCAATTCTCATGAGCAGGTTTCCTTCAGCAGCGCGGCCGCGATCGCCAGGTCCGCGGCGCTGGTGATTTTGAGATTCGCGGCGGCGCCTTCGACCAGCCTGGGCACATCGCCCAGCCACTCGATCGCCTGCGCCTCGTCAGTCGGAATGCGACCGGCGGCGTGCGCGCGGTCGAGCGCCTCGCAGAGGCGGCCGTAGCGGAACATCTGCGGCGTCAGAGCACGCCATAATCCTTCGCGGTCGACGGTCTGCTGCACGTTACGAGAGGCGTCACCGCGCTTCAGGGTGTCGGCTGCCGGGGTTGCCAGAAGGCCGCCCACCGCGTGTGTGGCGAGCTCAGCGAGCAGACGATCCAAGTCCTGGCGAGGAAGGCAAGGTCTCGCGGCATCGTGCACCAGCACCCAGTCATCAGGCGTTGCACGATCCAGGAGCGCCGCCAGGGCATTGCGAACAGAGTGACTGCGCTCCTGGCCCCCGGCGGCTACCCGGACGCGAGGGGAAGCGATGGCCGCCCAGTACGGATCATCCGGGGCCAGCGCCACCACGGCACCCGCGCAGCTCGGGTCCGTCACGAAGAGAGCCAAGGCCCATTCGATCACGGTCCGACCGCAAAGGGGTGCGTACTGCTTCGGGCGCTCGCCACCAAAGCGGCGGCCTATGCCGGCGGCAGGCATCACCAGCCAATATCTCATCCGCAAAGTCTATACGGAGCCGGGGGGCGCTGCCCGATCAGCTCGCCCGCACACTCTCGGGCTCTATGGCGCTCCTGCGCTTCGAGCACAACCCCGCCGGGTGGCACTGCTCGAGCGCAGCCGCCGGCCCTGCGTGGACCTCAGCTCACCGAATCAGCTGTCAACTTCATCGGCAACCGACTCCGCAAGCGCCATTTGATCAAAGTCCGCGAGGAGGTTCTAGGCGCAGTCGGAATGCGTTGGCCGACCCACAACTACCAACTCCTTATGTACCTGAAACCGTCGGCATCCGCTCCAGCTGTATAGCCCATCGCCTTGAGGCTTTTGTTCTCCTCAGACCGCTGGAGGAATTCAACGAACGGAGCAATCAGCAGGTCGCCAACCGCCTCGCGCACCGATGCAACGAACGACCCCATATCAATGTCCATTCTCCGAACAGCATCCAAGAAGAGGGGAAAGACTACCAGGGTTTCCCTGCAATCTGGCAAGCGCCACGACAAAAGAAGTGAAATCAACCCTAGCCGAAGAAGGACTGGATCGTTGTTTCGAACCGCCGATGCTGCCATTCTCTCAGCAAAGACACGTAGGACAATCACCTGCCCAGCGCTTAGGTCGCCCGCAAGTCTAGCCAGTCGACCTTCGTGAACTACATGCGATAGCAGACTGGCGATCTCCTCGTCCCGGGGAACCGGAATCTGTTGACGCAAATATCCGTGGTTTACCTCGGGCTCGAGGAACTTGAGGTCGATCTGATTTCGCAGAATATTTCTCATCGCGGTGCAAGAAGGTAATCGCCGAAAGGCGTATAACCGGCACTCAAAAACTGCTGAAGCTCTCTGCCAAATATCGTAGATCCGCCCGTGACAGGATTATATAGATTCTCGTCGGACAGGGGCGATGCCAAGTACACATCCTGACCGGCATCAATTGCATCTCCGACGAAAGCATCGTTTGCCTCCATGGACCATTCCGAGGGCGGGAGATCGAGGACGGTGTATCCAGGCCAGTCGGCAGCGACTGCCGTATCGGCCATTCCCTACTTTGCGGGCGAGCGGGATGAGATAGAAATTCACGAAGATGCCCGCCACGCCTATCGGGATGGGCGGCAGGCTCTTGAAGGGAGGCAGCTCCAGCAGGCAGTACCAGAGCACCGCGTTCATTGCGAGCCACAGGCCTGCGGCCACGAGGACCCCAACGACACGCGCATATGCGGACGCCTGATCGGGCGCCGATGCAGCGGGGTTCATAGCCGGCACCGTCGCATTAGCATCCTGTGGAACCACGCCGCCGGCGATACCCAGACTCGTTGGCCGTCTGGCTCTGGACAGACCAAATCGCATGTAGCGCGCAAAACGCCAGGCGGCGATGGCGATGACCAGAACGAGTATCCCCAGTCTCGTCTCTTTATCCATGTCCCCCCCCGTTCAGCACTCGCCGTCCGCTACTTGCCGTCTTGGCTGTCCTTCACGGCCTTCGACGGCGGGTCAGTGGTAGTCACGGCGGCCGGGGCGGGCTCGACGACCTGATAGAAGGTCTCGCTCGGGCCGATCATCCCCAAGTCGCTGCGAGCACGCTCCTCGATGGCGGCGGTGCCCGACTTCAGATCCTGGACTTCGGCGGCGAGGCGGCTGTTGCGCTCGGTGAGAGTCCCATCCAGCTTCTGCTGCGCGGCGACCACATGCTGCAGCCGCGTGACACCGCGCACGCCGTCGTCGGAGACCCAGATCCGGTACTGGAGCAGGATCAGCGCGACCGCCAGTGCTGCGGTAAGCCACCTCATGAAGGCATCAGGCTAGCAGCTCCTCGCTAAATCTTCACCGGGAAGGCATCGCGGCCGGCATAGCGGACCTTGCCGAGCTCGGCCTCGATGCGCAGCAGCTGGTTGTACTTGGCGACCCGATCGGAGCGCGACAGCGAGCCGGTCTTGATCTGCGAGGAGGCGGTGGCCACCGCGAGATCGGCGATGGTGCTGTCTTCCGTCTCGCCGGAGCGGTGGGACATCACGGAGGCGTAATGGGAGCGGTCGGCCAGGTCGACGGCGGCCAGCGTCTCGGTCAGCGTGCCGATCTGATTGACCTTGATGAGGATCGCGTTCGCGACGTGCTTCTCGATGCCTTCCTTCAGGATCGTGGTGTTGGTGACGAAGATGTCATCGCCCACGAGCTGGTGCTTCTCACCGAGCGCTCGGGTGAGCTGCGCCCAGCCATCCCAATCGGCCTCGGCCATCCCGTCCTCGATGCTGATGATGGGGTAACGGCCAGCGAGGTCGGCGAGATAGCGGGTGAACTCCGCGCTCGAGTAGCGGCGCTTCTCGGCCTTGAACTCGTAGCTGCCGTCGCGGAAGAACTCGGAGCTGGCGCAGTCGAGGCCGAGGTAGATGTCGCGCCCGGCCTTGTAGCCGGCCTTTTCGATGGCCTGCAGGATGATGCCGAGCGCCTCCTCGTTGGAGCCCAGGTTGGGCGCGAAGCCACCTTCATCGCCGACAGTGGTCGGGAAACCACGGTCCTCGAGAATCTTCTTCAGGTGGTGGAACACCTCGGCGCCATAGCGCAGTGCCTCGCGGAAGCTCGGTGCGCCGACCGGCAGGATCATGAATTCCTGGATGTCGAGACTGTTGTTGGCGTGCGCGCCGCCGTTGATGATATTCATCATCGGCACGGGCATCACCGGCTCCCTTCCGGCGGTGAGACTCTGCCCGAGGTAGCGATAAAGCGGCAGCCCGGCATCGCGCGCCGCGGCGTGGGCCGTCGCCAGGGAGATGGCGAGAATGGCATTGGCGCCGAGGCGCCCCTTGTTGTCGCTGCCGTCGAGCTCGATCATCTTCTGATCGATGCCCGTCTGATCGCGCGGGTCGGCGCCGAGCACCGCGGACTTGAGGACCGTGTTGACGTGCTCCACGGCCTTGAGCACGCCCTTGCCGAGATAGCGCTTCTTGTCGCCGTCACGCAGCTCCACGGCCTCGCGCGTGCCGGTGGACGCCCCCGAAGGGACCAACGCCCGGCCCAGCACGCCGGAATCGAGAATGACGTCGGCCTCGATGGTGGGGTTGCCACGGGAATCGAGAATCTCACGGCCGCGGACGTCGGCGATTCGGCTCATGTTGATCTTCCTTCTGATGCAAGCAGCGACTCCTCGAAGGGCCGCGCCTTCACAGCCTGGTCGAGAGCCTTGAGGGTGACGAGCAGCGGCTCCATGCGATCGAGCGGCCACGCGTTGGGTCCGTCCGAGAGCGCATGCGCCGGATCGGGATGGGTCTCCATGAAGAGGCCGGAGACGCCCGCCCCCACGGCGGCACGGGCCAGGACGGGTATGAACTCGCGCTGACCGCCGGAGGCCGCGCCGAGCCCTCCCGGCAGCTGCACGGAATGAGTGGCGTCGAACACTACGGGACAACCGGTCGCGCGCATGACCGAAAGGGAGCGCATGTCCGAGACGAGATTGTTGTAGCCGAAGGAGAAGCCGCGCTCGCAGACCAGGATCGAATCGTTGCCGGTCGAGCGCGCCTTGTCGACGACGTTGCCCATTTCCCAGGGCGAGAGGAACTGCCCCTTCTTGATGTTCACCGGCTTGCCCCGCGAGGCAACGCCGACGATGAAGTTGGTCTGCCGGCAGAGGAATGCCGGGGTCTGCAGGACATCGACCACGGCCGCAACTTCATCGAGCGGCGTGTCCTCGTGCACATCGGTCAGCACCGGTACGCCGAGGCTGCGCCGGACGCCTTCCAGGATCTTCAGGCCCTGCTCGATTCCGGGACCCCGGTAGCTCGCGCGCGAGGAGCGATTCGCCTTGTCGAACGAGGCCTTGAAGACGAACGGGACACCGAGGCGGCCGGTGATCTCCTGCAGGCGCCCCGCGACCTGCTGCGTGAGCTCGGCGCTCTCGATGACACAGGGACCCGCTATGAGAAAGAACGGACGGCCGACTCCGATCTCCTGTCCCGCGAGCTTCATGGGAAATCAGGCACAGGGATGTGCCCCGCCGCCGCAGGTGGCGGAGCTGGGGCCGCGCAGGATGTCCGGATCCAGCGCTTCACACTAGGCCCCCGCGGCTTGCGGCAGGAGCGAAGACCGCTGAGCGCGCGCGGCGCGCATGAAGCCGGTGAAGAGCGGATGGCCGTCGCGCGGCGTCGAGGTGAACTCCGGATGGAACTGCGTCGCGACGAACCAGGGATGGCTGGGAATCTCGATCACTTCCACCAGACCGTCGCGCGAGAAGCCCGAGAAGCGCATCCCCGCCTGCCGGTAGCGATCGAGGAAGTTGTTGTTGAATTCGTAGCGGTGGCGATGGCGCTCGAAGATCGCGTCCTTGCCGAAGATGTCCCGGGCGCGGGTGCCGGCGCCGAGCAGCACTTCCTGGGCGCCGAGGCGCATGGTGCCCCCCTTGGCGCAGGCCTCATCGCGGGTCTGGGTGCCGTGTGCCTGGTCCTGCCATTCGCTGATGAGCGCGATCACCGGGCTCGGGGTCGCGCGGTTGAACTCGGTGCTATTGGCGCCCGTGAGACCGAGCGCATGGCGGCCGAACTCGACGATCGCCACCTGCATCCCGAGGCAGATGCCGAGGTACGGAACCCCGTGCTCGCGCGCGTAGCGCACCGCCTGGATCTTGCCCTCGATGCCACGCTCGCCGAAGCCTCCCGGCACGAGAATGGCGTCCATCCCCTTCAGGGCGTGGGTGCCGTGCTGCTCGACGTCGGTGGACTCGATGTAATGGATGTTCACGCGGGTGCGCGACTTCAGCCCGCCGTGCATCAGCGCCTCGTGCAGCGACAGGTAGGAGTCACGAATCTGCACGTACTTGCCGACCATGGCGACATCGACCTGGCCGTCGGGGTTCGCCCTGGCGCTCACGACCTGCCGCCACTCCGCGAGATCCGTCTGCGGCACTTGCAGCCGCAGCTTCTCGACTACGATCTCATCGAGCGCCTGCTCGTGCAGCAGCATCGGAATCTGGTAGATGTCGTCGGCGTCGATCGCGGAACTGACCGCCCGCTCCTCGACATTGGTGAAGAGCGCGATCTTGCGCCGCTGCTCTTCGGGAAGCGGGTGCTTGCAGCGGCAGAGCAGCACGTCCGGCTGGATGCCGATGCCGCGCAGCTCCTTGACCGAGTGTTGGGTCGGCTTGGTCTTGATCTCCCCCGAGCCGCCCACGACCGGCACCAGGGTGAGGTGCATGTAGACGCAGTTGCTGCGCCCGAGCTCGACGCCGAGCTGGCGAATCGCTTCAAGGAACGGCAGCGACTCGATATCGCCCACCGTGCCGCCGATCTCAACCATGCAGACATCGGCGCCCTCGGAGCCGAGCTGAATGCTGCGCTTGATCTCATCGGTGATGTGCGGGATCACCTGCACGGTGGCGCCCAGATAGTCGCCGCGGCGCTCCTTGGCGATCACCCGCTCGTAGATGCGACCGGTGGTGAAATTGCTGTTGCGGCCGGTGGTGGTGCGCACGAAGCGCTCGTAGTGGCCGAGGTCGAGATCGGTCTCCGTGCCGTCATGGGTGACGAACACCTCCCCATGCTGGAACGGGCTCATGGTCCCCGGATCGACGTTGATGTAGGGATCGAGCTTGACCATCGCGACCTTCAGGCCTCGGGCCTCGAGAATCGCGCCGAGCGAGGCGGAGGCGATGCCCTTGCCCAACGAGGACACAACGCCACCGGTGACGAATACGACTCGCGCCATAGTTAAATCAGGGGTTGTCCCGTCGTGAGAGGTGCTGCCTGCAGCGCCCGTGAAAGAGAGCTTGGACGACGGGAGAGCAGAATATCACACTAGCTGCTCGTGGACATACCCAGGCACAGGGAAGTGCCCCGCCGCCGCAGGTGGCGGGCGTTGAGCAGAAAAACCACGCTTTTTTGCTCAGCGCGCGCTGGGCCGGGCAGGAGCCCGGCTCCAGTGCTATGGAGTAGGCTTGCGCCAGAGGAGCCGGCCGCGGCGCCGCGCCTCGGGCGGCGCCCGCACCGACTCATCGATCCAGAGGTCCGCCGCCGCGATCAGCGCGCCCTCGGCGAGAATGAGCGGCAGCCGCGCGCGCTCCGCGAGCGGTACGTGAGCTTCCTGCAGCAAGCTCTTGAGTGCACGGCGTGGACCGCCCGGCCGCACGCGCAGCCGCTCGCCGCCACGGCGCCAGGTGATGGCGAGCCGCGGCGGCAGCGCGTCGAGGTCAATGGGTCCATGCCGCTCGGGCGTCAGCTCCAGCGCACCCCCGTCCGGCAGCGCGCACTGGCATGACTGCTGCCATTCCCAGGCGAGCTGCGCCGCCGGCGCCGTCGCATCCAACACCGGCTCGCGCTCCGCGAGCGACAGCAGATCCGCGTGGCGCCGGACGACCAGCCGCCGGCCGGCGGGAGCGTCCCCGCCCCACTCCACCTGCGGATGCGCATCGGCGCGCGCATCGATGAGCGGCCCGGCGATCTCTTCCAGCCGGCGCGCGTCGGGCAGGGTGCGCCCGGCGGCCGCGATCCACAGCCGCAGCACGTTGCGCCGCCGGTCCGACGGCAGCGAGCGCAATGCCTTCACCGACAGCCCCGCTCCGTCGCTCGCGCGCTCGAGATCGGGCCGGGCGAGCATCGCGAGCAATCTCTGCGCTTCAGCGGCGTGGCGCGCGGAGCGTGCGACGGCCGCGCCGACCCCGGGCCAGCGCTCGCGCACGGCGGGCAGCACGCGGCGGCGCAGATAATTGCGATCGAAGCGCTCATCGAGATTCGTGTCATCCTCGACCCAGGTGAGCCCGCGCGCGCGCACCCAGGCCTCGAGCTGTGTGCG
>JBOIAB010000179.1:0-3253 GCA_050738635.1 Steroidobacteraceae bacterium
GCCAGCCGGGCGCGAACGTGATCCAGGTGGTCGACCGCGTACGCGCACTGCTGCCGGAGTTGAGCGCCTCTCTGCCCACTGGCGTGAACCTCTCGGTCGTAACCGACCGGACCAACACCATCCGCTCATCCGTCGATGACGTGGAGTTCGAGCTGAGTCTCGCCGTCGCGCTGGTCGTGATGGTGATCTTCCTCTTCCTGCGCAACATCCCGGCGACCATCATCCCGAGCCTCTCGGTGCCTGTGTCCCTGATCGGCACGTTCGCCGTGATGTATCTGCTCGGCTTCAGCCTCGACAATCTGTCGCTGATGGCCCTCACCATCGCGTCCGGGTTCGTGGTCGACGATGCGATCGTCATGATCGAGAACGTCTCCCGTCACATCGAGAAGGGCGAGAAGCCGCTCGAGGCGGCGCTCAAGGGCTCGGGCGAGATTGCGTTCACCATCCTGTCGCTCACCATTTCCCTCATCGCGGTGCTCATCCCGCTCCTTTTCATGCAGGAGGTCGTCGGGCGCCTGTTCCGCGAGTTCGCCATCACGCTGGCGATCTCGATTCTCATCTCCGCGGTGGTCTCGCTCACCCTGGTGCCGATGCTCTGCGCGAAGATGCTGCGCACGCACGAGGAGGCGGAACGCGCCCAGGGCACGGTTGCCCGCAAGGCGGAGGAGTGGTTCAACCGGCTCATCGCCGCCTACGGCCGCTGGCTCGAGCTGACGTTGCGGCACCAGCGGCTGGTGCTGTGGATCGCGGCCGGTACGCTCGTGCTCACCGTATTGCTCTACATCGTCATCCCCAAGGGCTTCTTCCCGCTGCAGGATACCGGGCTGCTGCAGGCGACCACCCAGGGGCCGCCCTCGATCTCCTTCCAGGACATGACCCGCCGCCAGCAGGCGCTGGCGCAGGTCCTGGTCAAGGACCCGGACGTCGTGAGCCTCAGCTCCTATGTAGGCATCGACGGCACCAACATGACGGTGAACGACGGGCGCATGCTGATCAACCTGAAATCGAAGGAGGATCGCAGCGACTCGCTGACCGAAGTGATGGAGCGCCTGCGCCAGGAGGCCGGCCAGGTTGCCGGCATCACGCTGGCGCTGCAGCCCGTGCAGGACCTGACGATCAGCTCCATCGTCGGCAATGCCCAGTACCAGTTCATCACCGGAGCCGCGGAGCGCGAGATCCTGGATCCCTGGGTGCCGAAGCTGCTGGCGCAGCTGCAGCACTCGTCGGCGCTCGCGCATGTGTCGACGACCTACCTCGACAGCGGCCTGACGGCTGAGGTGGATATCGATCACACGACGGCCGCGCGTCTGGGAATCACCGACGCGACCATCGACAATGCGCTCTACGATGCGTACGGACAGCGCATCATCACAACGATCTACAGCCAGTCGAACGACTACCGCGTGATCATGACGGCCGACCCCGCGGTCGATGACACCGTCAACGCCCTCAACTACATCTATCTGCCTTCGGCAGGTGGCGGGCAGGTCCCCCTCGGCTCCATCGCGCACATCAGCGTGCAGACCGCGCCGCTCTCTATCGATCATCTCGGTCAGTTCCCGGCGGCGATATTCTCCTTCGATACCGCACCCGGGGCCTCTCTCGGCGAGGCGGTGTCACAGATCCGCCAGGCCGAGCATGACATTTCCCTGCCGGTGAGCATCTCGACGACCTTCGAGGGTGAAGCGCTGGCGTTCGAGTCCTCGCTCAGCAGCGAGGTCCTGCTGCTGCTCGCGGCGATAGCCGTGGTCTACATCGTCCTCGGCGTTCTCTACGAGAGCTACATCCATCCGCTGACGATCCTGTCGACACTGCCGTCGGCAGGTATCGGTGCGCTGCTCGCGCTGATGATCGGAGGCCAAAGCCTCAACATCATCTCGATCATCGGCATCGTGCTGCTGATCGGCATCGTGAAGAAGAACGCCATCATGATGATCGACTTCGCGCTCACGGCGGAGCGCGAGGGCGGCAAGACGCCGCGCGAGGCCATTTACGAGGCGGCGCTGCTGCGTTTCCGGCCGATCCTGATGACGACGGTCGCGGCACTCTTTGCCGCCCTGCCGCTGATGTTGGGGACCGGTACGGGCTCGGAAGTGCGCTCGCCGCTCGGCCTGTCGATCACCGGCGGACTGCTCCTCAGCCAGCTGCTCACGCTCTTCACCACGCCGGTCATCTACCTCTTCTTCGATCGGCTTGCGAAGCGGGCGCGCGCCTGGGCTACCGGGCGCGAGCAGACCGACCTGCCGCCGCTACCCTCCGGCTCACGCGGATGAGCATCTCGACGCCCTTCATCCAGCGGCCCGTCGCCACGACGCTGCTGTCGTGCGGGCTGGCGCTGGTTGGGATCGTCGCCTACTTCCTATTGCCCGTCGCCGCCATGCCGGAGGTCGATTTTCCGGCCATCGTGGTGCAGGCGCAGCTGCCCGGGGCGAGCCCCGACACGGTCTCCACCAGCGTGACGACGCCGCTCGAGCGGCACTTGAGCGGCATCGCCGGAGTCGACGAGATGACCTCGTCGAGCGGGGTCGGGAGCGCCAGGGTCGTTCTCGTCTTCGATCTGAGCCGCGATATTCACGGCGCCGAGAGCGACGTGCAGTCGGCCATCGAAGCTGCGCGCGTCGACCTGCCCACGGCGCTGCGCCAGAATCCGACCTACCGCGCCTTCAATCCCGCCGATGCGCCCATCCTCATCCTCGCCCTCACCTCCGATACCCTGACCACAGGTCAGGTGTACGACGCCGCCTCGACGGTCATTCAGCAGAAGCTCCTGCAGATCGAGGGCGTGGGCGATGTGTCGATCGGCGGCAGCTCGCTGCCGGCGGTGCGGATCGACCTCGACCCGCAGGCGCTCTTCAAATACGGCATCGGACTGGAGGACGTGCGGGCTGCCATCTCCTCGGCGAATGCCAATAGTCCGAAGGGCGCCGTCGACGACTCTGCGCGCCGCTATCAAATCTACGTCAACGACACCTCTACCACGCCGCAGCAGTTCCGGTCGCTCATCATCGCGTATCGCAAGGGTGCCGCGGTCCGCCTCGGCGATATCGCGCAGATAACCGACGGCGTAGAGGACATCCGCAATCTCGGCCTCGCGGACGGTCCTCATCGCGCTGTGCTCATGATTATCCGCAAGCAGCCGGGCGCGAACGTCATCGACACGGTGAATCAGATCAAGCAGGTGCTGCCGCAGATCCGGGCCTCGATCCCGGCCGGGATCGGCCTGATTCTCAGCAACGACCGCACGCAGTCGATC
>JBOIAB010000180.1:0-41645 GCA_050738635.1 Steroidobacteraceae bacterium
TCGCGGTGCCATAGGGTCCGACGTTGGCCGAATCCACGTCATAGGAGTCGTCATAGTACGGATTGGCATTCTGCACGTAGACCATGATCACCCGCGGCAGGCGCCCCGAAGTCCAATCCTGGAAGAATTTGTAGCCGGACATCTCCCGCCGGTAATTCGGCGACTTTCGAGGCGGCGGCGATGTCACGAAGGGGGCTGGTCCGAATCCCGGATGGAAGTGATCCTGGTAAACGACCAGCGGAAAGTGCGCATCCGGATGCTGATCGAAACCGTCCGGCAGCAGGATCCACGCGCCCAGATACACATCTCGTCCCCAGAACTTGCTCAACGCGGGGCTCCGGAACCGCATGTAGCGGAGCCACTTGTCGGCGGGTGTCCGCTTCGCCAGGACTCGAGGGTCATCTTCCGTCCCCGCGAGCGGACGGATCGTCTGGTCGAGGGTCAGCTTGATCGTCTCGCCCTTCCTCGGGTCGAAGTGAATCTTCACCGGCTTGTCGTACGGATTCCCGGGCTTGCGGTTCCATTTCTGACCTTCACCGTTGTCCGGCGGCAGCCACACCGTCTTGCCGCTCTGCAGATGAAACGGCTCGTAGACGTTGAAGACCGCCTGAACGTAGTAGTCGCCAGCGTCCAGATCATCGAGCGACCGTCGGGGATTTCCAAACGTCTTCGCATCCACGACGATGGGCGTCCGCGGCTTCAGACCCTCGACATCCACGCCGAACCCTTCGGCGGTAAGCCAGTTTTCCGACAACTGGAAACGCGGCTCCGGCTGGTTCTTCTTCGCAAAGACGAGGATGAGGTGCCCCGTGAGAGGCCTCGTCGCCGGGACCGTCACCTCGATCCGCTGCGCCAGGCAGAACGGGCCTGGAAAGAGGAGCAGTGCGGCAGCCAGAAAGCCGTATTTGCGCATGGGACTTCCCGGACCGTCAGGGCATTTTCAATGCGAGGATGAGCCGGCGCCCAGGTTCAGGAACTGCGCCACGTGCGCATTGATGAACTTCCCGTCCTCCGGAGATGCGCCGGCGCCCGCGGGGTGTCCCCACAGAGAGGGGATCGGCACGAGCTGGCAATGCGCAATGAACGCGGCTTCGTAGCGGGCGTCGGTCAGCGGAAAGTACAGGTCGGTGGCGGAGGGCATGTACAGGACCGGTACCTTGATGGAGCGCAGCGCGGCTTCCACATTGCCGCCGAACGGCGGAGTGTTGCCGACATCGTTGCTCTCCCAGGTGCGCATCTGCAGGATGAGATTGTTGGCGTCCGCACCGGGTATGAAATGCTTTGTGAAATGATCGATGACCTGGGGAAGGGTGCTCCCCAGAGAAGGATCGGAGCGCCACAGCTCACGCCGCCACCACTCCTGCGAGAACAGCCACCCCGTCCAGACCAGGGAGAATGCTTCGATGCCCTTCTCGGGCTCCACCTTGTAGTCGCCTCCGTCAAAGGCGGGATCGGTCTTCAGGGCGATGATCTGGCCTTCCAGGCGGACGATCCCATGGCCATAGGTTTTTGCCGTTCCCGAGGTGGCGACGATGCGGTCCATGAAATCCGGATAGCTGACCGCCCATTGAAACGCCTGCTGAGTGCCCATCGAGAAGCCGATGACTGCGCGCAGATGATGCACGTGCAGCTCCTCGGTGAGCAGCTGGTGGACCGCCCGTACGTTGTCGCGGATGGTCATGAGCGGGAAGCGTGGGCCGTGGAACGGCTCCGGCGTGTTGCTGGGAGAGGACGAGCGGCCGTTGCCGAACAGCTCGCTCGTGATCAGGAACAACTTGCCGGGATCCAGTGCCTTGCCCGGCCCGATGAGCCAGGCATAGCCATGCATGTCCGCCATGTAGTGTGAAGGCAGGAGGATGGCGTTGTCGCCGGCCGCGTCCAGATGGCCGTAGGTGCCGTAAACGATCCGCGCCTCGGGCAGCACGACGCCGCCTTCCGTCTTGAAATGATGGATGATGTATTCGTGCTGGAGGGGCTGCGGCTGCTGCGACCAGCCGGGCGCACTGGCTGCGAGCAGAATCAGTGCACAAAGTGCTGGGCGGAATGGACCCCTGAGCGGCGATCGTTGCATGTCGTGACCCTCCCGGAAGTGCCTGATGGTAGCGCTTTCGGGCCGGCGCGCAACTCGCCGCCTGCCGGCGCTGCTTTCAGGCCGACACCGCCAGCCGCTCGGACCCATACACCCGCAGCGCGACCGCGAAGGCCAGCGCGGCGGCCAGCAGGCCGCCGAGCAGACAGGCGGCAATGTCGTTGAAGCCGGGTACCTCGCCGCGCAACAGCCGCATGATGCCCAACTGCTGACCGAGGAGCGGCACGGCGTACATCCATGGCTGCTCCTTCACCGGGATCGCCAGCAGGAGGAACGAGGGCAGCATCGGCACCAACATCAGCAGCGACAGATAGGTCAGCGCCTCGCGGTAGCTCTTGGCGAATGCGGAAACGAGCGTCTGCAGGCAGGTGAGCAGCAGCACCAGAGGCAGCATGAGAAGCAGGGTGAAGGCGAAGAAATTGAAGCCCAGGTCGAGCACCATGTTGAGCCTGCGGACATCCATATAGCGGCCGGCGACGGCGAACCCGATCACGCCCAGTGCCAGGCTGACCAGCGCGAACAGCGTGGTGGCCGACAGCTTGCCCACCAGGACGGTCCAGCGCGGCACCGGGTTGGCGAACAGCGGCTCCAGCGACTGCCGCTCGCGCTCGCCGGCGGTGGTGTCGATGGCGAGGTACATGCCGCCCAGGAAGGCGGTCATGACGATGAAGTAGGGCAGGAACGAAAAGAGGAGCGCCCCGCGCGCCCGCGGGGTCGCCTGGTCGCGGTCTTCCGCGATCAGGGGGGAAGCGACGCTCGGCGAGAGGCCGCGCGCGATCATGCGTTGCGCCCCGGTCAGGCGTGCGTAGCGATCGACCATGTCGCGCAGGCGGTCCGCCGACTGATCGCTTGCCCGGTGCGAGGAGTCGTATATCAGCCGCACGCCCACCGTTTCGCCGCGATTCCAATGCGTGGCATAGTCGGGTGGGATCACCAACACCACATCGTCGCGCTGCGCTTGCACGGCGCCATCGGGATTCTTCGGGGCGGCCTCGGCCACCATGCCCATCTGGGTCAGCGCCGCCACGAGGTGCGGCGCCTGCGCCGCGCCCACCACCGGTACCGGCAGCGGCTTTTCGGCGTTCTGCAACGCGGTCCTGATCTGCAGGTTGAACATGATCAGGAACAGCACCGGCAGAAGAAAGGGACCGCGGACCAGAGCGTTGAGGACGGTCCGGCGGTCGCGCAGGTTCTCGCGGACTTCTTTGCAGAACACGGTGACAGCGGCGTGCATGGGATCTCCAGTCTGGCTCGGCTCAGGCGACGGCGGTCTCGCTCTGGCGGATGATCTCGACGAAGGCGTCCTCGAGGCTGGCCGCCCCGGTGCGCTCGCGCAAAGTCTGCGGTGGCGCGTCGGCCACCACCCGCCCGTGCGCGATGACCACCACGCGATCGCACAGCGCCACCACCTCCTGCATGATATGGCTGGAGAAAAGCACGCAACGACCCTCGCCGCGCAGGCGGAAGAGGAATTCGCGCAGCGACCGGGTCGACATTACATCGAGGCCGTTGGTGGGCTCATCCAGGATCAGGTTCTTGGGATCGTGCACCAGAGCGCGCGCGATCGCGGTCTTGACCCGCTCGCCCTGCGAGAAGCCCTCGGCACGGCGCTCCGCGATCTCGCGCATGTCCAGGGCATCGATCAGGGCGGCGCTGCGCGCCTGCAGGGTCGCATCATCCAGCCGGTGCAGGCGACCGAAGTAGGCGATGTTCTCGCGCGCGCTCAACCGTTTGTACAGCCCACGTGCATCCGGCAGCACGCCCAGCCGGCGCCTCACCGACAGGGGGTCGGCGACGGCGTCGATGCCGTCCACGCGGACGCTGCCCTGGTCGGGCTTCATCAGCGTGTAGAGCATGCGAAGTGTTGTGGTCTTGCCGGCGCCGTTGGGTCCCAGCAAGCCGGTGATCTCGCCGTCGCGCGCCATGAAGCTGACGCCATCCACCGCCTTGACCGTCCCGAACGACTTGCGCAGTTGCTCCACTTCGATCATGGCGTGGCTCCATTGAAGTTCACGAAGGGCGGCGTGGGCCGCAATGCATCCAGACATCCGGCGTCGAGCGTCCTGGGCTGCAGGTCGGCGACGAATTTGCCGACGAGCCGCGGCATGCAGCCGGCGCCGAGCACGCCGTGACCCTGCCCGCGAGCGATGAGCAGACGGGCATCGCTGAGGTGCGCCAGCACAGCGCGGCCGTAACCGGGCGGCGTTATTGGATCGTATTGACCTTCGAGAATCAGCGTCGGGATGGTGGTACTCAGTGGCTGATGAAAGTCGGACGGCATCTGTCCGCGCGGCCAGGTCGCGCATACCCGCTCCAGGGTATGGGTGAAGCCCGTGCCGAGTAGAGTGTCCTTGTCCGCGGGGTTGGGTTTGAGCAGGGGGACATCCTCCGTGCAGAGCACTGCCCATTGCAGCCCGCCTCTGATGTCGTGACCGAGTACGCCGCGGATCAGTTTCGATTGGCCCATCAACGGCGCGTAGTCGCCCGCCAGGGCCTGATGCAGGCTCAGCGGCAGCAGCGCCGAAGTCAGTGGCGAATAGGCAAAGAGGCGCACCACGCCATCCAGGGTGCTCTCGTCCAGGGTGCGCGTGCGCCACTCAGCGGTGGCGGGGTCGCGATAGGTAACCACCGGCGGGTGAGAGTCGATGCGCTGGCGTAGCTCGGCGAGCTCCTTGTAAGGATCGCCGAACGCCTTGGCGCAAGCCGGCTCCGCGTCGCACAGGGCAAAGTCGGCCTTGAGCGCGTCCTCGAGGTTGCCCGCGATATCTTCTCCCGTGATCGCGCTGTTGGGAAGAACGCTATCCAGAATGATGCTGCGCACCCCGGCGGCATCACGCATGGCGTACTGCTGCGCGACACGGGTCCCGTAGGACGCACCGACCAGATCGAACTGCGGGTCCCCCAGCGCGTGGCGCAGCGCAATGAGGTCATTCACGTCGTCGGTCGTCGTGAAATAGCGCGGATCTGCGGTCTGTTCGATTTCGGACAGGCACGCCTGAATCTCGGCGGTCTGTCGTGCTTCGCGCTGCTTCGCCGCTGTCTGCGGCTTCGGGCCCGTGACCGGTTGCTTGCCCGAGGCATCGGCTGCCGCCCCGGCCTTGGGACAGAGCAGGGGATGCGATCCACCGGTGCCACGCTGATCGAGCAGCACTACATCGCGATGCTCGAGCACGGGTTTGAGTGCCGGCGCGACCACCGCCCAGTCATCGACAGCCGATTCCCCAGGACCACCTGCCAGGAAGACCACGACATCGGCGGCCGAACGGGTGGCGCTGCTGCGGATCAATGCCAGCCGCAGATGGATCTGCCGTCCGGAGCGGTCGGCCGGGTTCTCTGGCCGCACGAACGGCGCACACCAGGCTGCCGTGGTTTCCCCCGAGAGCAGCGTCTTCAGCTCGCACGGGGTAAAGTCGATGCCGCCCAGACGGTAATGCGCCGGCCGCGTGCCGGCGCTACCCGTCGTGGCCAGCCGCCGGTTTGGATGGTGCATCAGCCATTGGGCTCCCAACACCACCGCCGCAAGCGTCACAGCCAGCGCCAACCGCGTACTTCGCTTCATGTGAGCAATCCCGCCCTGCCGAAGACCGCATGTTAACCGAATGATTTGCGCTGAGGGAGTTGCTACAGTACGCCGTTCACACGAGCTGAAGGACACTTGGGCAAACCACCTCCCCGCTCCGGGCCGCCAACGCGCAGCTTTCGGTCAGCGGAGGAATTTCGTGCGTGGTTGGCCAGGGAACATGCCCGGGCCAGCGGACTGCTGCTGCGGCTTTACAAGAAGGGATCGGGCCTTGCATCGATTACTTATGCCGAGGCACTCGAGCAGGCGCTGTGTTTCGGTTGGATAGACGGGCAGAAGCTGCCGTTCGACGCAAGTTCCTGGGTGCAGAAATTCACGCCGCGCAAGGCAAAAAGCGCCTGGTCCAAGATAAACGTCGGGCATGTGGAGCGTCTCATCCGGGAGGGCCGGATGATGCCTGCCGGACTCGAGGAGATGGAAGCAGCAAAAGCCGACGGCCGCTGGGCCGTCGCATACGATTCTCCTGCGAACGCGACGGTCCCTCCCGAGTTCGTCAAAGAGCTGGCACGTAACGCCAAGGCAAAACGGTTCTACTCGACCCTCAACAGAGCCAATCTCTACGCCATCGCCTACCGGTTGCAAACGGCAAAGCGTCCGGACACGAAGGCCAGGCGCATCAAGCAGATCATCGAAATGCTCGCGCGCGGCGAGAAATTTCATTGATCAGACCTGGTACGAGAGCCCGAACCCGGCGGGTGTAGGTATCGTAGGCGGCGCCGAACTGCTGGCGCATGAAGCGCTCCTCGACGATCACCCGATGCGCGATCGCACTCAGCGCCAGCGCCACAGCCAGCACGCCCCGCCACTGCCCGATCGCCGTAGCCGTTCCGAGCAGCGCCAGCGCCAGGCCGGAGTAGATGGGGTGGCGAACCCAGCGGTACGGACCGCCGGTGATCAGCTCGTGATCGGCCTTTACCGCCGACACGCCGCTCCAATTACGCCCGAGATGGATACGTGCCCAGACCATGAACAGCACGCCAAGGAGCGTCAATGCCGCGCCGACGGCGGCCCAGAATTTCCACTGTGATCCGGGCAGCACGCGCTCCGTGAGCACGGCCACTGGTACGTGCCGATCCAACAGGAGTACGCTGGCACAGAGCAGGAGAGCCATATTGAAGAGCCGCGGCAGCGCTGCTTGGCGATGCACCGTGACTTTCACGTCGCGCGCAAACACGAGCCAGGCCAGCAGCCAGAGCGCCCAGATGGACCAGAGGAAATAATCGTAGAGCTCGTTCAGGCTCATGGTGATTCTCAATGGTGGAAGTGGATTCCCGGCCCGAATACCGCAACGAAGATGAGGCCCACCACTATCGCGGCGGCAACCCAGGAAATGCTCGGCGACGTCGGCGCCGCGGAATTTTCCGGCAGCTCAATTTCCGCTGCCGCCGCGACTCGCCTCTTTACTCGCGATGGAATGAACAGGAGGCCCGCGGAAATCACGTAGGAGGCCCCGATTCCGGAGATCAGGATCAGTTTCGGGCTGAACGGATTGAATACCGAGGCGAGAGTCATGATCGCGCCGCCAGACAGGTATGCGGACAGGACGAGGTAATGCAGCTCCGCTAGCGCCACCTGGCGCATCAGTACGAGCCGACTCATTGAGCGTGCGAGCCAACTGACGCTGGCCGAATACAAAATGACTCCGGCGAGGCCGAGCAGACAACGCCATGCCCAGGATGGATGAAGTGCGCTGATCACGGTCATCCAGTCGCCGCTCTGAGCCAGCGCCGAGAAAACGAGATAGGCTGAGTTCATCAGGTTGAAAGCGGCAAACAGCCAGAGAAACAAAGTCCAATTCGTTCGCCGGCCGATGCGGGTGAATAGCACCAGAGCGAGTACTCCGACGAGGAGATTCGCCATCGTTCCGGCGGCGGAGACGAGCCGGGATGACCCAATCGTCTGCATCCCAACAGTAGCCAGCACTGTGATCCTGACGCCCAGTAGCCACGCAACTGTCACATGACCGAGCGCCTCATGAGTCATGTCGGCCAAGGCGCATGCCACGATTCCGATCGCTGAATGAGTCACCACGCCGCTTCGCAGCGTGCGCTGAGCCGCACCCATTTTCACAGTTCGTATCCTGAGTACACCGTTTGGAGCTTCATGGTGAAGGCGCGGATACCTGCAAGCCAGTGCCGGAAGACATGCGATGAGGTGCCGGAAGTCATCTCCGGGGCGTCAGGCCTTGAAGACGACGCCCCAATGAGGCTATCGTCTCGCATGCGCTCAGCCCGTGTTCTATCGGGACTCGCGCCCAACCCGGTCACTGTCGCCGGCTACCTCGCTTGGGCGGCGGTGGCCGTTGGGATCTGGCGGGGACCGCCCGATTGGACGCCGCTGGGAGAGGTGGCCGGCAGGGCAGTGGCCGCAACGTGCATTCTCACCTTCGTTGTCGGCTTTGGCATACGGGCCGCGGTCGTCGCCCAGCAGGCCAAGGGCGCTCGCAATGTCGTAGGCCTTTCTTTGATGATTGCGTCCGCGCTTGCGCTGCTTGCGCTCGGCGCATCGAACTACACGCCGATTCTGCTGATCGTGGTCGCGGCCGTGATCGGCGCCGTCTACCCGGCAATAATCGCCGTGATGGGTCTCGTGCTGCTGAACCTCGCGTTTATAACGGTCCTGGTCGCCCGCTGGCGCGTCGACGACCCCGGCTTCGTGGTGTTCATCTATGGCCTCTTCCAAGCGTTCGCCCTGCTGACCACCCTGGAGCGCGTGCGGGCAGAGGGGGTATCGCGAGAGCTTCGGGAAGTGAACGCTCAATTGCTGGCCACCCGGGAGCTGCTTGCCGAAAGTGCGCGCGACGGTGAGCGGTTGCGCGTGTCGCGCGAGTTGCACGATGTTGCCGGCCATCGATTGACCGCTTTGGCGCTCAATCTGGAGCTGCTCGGCCAGGAGGCCGAGGTGTCGCAACGACGTGAGTGGCTCTTATCGAGAGGGCTGGTGACCGAGCTCTTGTCGGAACTGCGCACCGTCGTTGCCAGTCTCCGTCGCCACGACGGGATCGATGTCCGTGAGGCCTTGCGACGCATCGCCGATGCATTTCCGGCGCCCCGGATTCATATTGATATCGATGAGCACGTTCGCATCGATGGTGCGGAGCGGGCCGAAGTGATCGTGCGGGCGGGACAGGAGGGGCTCACCAATGCCGTGCGGCATGCACACGCCCGCGATATCTGGCTGTCGCTGAGTCGGGACGAGAAAATGCTTCGGCTCGAGGTGCGTGACGATGGCGCAACTCCCGAGGCAAACGCGGTGGGCTACGGGCTGCTTGGTATGCGGGAGCGCGTCGAGTTGCTCGGGGGCACTGTGCAGACCGATACGTCTCCTGAGGGCGGCTTTCGGTTGCGGGTGACCCTGCCGGGAGGTAAGCCATGAAAGTACGCGTGGCACTGGCTGAGGATCAGGAGCTCGTGCGCGTAGGCCTGCATGCGTTGCTCGAGCGCCTGGGTGTCGAGGTCGTACTGCTGGCCGCCGATGGCGCGGAGCTGCTCGAGCGAATAAACGCGACATCGGCCGATGTGATCGTGAGTGACATTCGGATGCCGGGCCTGGACGGCATTTCGATGGTGCGCGAGCTGCGGGCGCGGGGCGATCAGACACCGGTAGTCATGCTGACGACTTTCGAGGAGGGCGATCTGCTATTGGCGGCGGTGGAGGCCGGCGCTCAAGGATTCCTGCTCAAAGGAGCATCCTCCGAGGATCTGATCGCCGCCATCGATCGGGCGCGGCGCGGCGAGCAATGGTTGGCGCCTGTCGCCACGCAACCGATTCATCCCCGCCTGGCCTCAGCGATGCGGGTCGAGGGGGAGCGAATCGATCTCGGCGCGCGTGAGCTCGAGATTCTCAGATTGCTGGCAGGAGGGTATTCGAACAAGGAAATCGCACGCAGCCTCAGTCTGGCCGAGGGGACAGTCAAGAATTATGTCTCCGAGATCCTCGCCAAGCTCGGCACGCGCGACCGTACGCGCGCCGTGCTGAAGGCAATCACCTTGCGGCTGGTGTGACCGCGAGCGGCAGCTCGCGACTCGACACCACGAACCCCGCCCAATAGTACGGGTGATCGTAGGGATGATGGCCGCCGATGACCTGAGCGCGCAGGCTCTTCTGCGCCCGTTGCAATGCTTCCGCCACGTCCGTGCTGTTGGCGGCGAGGGCGAGGTACATCCCGTGCATGAGTCTGGCGGTGCTCTCATCCTCGACGCGCCATAGGCTCGCCACGACTTGCTTCGCGCCGCGCTGTTGCACAATCGTGCTCAGGCCCTCGATCTCGCGCCCGTCATCAGTTTGTCCGCCGCCCATCGCAGTCTGACACGCGGACAGGGTCACCAGGTCCAAGTCCGTGAAATCGAATCCGGCGAGCGTATCGAGTGTCAGGCGCGAGCCGTCGCCGAGCACGAGGAAAGACCGCATGGCGTTACCGGATCGGAGACTGAAGTGAGTCCCTACGTGCAACACCGTGTAGGAATGGGGCGCGTGCAGCAGGCTTTCGAATCGTTGGGTGGTGAATGCACGATCGGCAAAGCCCTCACCGGGCAGCGCGCCGTCACCTGCGGCGGTTCCGCGACAGGCAGGCGAGTGTGTCGCGAGTCCGGTGATCGGGCCGTCGACGACGTAGCAGAGCTCATCGGCCATGCCCGGTAGAGGCTGGAAACCCGCCACGGCCTGCGTCACGCCGAATCCAAGCACGCGCGGTGGCCCGTTCCCCGGTTGCACCGGTCTATCGGTGGATGGCGCAGGAGATGTCAGAGCGATGCCGGCGAGCACTTCGATCGCATACCGATCGGCGAAGTAGCTGCCGTCCGGCGCCTCGAGCACACCGAAAGGTACATAACGGAGCGGACCGTCGAGCCACAGGAAAAGATGGGTGAGTCGCTCCTTGCGCGCAACCTCATCGAGCGGGCGGGCGAGGGAGTCGTAGAGCGCCCGGGCGGGCTGGTCAATCGGCGCCCGCTGTCCGATCAGGTCGAGAAAGTGTCCGATCTGGCGCTGCAAATCGCGCGCATCGACGGACACCGGAATTTCGATCTGCGTGTGGCGCGTCGCAATGACGAGGCGCAGCCGTTCTTCCGTGAGCACATAGATGGCGATCGCGGAGTCCGCCGGCGCACGCGCGATCGCGCGCTCGAGGCTCTGGGCGTCAATCTGTGCGGTCGCGCTCGGAACTGCGCTGGCGACGACGACTTTCGAGTTGGAGACGATGAAATTCTGAATCCGCCGAGCGCGCGCTCCCTCGGCTTGCTGCGCGCGCCGCAGCAGTATATCCAGCCGCTGACGCTCCCGCACGGTGATGCGGGAGCGGTCCTGTAGGCGGCGAAGGCGATCGATCTGCGCGCCCGCGGTCGCATCGGCACGCAGCACCGCCCTGTAGTGGCGGTCCCACGTGCGCTCGAGATCATCGACGGCGGGCCCACTCCCGCGCACATCCGACGCCGCGGCACGGGACGTGAAATCGTAGAGCTCCTGCTCTTTGAGGAGCTGCAGGACTTCGAGACCCTCATCGATCCGACCGCTCGCCATGAGCCAGTCCGCGACGGTGCGATATATGGCTATCTTGTCGAGGAGGAAGCCGCGATCGAGGCGCTCATCCTCGCCGCTGAAGTACCGGCGCTGCCGCTCGATCTGTGCGATCGCGCGCTTGCCGAAGAAGATCGCAAGCGCGGTCTGCCCGTTTGCGTTCAGGGCGCGCGCGGTAACGAAGTATGCTCGCGCCAGTGGCTCGGGTGTGCCGAGGCCCTCGGCGGCGGATACGGCCGATGCGGCGAGTGCGACGGCGTGCTTGGGATCGCCGCGCGCCTCGCTGAGCGCGCTCAGGTTGTCGTACACCGCCGCTCGCAGCGCAGGATCCACGTCCCCCGCGCTCGCGAGATGAGCGCGCGCTTCGCCGCACTCCTGATCGGCGGCCGCCGACTGCTCGCGGATGTCGAACCCGCAAAGCTCATTCATTACGCGCAGGATCGCCGGGTGAGTAATCGGCAGGCGCGAGCCGAAGAGTGCGAGGGCCTGCGAGTAGTAGGCCCGGCTTTGCGGATCGCCGCGGCGCGCGGCTGCTTGCGCGAGCGTCTCCATCAGGTAGCCACGCTGCAGCTCGAGCGCTGGTTCCGCGCGCGTGGCATCGAGTCCCGCATCGAGTGCCGCAAGGGCCTCATCGACATTGCCGAGGTCGAGTTGCAAGTTGGCAAGGCCGCGGTAGTAAGTTACTCGAGTAGGCAACTCGACGTCCGTCGGGCTCTTGGCGACGATCTGTCCAATGTGCTGGTACAGGTGCCAGGCGTCCGGCAGCTGACCGAGCGCCTGGTGGACGTCGGCCAAGCTCTGGAGCGAGGCCACGAGCGCCGGGGCATCGGCGCCCAAAGTGGCCTTGCCGAGCTCGACGGCCTGCTCGGCGAAGGGCAACGCCTCGCGCGGTCGGCCGCGCGCATCGAGCAGGGCACCGAGCTGAGTGAGGGCCGTGAGCTGGTGCCGCTGCAGGGGGCCGCCGCGTGTCGTCTCCGCCAGCCGGATCGCCTCGCGCGAGGCCGCTTCGCTGCCTTCGTAGTCACCGAGCCGCTCATCGATCCGCGCCAGAAACACATACGCGGGAATGAACTGGCCAATGCCTGCGCGCAGCTTTTTCTCGATCGCGAGCTGTCGCTCGGCGTGCGACTTTGCCTCGAGGAATCGCTCCTGGCGAAACGCAAGGTTCGTGTAGACGTTCTCGACGGCGGCGCCCGCTTCGCTCACGAGGTCGCCGTTCTTCGCCAGGATGTCGTGCTCGCGCTGTAGAGGAACGCGCGCCCGCGGAAATTCACCGAGGTCTATCCTGATCAGCGCCAGCCCTACGAGCACCTTCTGCAGCTCGATCCTGCGCGCGCCCGGGAAGCGCTCGCGGATGCCAAGCGCCTGCTCCCACTCCCGCTCCGACTCGGCATTGCGGCCCTCTCGCTGATAGATCCAGGCGTGCGCGACGTGAATGTCGGCCAGCTGTACCGCCCCTTTGCCGTAACGATGCTCGAGAATCGGCTGTGCGAAGCGCAGCAGCGGCTCCGCCGCCACGAATTGATTCATGTAGGCGATCATCGGCATGGTGAGCGAGTTGACCCACCAGGCGAGCTCCGGCGATTGCTCACCGTACTCGCGCGCGACCCTGGGAATCGCCATGCACATGATGGCGACCGTCGCCTTGGGATCCGTCTCCGCCTTCTGCTCGACCTGGCGACGCAGTACGGGAATGGGCGTCTTCAGGTCGAGGGGGGCGGCGGCACTGGCGCAGAATGCCGGCAGCTCGACGGCTCGGGCCGGGCTCATGAGGAGAAGCAAGCAGGTAGCGCCAACGAGCGCGTGCCATGCCATGAGCATACGTTTGAGCATCAGGGCTTGCTCGGCGCAGTGATCTCGATTCTCAGTACGCCGTTGTTGGGGACGCTCAGATGATGGCGCGTTAGAACATCGCGCACGCGGGGCGGCACGGGTTCGGGGAGACTCGCATCGATGCCTTCGATATCCAGTTGCTCGTAGCCCGTGGCGCGCACGCCGGCTGCGTGCAGCTCATCGAGAATCTGCATCTTGAGTGCCGTGGGATCGGCCGCTTCGATGCGGATCGCCTGCTCGCGCGCGCTGCGCAAATGCACCACCGAGGGGGTGCCGTGCAGGAAGAATGAGAGCGCAACCGCAATGCCGGCAATGCTTGCGGCCAGTGCCAGCCACCCGCCGATCACCGCCGGTCGCATGCGCCGGCGGGCGCGCTTCGTGAGCTCTTCAGGATCGATGAGCCCCTCGCGCCGTGCGCGCTCGAGGAGCTGCGCTTCCCGCCGCGCATCCCGTTCGGGCACGGCCACATCGGCTGCGCGCACGTTGCGCTGGATGAGCTCGCGCAGACGCTCTCCTTCGGAGGCGGCGGCGCGGTGGGGGCCCGTCGGAACCCGGCCGGCGAGCGCATCGAGCCAGTCCTGATCCTCGTCCGTCATGCTGTCTGACTCGTGCCGAAGGCGAGCTCGTACCATTCGGCGAGATGCAATCGAGCGCGCTTGCGGCACTGGGAGATGAATTCGCGTGTGGCGCCGGGAGTGCGGCCGAGCAGCTCGCCGATCTGCTCATGGGTGAGGCCATCCTCGACGATCCAGGCGATCACCAGGGCGTGCGATGGCGATGCGGCTTCGAAGCGCTGCCAGCAGCGCTGGAAACAGTCGTCGAGCTGCGCTCGCGCCGCCTCGGACTCAGGCCGCGGAATGGTTTCCTCCGACAGCTCCGCGATCCGCAGTTGGGTCTCGGTGGCCTGATCCTGCGCGTTTTCGAGGCTAACCTCGCCTGCGGACTTGCGCAGGCGATCGAGCAGCCCGTGCCGGAGAATCGATTTGATCCAGGGCAGCAACTCCGAGTCACCCTGGAAAGTGGCGCAGCGCAGCCACACCTTGATGAAGGTTTCCTGCACCAGGTCGCGGGCGGAGTCCGGATCGCGCAGACCCCGCAGCGAATCGCGGAATAACGCGCTGAAATAGTTCCGGTCGAGCTGCCGCAAGGCCCGCTCGATTGCCACGCCTCCTTCGCGGCACGCGCGCATGAAGGCATACCGGTCCAAATAGACCCCGGCTCCCTGGGAGCGTTCTTTTGTTCATAGCCTACCGTAGGGTCCGTGCAAAGTCGACGTCGTACCGCCACGGTCTCATTGCAGCGGCATACCGTCGCAGGACGCGACCCAAGCCACCCCGAAATGCTGCCCCCGATACGGCCAGCTCAGCAACGTGGCTCTGGCGCAGACCGCGTCTTTTGCGGTTTTGACCGTCGCGCCGCAGGAGAGCGGCTCGTTGTAGTTGGGCAGTAGCTGGTAGTACTTCTGCAGACAGTTCAGATAGTTCGGATCAGTGCGCGTCGCGGGCGACGTAGTGGGCGTCGTCGCAGTGTCCGAGGAGGACGTCTCGCACCAGGACTTGGGCAGGCCCGGGATGCATGCGATCGGCTGGATCATGGTGTGCACCTCGCGCGCAAACTGGCTTGGCGCCTGTGGCATGCAGCTGGCCCAGTCGCCCGATTCGACATTTGTTTGAACATATCTCTGGACGCAGCCCTGAAAGATCGATACATCGCCGGATGTCTTCGGACAGGTATTCTGGATCGCCTCCAGCCTCTCTTGACCACCCACGCCGGTGCCGGCAGCGGTCAGATAGCAGTCGGTTTCCGTAGCGTCCGCCTCCGTTGCTCCCTGCAAAGCCGAGGTGAAGTACGGGCAGAGCTTGTCGACACCCTCCACCCCCAGGTTCTCGCAGACACGATTGAACTTCTCCGCTTCGCTTTGCTTGCCCCACCAGCTCTCCACGGTATCCAACAGCTGCCGCCCCAAACTGCTCACCTTGTTGGAGGCCGCGTTCTTGACGCCGCTCGCTGCATGTGAGGCGGCATTTCCGGCCATCTGCGGCAGCTGCTGCGCACACCGCAGCAGCGGCCCGATGAGAAAGAAGCAGACGACGGCCAGAAACAGGAAGCGGACGAAACAACCGCTACCGCTGCCACGGCATTTTGCCTTCAGCGCCATGCTCTTACGCCAACTGCTGGCTGATCATCGCTTCCTCCAGGGCCGTGGTATCGGCGCGGAGCACCAGGAGGCGTTGGGCTTCGGCGAGGGCGCGCTCCCAACCGAATTTGATGTCGTAGCTCCTCTTGATCACGACGACGAAATAGATCGGGAACAGGAATCCGATGAGCAACACCGAGAACCCCACGGCGAGCCACAGTCCTGTACCGGTCGGAAGAACCATGCGTGCCTCGGGAATCGTCAGGTAGCGGCCGTCCGCATCTTTGCGGCTGTCGTCGCGCAGCATGAGCGCTTCGAAGGGAACATCCGCGAGAGGACCGTCCGCGCCTTCATTGGCGGTGACGGCCGCGACCACTGCATCGCCGACATCCGGGTGCGCGAGCGACTTCATAAATAGGACCTGTAGGCCGACTCTCAGTCGGACGGCGCCCGTCACCTCGCCGGAGTTTGGATACTTGGCGATCGTGAAGCCGCGTGCACTCGGCAATGGCACGACCTCGATGACAACACCGTGGATGAGCTTTACCGGAATTTGCCGCGGCGTCTTGCCCTGGATGCTGAGCAGCATGAGCCACGCCACCAGGCCCATGACGCCGAGGTAGGCGGGCATCTTGATGCCGCTCGGTCCCAAGCCGACGAGGAGGGTGAGAGCCGCGATTCCCATATAGATGGTTCGCGTGTCGTGCATGAGAGCGGAGATATCTGAGTTGTTCGGCATGGCATCGAGCCTTCTGCAAGGGTGATCAGAAACGTAGGACGCAATCCGCCCGCGATCGTCAGGGTGACGGACTGGTGTGGTGACCCCGGAGCCCTGACGCTCGGCCCCGCTCTGCGTCTCACTCTTCACGCTGCGCACTACTGCAGCTGATGAAGGGTGAACATGGCCGACCATCGATCGCGCACGCGCGCCGCGCCGCTCGGACTCACGGCGATCTTCGTGCTTCGTTGTCTCTTCTTCGGCCTGGCTTTGCTGGCGTCGTCGCGGGCACCCGCCCTGGATGCCGGGGCGCAGGCGCGAAGCCTGGGGGCGTTATTCGGCAGGATTGCGCTCGATGTCGGATCGAGCACGTTCCTGCAGCGCAGTGGACAGATCTCCGCGCAGCAATATCAGCAGCGCGTGCAACGCGACCGGGCCGAGATGGCACGTCTGCAGCAGGTGCTGGTGCGATTGCCTGCCGATCAGCAGGCCCTGGCTCGTCAGCAGGCGACGACCACCTTCAATCAGGGCATGGCCGAGCTGAATCGACGGGTCGCTGAGTGGCAGCGACGGGGCCAGCCGCGGGGCCCGCAGCGCGCGGGCAGGCCTGCAACACAGGCCAATGTTCCAGCCCCCTATATCCCGCCCCCGCCGCCCCACATAGCCCCCCGCCAGTCGAGCGGGTTGGAGCGCCTGCTAGTGCTGCTCCTCGTCGGCGGTGGCGTCGGGGCCGGCGCGGTAGTGATCGCTCGGCGCCGTCGTACAGTCAGCCCGGCGTTGCCGGCAAACGTCGAGGGCATCCCGTCCCGGTCGTTCGCACCCGGACCCGCTCCCGCGCCCGTGTCCGCCCCCGCCCTACCTGCGGAGCCGGTGTCCCTGCCCGCTGCACCCGCCTCTGGATCAGTCATGCCAAAACCCACTGCGACACTGTCCGCGGTCCCCGTGACGGGCGATGCCAAGGAACGGCTGCTCGCCGAACAGACCGCGAAATATCAGGCGACGCTCACTGCCGCGATGGATGAGCTGACGGCAACTCAGGCCGCGCTGGAGGAGCGCAAGGCCGTGCCCGAGCTCGTTGGCAAGGATCTCGGCCGCGTGGGCACTCTCGTGTACGAGCGCGTGAAGAAGCTGCTGCGCGAAGCGACCCCGGGCTCGGCCAAGGCGGTGAGTAACGCGCTCCTGCTCATGCCGATCTGGCGTCGGCTCCGACGCGGTGGCCTCGGGCTCAAGATCCTGATCGGAATCGGCGTCTGGTGGCTCGTCTCGCGCGATTTGCGGCTGCTTGCGGCTGGCTTCCACCTCCTCCCGCTCATCAGCTATTTGCTGGTGGCGGGCGCCTGCTTCTACTTCGAGCGACGCGCACAGACCCGCGGGACCGTGAAAGAGCTCGAGGCCAGCGCCGCGAGCCTGCAGCACCCCTCGCTCCTTTACATCTATCCCGACCAGGCGCCCGGAGCGTTATGGCTGTTGCGCTTCTGGAGCGCCGCGGGCAAACAGGCTTGCGATGAGGCGCAGGTGAACTTTCCGAACGTGGACGCCGCGTCCGCCGGGAATGCGACTCTGCTCTCCTTCGGCGAGTTGGCGACCTATCGAGTCGCCGTGGACGCGGACCCGGTGCCCGGCGGGAGCAAAGCCAACGACCCGTTCATGGCTGCCCACGCCTCTCTACTGCAGAGGGCGACCCTGGAGTGCCGCGACGATCTCGTTCCCATCCTCAAGCATGTGCAGAGGTTCGCGCAGCTCAAGTGGCGCGCGCGCCGCCAGAAGAGCCAGATCCCGCGCCTCGAGGCGCTGCTCGGCAACGTCAAGCGACTCGAGGAGATCTGGGCGCCCGTCTATGTCTCCGACAAAGTGTTCGAATTCCTCATCCGCCGCATCGATCTGTTCAACATGCGTGACCGTGCCACGCCCTCGGGGCTCCTGCTGCACGGCTATCCCGGCAACGGCAAGGAGTTCCTGGCGCGCGCAGTCGCGAGCTCGGTGTTCGCTCCGCTAGTGAAGGCGACAGCCGACCAACTCGCTTCGGTGAAGGACGTCAAGGAGTTCTGGACCACCAACGCTGCGAAGGGCCCCGTGGTGCTGTTCGTCGAGTACGCCGACCAGCTCTTTCCCAAGCCCGGCTCGGAGCACGACAATCCAGGCTCGCGCGATGCAACGCTGGCGTGGATCGAGGAGTGGTCGCGTCGCGAGCCCTGGCAGAGCGGGGTGTGGGTCGTGATGACGGCGCAGCAGGAGAAGAACATACATCCTCGGCTGCTCGCGCTCCTCGGCGGCTCCAAGATCGAGGTGACCGCGCCGGAGACCGTCGCCGACCGCGAGAAGCTGCTGGCGCTCGCGTGCGCGGAGAACGAGCTGCCCGGGCGCGCTCCAAAGTGGCTGATCGAGAGTTTGGGTGGCGCCTCGATCCGTGAGATGCGCGAGATTGTGCGCGAGACCAAGGTACAGTGCGTGCCCAACGCCCCGCGTGATGAGCACTGGCGCACGGCCGTGACGGCCGTTCGGGGTACCGAAGGTGTTGATCGCAGCAAGACCTGGGACCGGCTGGTGATGCCGCCCGAGATCAAGGATCAGCTCAAGCGCGCGGCGCGCATCCTGCGCGAGGCGGACCGCTACAAAGGCGCGCGGGTCAGTGTGCCCAACATCCTGCTGTTCGGTCCGCCCGGTACCGGCAAGACCGACATCGCACGCACTTTTGCGAACGAGGGCGGCGTCAAGTTCATCGGCGCGACCACAGCGGATCTCAAGGCGCAGTACGTGGGCCAGTCCGGGCACCTGGTGCGCGACCTCTTCGGCCGCGCCCGGGCGAGCGCGCCCTGCGTGCTCTTCATCGATGAGATCGAGTCGGTGACGCCCCAGCGTGGCTCGCCGAACGCGGACTCTTTCACCCAGGAGATCGTGACCGAGATGCTTGCGCAGATGGAGGGCGCGACGAAATCCGACCGGTCGGTGATCATTCTGGCGGCGACCAACATCCCCGAGCGTATCGACAAGGCCATCATCGATCGCTTCACCAGCAGGATCGAGATTCCGCTGCCCGATGAGGCGGCGCGGGCGGAGATCCTGAAGCGCCTGATCGCCGAGCGACCGTGCGATGCCGCGCTCGACGTCGACGAAACCGTGGCGTTCCTCGCGAAGCGGCTCAAGCGCAAGAGCGGGCGCGATCTCGTCATGATCGTCAATCGCGCAATGGAGCGCGCGGTGGCCGAGAGCGATTCGCCTGAGACCGTAACCCTCACCCGCGATCTTCTTCTCAAGGAGGCGTTGCCCCAGGGCAATGAGGTCTCCGAGACGGCGCTCGCGCAGATCTGGGAGAAGATCATCCTCAAGCCGTCGGTCAAGCAGGACCTCCTCACCAAGATCCGCGTGTTCAACCGCGCCGACATAGCGGCGCAGCCGGGACTGCTGCTCTACGGGCCGCCGGGCACCGGCAAGACGGAGATCGCACGGCGCATTGCGGATTCCGCGAGCTGTTACTTCATGTCGCTCAAAGCGCCGGACCTCAAGGCGGGCAACGTCGGCCAGAGCGGTGAGCGCGTGCAGAAAATATGGGAGCAGGCGCGCGCCCGGGGACGTTGCGTCATGTTCATCGACGAGTGCGAAGGCGTGTTCGCGCGCCGCGGCGGCACCAATTCGGATGCGGCTTCCGAGGAGCTCGTACAGGCGTTCCTCGCCGAGTGGGACGGGGTTGGCTCGGAGGATCAGCGCGTGTGGGTCGTGGGCGCCACCAACCGCAAGGACATCCTCGATGATGCCATCATCTCGCGGTTTGGCGCGGAGCTGGAGATCGGGCTGCCCGAGGCGGCCGAGCGGCTGCAGATCCTGAGGCTCGAGATGCTGAAGTTCGAGCGTCCGGCCGAGATCCCGGAGTTTCTCGGACAGGGGACGGTGGGATTCTCGGGCCGCAACCTGTCGCGGCTCGCGAGCGATGTTTGCGCGCGCGCGGGACAGGATGGCGCGGCCATCACGGAAACACTCTGGCGCGATGCCATCAAACGGCTGCGGCCGGCCGAGCCCGTCGATGCGGGCGCGAGCTGGAACACCCTCATTCTCGCCCCCGAGACCCTCGCGAAGCTCAAGGGCGTCTGCGAGGCGCTGCGTCATGTCGAGACACTGCGCAAGCAAGGTGTGCCTGCTCCCAAGGGCGCGCTGCTCTATGGCCCGCCCGGCACGGGTAAGACACAGATCGCGCGTACTCTCGCCAATGAAAGCGGGCTCGCCTTCATCGCCGCCGCGACGGCGGACCTCAAGGCAGGCTTCACCGGCCAGTCCGTGCAGAAGGTGCGGGAGCTCTTCGACCGTGCGCGCGGTCGCGCGCCCTGCATTCTCTTCATCGACGAGATCGATGCGGTCGCGCCGGCGCGCGGCGGCAGCGGCTCCGATCAGTTCACTGTCGAGATCGTCAACCAGTTGCTGCAGGAGATGGACGGCATCAAGCAGACCGATCGCCATGTCTACGTGCTCGCCGCCACCAACCGGCCTGAGACGGTCGACGACGCGGTGAGGTCGCGCCTGAAGGACATGATCGAGATTCCGAACCCCGACCACGAGCAGCGTCAGCAGCTCTTCCGCCTCTTCCTCGGCAAGCTCAAGACCGATTTCGATGCGGATCAGATGGCCGCGGAGCTCGCCAAGCGTACCAATAACATCGGCGGCCGCGCGATCTCCGCCATCGTCGAGCGCGCGGCGCAGGAAGCCGTGACGCGGGCAATCGCACAAGGCACGCCCGACCACGTCCTGCTCACGCGCGAGGACCTGATGCGGGAGGTGGCGCCGCGCGGCAAGGAGGTCTCCGACGCCGACCTCGAGAAGATCTGGCAGCGGATCGTGCTGCAGCCTGAGCTGAAAGCCGACCTGCTCGACAAGATCCGCCTCTTCAACCGCGGCGACAAGGCGGCAACGCCGGGACTGCTGCTCTACGGGCCGCCGGGCACCGGCAAGACGGAGATCGCACGGCGCATCGCCGACTCCGCCAGCTCTCACTTCATGTCGCTCAAGGCGCCGGACCTCAAAGCGGGTTACGTCGGTCAGAGCGGTGAGCGCGTCAAGAAGATCTGGGAGCAGGTGCGCGCACGCGGCCGCTGTGTGGTCTTCATCGACGAGTGTGAGGGAGTCTTTGCGCGACGCGGCGGCAGCAGCGGTGATTCCGCCAGCGAGGAGGTCGTGCAGGCGTTTCTTGCCGAATGGGACGGCCTCGGCACCGAAGGTCAACAGGTCTGGGTGATCGGCGCGACCAATCGCCGCGACCTGATCGATGACGCCATCGTCTCGCGCTTCGGCGCTGCGGTCGAGATCGCCCTGCCGGGCGCGGCCGAGCGGCTGCAGATCCTGAAGCTCGAGATGGAGAAGAAAGAGCGCCCCGCCGACGTGCCGTCATTCGTCGGCGAACTGACGAGCGGCATGTCAGGCCGCAACCTCTCCCGGATCGCAAGCGACGTGTGCACGCTCGCGGTGAAACAGGGTGGCACGATCAGCGATGACCTCTGGCGTGAGGTGCTGAAGCGCCACACACAATCGAAGAGCGAGGCGGTCGACAAGAGCGCCGGCTGGGCGTCGCTCGTGCTGTCGCAGGATGTGCTCGAGAAGCTGAAAACGTTGTGCGAGTCATTGCGCCACGTGGAGGAATTCGCCGCCCAGGGCTTCGAGGTGCCGAAAGGTGCGCTGCTGTACGGTCCGCCGGGTACAGGCAAGACGCAGATCGCACGTACGCTCGCGAACGAGGGTGGGATACCGTTCATCGCCGCCAGCACGGCGGATATCAAAGCGGGGTTCATCGGGCAGTCCGGTCAGAAGGTGCGGGAACTGTTCGAGATGGCCCGCGGCCGCGCGCCCTGCATCCTGTTCATCGACGAGATCGAAGCGGTCGCCCCGGTCCGTGGCGGTCCGCGCGCGGATTCGTTTACCGGCGAGATTGTGACCCAACTCCTGCAGGAGATGGATGGCGTCAAGAAGAGTGAGCGTCACGTGTTCGTGCTCGCGGCCACCAACCTGCCCGATGCGATCGACGAGGCGGTGCTGTCGCGATTCCAGGACCGCATCGAGATCCCCAATCCCGATGAGGCGCAGCGTCTGCGGTTGTTTCGGATGTTCCTCGGAAAGCTGCCGCTCGCCTTCGACCGTGACACGCTGGCCGAGGAGCTTGCGCAGCGGTCGGAAGGCCTGGGAGGGCGCGAGATTCGCAATATCGTGCAGAAGGCCTCGCAGCAAGCGGTCCGCCGAGCGGGTGGCAATCCCAAGGGGGCGCAGCTATCGCGAGAGGACCTCATCGCAGCGATGCCTGCCGCGCCGCGCCGGCCGCAGCTCGTCGCCTCCCGCGGAGAAGGCCATCCGTCTCAGATCATCGGGAGCTAATGATGTCTCAGCAACAGCAGCAACGGCAGAAGGAGCGCGGTCAGGAGCGTACGAGGGAGGAGTCGCGGCACGAGTCCTCTTCGCAGCGGCAAACGGCGGATCAGAGCGCCTTGCAGGAGGCCGGCGGCACGCAGCAGCGTCGAAGCGACATGGCGCTCGAGGAGGCCCAGATCACGGAGGGCAAGGACGGCGCGCGCAACCTACAGGCTCAGTGGATTAACGTCGCTTTGCCCAGTGCCGACTCATGCCGGTTCGCCATTACGACCGCCGCGGGCCATGCCATCGAAGCAGTGATGGAGCAGAAAAGCTATCGCAGATCCTACCAGGGCACCTCGTCTCTCCAGACTGACATCGTCCCGGTCGCACCGGACGGCACCGAGGGTAAACTGACCGTGCACGATATGGCCACCGGTGAGACGCTCGAGCGGCCGTGGACGTGGCACGCCGGAGCAGGCGGGCTGTTGTCGTCGCTTTGGCAGTTGCTGAAGCAGTTGTTTACTTGAGGGTCATGGTGCTCAGCTCATGGAGAGGGGCATCCGGGGCGGCCAAAGGAGGCTTGCTTGGCAGCAAGGCTGCGGACAAAATAGACAGCGTCATCTAGCAATACGATTCGCCTGTAAACAATGAACGAGCGTAGTCCGGGTGCACCCCCAGGTCACGTTCGCGTCGCGCCGCGGCTCGAGACGGAGCGGTTGATTCTGCGACCCCATCGGGTCGAGGACTTTCCGGACTGCGCGGCCATGTGGCGCGACCCGCAGGTGGTGAAGTACACGATCGGCAGCGAATCACCACCGCAGCGCACCTGGCAGCGGCTGTTGGCGTACTGCGGTCATTGGGCGTTGCTGGGATTCGGTTACTGGGCGGTCGAAAGCAAGGCGAGCGGGTGCTACATCGGCGAGCTGGGATTCGCTGATTTTCATCGCGATCTGCCACGGTCCGTTCACGGTCTTCCCGAAGTCGGCTGGGCACTTGCGGTAGCGGCGCACGGGCAGGGCCATGCGACCGAGGCCCTGCGCAAGGTGCTCGAGTGGGGTGATGCAAACCTCGCATCCCCCAGAACCATTTGTATCATTCAGCGGGACAATCACGCCTCGGTTCACCTGGCACGCAAGTTCGGCTACCTGACCACTCTGCGCGAGGCGACCGACAGCGAGCCCGCCATGCTGCTCGCTCGCGCCGCTCCGGCGGCCTGAGTCCGTCGCCTGCTTTCGACGGCTGTGGTCTGGCCATTTCGCGGGAAGTGGCCATAGGAATTCGCCGCGCGACGCTCAAAACTCTGCCAATGAGTCAGGCAAGCACGCCCACTGACCGCAGTCGGGTACGTCAGCAGCCGGAGCGCGGATCGTACGACTCCGAGGTCATTCACTCGATACTGGACGCCGGCATCGTCGCGCACGTGGGGCTTGCCCTCGATTCGCAGCCATTCGTGATTCCCATGCTCTACGGACGAAGCGGCGATACGCTCTATCTGCACGGCTCCGCTGTAAGTCGTACGATGCATGAGCTCGCGACCAGCATCGTGGCGTGTGTCACCGTAACCCTCGTCGATGGGTTCGTACTCGCGCGCTCGGCGTTTCACCATTCGATGAACTACCGATCGGTCGTCGCTTTCGGTGCGGCTCGCCACGTGCAGGGAGCGGCGCGCAAGGTTCGAGCTTTGCGTACCATTTCCGAGCACGTTCTGGCGGGGCGCTGGGACGACGTGCGTGGACCGACCCGAGCGGAGCTCGAGACGACTTCGGTGCTGGAGTTCTCCATCGAAGAGGCTTCGGCAAAAGTCCGCCAGGGGCCGCCGATTGACGACGAGGAAGACTATGGCCGCAGCGTATGGGCCGGCGTGCTGCCGCTATGCCTGGAGACCAGGGCGCCTGTGCCCGATCCCAGATTACCCGCTGATACCGTGGTGCCGCAGTACGTCAGCAGATTGGTGGCGAAATCTGATCGGGGCTGAGGCTCAGGACTTTGCCCTGAGAACCACCCTGGCGAGCTTGCGGACTGAATCTTCGATGCGTTCGGCAGCCACACCGCCGTAGCCCAGGATCAAACCGCCACACTGCGGCGTTTCCAGGAAGCAGTCCGAAAGCGGGGTGCAGGCAATCCCCGCTGCCACGGCTCTCGCCGCGGCCGCCTTGTCGTCGATGCTCTTAGGCAGCCGTACGACCAGGTGCAAGCCAGCCGCGGCACTGGTGATCTCTACGGCGTCGCCGAAACAGCGCTCGAGGGCCGCGGTCATGCGTTGGCGACGGGCCGCATACAGCGTCCGCATTTTGCGAATGTGCCGCGCGAAACCGCCGTCGCGGATGAAATCGGTCAGCGCCCGCTGATAGAGCACGGGCGGAAAAATGTCGACGGCATCGCGCACAACGCGGAAGGTGGCAATGAGATCCTTGGGCAATACCAGGTAACCCATGCGCAGCGCGGGGAAGAGAACCTTGCTGAAGGTGCCGATGTAAATGACCCGATCGTCGGTGTCGAGCCCCTGCAGTGAGGTGATCGGCTCGGCGCCGAAGCGATACTCACTGTCATAGTCATCTTCGATGATCCAGGCATCGGCGCGTTGCGCCCAATTCAACAGCTGTATGCGCCTGCCCGCGCTCAGAGTCGTGCCGAGGGGATACTGATGCGAGGGGGTAACGTAAGCGGCTCGCGCCGCGGGCCGCCTGCGGGCTCCCTCTGCGACGTCGAGCCCCTCGCCGTCGACCGGGACCGGGACAGGCTCGCAGCCCGATCCCACCAGCGCGCGGCGCGTGCCCGGATAGCCCGGCTCCTCTACCCATACCGGATCGCCCGCCTCGAGCAATGCCTGCAGGGTGATCTGCACCGCCTGTTGCGACCCGGAAGTCACCATGATTTGCGACGCATCGCAGCGGACGGCGCGAACGGCACCGAGATATTCGGCGATGGCGGCCCGAAACTCCGGCTCGCCCATCGGATCGCCATACGCCATGTCCTTGATGGCGGCGCTGCGCGCATGACGCGATACCAGCCGCGACCACGCGCGGCGCGGGAAGTGGTCGAGAGCGGGCAAGCTGACCCGAAAGGCGGCCGCCGCGGGTTGCGGCTGCTCCGCCATGCTCAGTAGCTGCTGCGCCCGCTTCGCAGTCCGGCGGGTGCCGCGCGCTCGCCTCTCCGCCGCGACCGTCCGCGCTGTGCCCGGTCGCAGCAGCTCGGGTATCGACGCCGCGATGCAGGTACCTGCGCCGCGAAAGGTCTGCAAATAACCCTCTGCTTCGAGCTGCTCGTAGGCGCAGACCACCGTCAGCCGCGAGACTTTCAGTTCCTCGGCGAGGCCGCGACTCGATGGAACGCGCTGACCGGCCGCCAGGCGACCGTCGGCGATGGCTCGCCGGAACCACTCGCAAAGCTGGCGACGCAGAGGTGTGGTTGCGGCCGGATCGAGTCTGATCGCCGGCAGGAAGCCCGCACGAAGGTGTTTCATCAAGCCCTGGTATGGTCTTGTCAAAGTGCCAGAAACCGGCCCCGGAATCGCGCCACTCAATTGTATAATCGGCTGATGCCCGCCGCCAAACGCCGCCGTGGCCCGCTTCTGGCGCTCGCGTGCCTGCTCGCCGCGGCGATCGAGCGGCACGCCGGGTCTCGACCCCACGCACGGCGTCGTAGTTGCAGGTTCCCTTTATTACATAGCAAACTCCGGATGGAATGAGCTCGCCCCAAAATGATGACCCTGCATAGCTATCTGTTCTTCGTCCTCGCCGCCTTCGCTCTGATTCTCGTGCCCGGCCCTGACATGATGTACATGCTCGGCCGCTGTCTCGCCCAGGGCCGCAGGGCCGGCATCCTCTCGGCGGTCGGATTCAACCTGGGCGGCTACGTTCACCTCACCGCGGCGGTCCTCGGTCTGTCGGCGATACTGGCCACCTCGGCTACCGCGTTCACCGTCGTGAAATGGGTCGGCGCGGCGTACCTCATCTACCTCGGATTGAGCGCCCTCTGGAGCAAGCCGGGCCCGCTTGCGATCGAGGCTGAAGGCGCGGTCGCCGGGAGACGCGGCCGAACCATCCTCTGGCAGGCCTTTCTGAGCGATGTCCTGAATCCGAAGGTCGCGCTGTTCTTTCTCGCCCTGCTGCCGCAGTTCGTCGATCGCGGTGCGGCGCACCCGACTCTACAGATCGCGCTCCTCGGCGTGACCGTCAACGCCATCGGACTGCCGACCAATGTCGCCATCGCGTGTTGTGCGGCCCGGGTCAGCCGCGGGCTGCGCCGCAACGGCTCGATCACCGTTTGGCTGCGCAGGGGACTGGGCGTCCTCTTCATCGGCCTGGGCCTGCGCATCGCCGTCGAGAGGGTCTGATGTCATGACAGTGAAGCTGGGGGTCAAAACAGGGTGGCGTGCGCGGGGCATCTGGAACGAGCTGCTGGCCGAGTTTTTCGGCACGTTCATTTTGCTGGCGTTTGGCGCCGGCGTGGTCGCGGTCGCGGTAGTCGGCCTTCCCGAGTCCGGACGAACACCGACGATATTCGCGGGCGCCGGGGATTGGCTGCTGATCACCTGGGGTTGGGCCATGGCGGTCACCATGGCCGTGTATGTGGCGGGAGGCGTCACCGGCGCGCACATCAATCCGGCGGTGACGCTGGCTTTTGCAGTCAAGGGGGATTTCCCCTGGAGAAAAGTCGTGCCGTATTGGGCGGCGCAGATCGCAGGTGCTTTCGCCGGCGCGGCGCTGGCCTACGCCGACTATGTGCCGGCCATCAACATGTGGAATGTCGCCCATGGGGTCATATCGCGCGCCGATCCCGCCGGCATGACGACGTTCAGTATCTTCGCCACCTTTCCGGCGCATTACTTCGGCGTGAACATGCTGTGGCCTCTGTTCGATCAGATAGTCGGCACCTGTTTCCTGCTGCTCTTCGTCCTGGCCATCGTCGATGCCGCCAATCTGGCCGTGAAAGCCAACCTTGCGCCCTTCATGGTCGGCATGGCGGTGGCGGCGATCGGCATGTCTTTCGGCACGGGCGCGGGTTATGCCATCAATCCCGCACGCGATTTCGGCCCCCGACTCTTCTGTTGGTTGATGGGATGGGGGCGCAACGCGTTTCCAGGACCTTACGGCTACTGGTGGGTGCCCATCGTCGGACCGCTGGTCGGCGCCCCCTTGGGGGTGGTGCTATACAGGTTCTTCATCGCTGACGCCCTGGCGGCCAAGGCGGCGTGCGCCCCGACCACGGAACGAGCTGCGCCGGTCAGCCCAGAAGAGGCATGAGCAAACGTACAGCAGGGGCGGAATCGCCAGCACGCCGGCGTAGCTGATCAGGGCGAGGTTCTTCGCTCCCGCAAGCCACAGAAGCGTCAGGCCACCGATCGTGTTCGTGGCCGCATGCGCCAGGCTCGGTGCCCAGATGCTGCCGCTCCTGGCGCGAATCCAGCCGAAGATGTACGCCAGCAGCACGGCGCATACCGTCAGCAGCAGAGAACCCAGAATTGGCTGGCCGGGAAAGTCGTAGCCCCGTAGTGTCACGGGATAGTGCCAGATTCCCCAGATGAGGCCCGTGGCGATCGCCGCCGGCACCGGCCGGCCGGGAAAGATCCTCATCTGCAGGTAGCCGCGCCAACCAAACTCTTCACCCCAGAGGACGGGAGTCATGAGAATCGCCATGCCCATGAGTTGCGGTACGACCCAGAGGCCGGGATTACGTAGTGCCGTGAGGCTATGACCCGCATCCCCGGTGGCGATCGCCTGCGTGAGGGTGAAGTCCGGACGAGCGACTCCGAGAGACACGGCTTCGGCAAGGACCACCGCCACCACCGCTAATGGCAACAGCCAGGCGAACAGATAAATGGGCCAGCGAGCGGCGTGCAGGCCGAGGCCGGCATCCGCGAAACCCTCGCGCGTGATCCACTTGCGCACGACGATGGCGGCGATTGCCGGCGCGAAGGCGCCGGGCAGTGCGTAGAGCTCGAATTGCCAGCTCAGGACCGAGACGCCGAAGCTGATCGCGATTTCCCAACTCGCCCAGGCCAGTCCGAAGCAGATCACCAGGAACCAGATCACACCCTTCATTTTCTCGTACCTCTCAGGTCGACTGCCTTATAGTAAATGAGCGCTCATTCACTTACAAGGGCGTCCCTATGCGAGCCGGCGGAGGGGGCCGATAGCTTTCGATCGGGACCGGCCTTACATTACTTGCCCTATTCAGGAGTCCGCGGCAATGCCGGAAGTGGCGAAGAGACGACGCGAAGATCCGCAGGTCCGAAAGACTCAACTTCTTCAGGCCGCCAAGCGCTGTTTCCGCACTTTCGGATTCCAGGCCACCACTGTCGATCGAATCGCGGCCGAGGCGCAGGTCAGTGTCGGGCTGCTGTACCGGTTCTTCGATTCCAAGTCCGCGATGATCAAGGCCATCATTCTCGAAGATATCGAAGTGCAGCTCGAGCAGGCGGGGATCGCAATAGAAAGCTCGTCCGGAGAGGTGCCCGAGACCTCACGCGCGGTGGCGAAGAAGCTGGCCGAATCGACCGTCGAGCGGGATCGCATCGCCCTCATGTTGGAGATCGCGGCCGAAGTATGCCGCGATCCCGCGCTGCGCTCGTTCGTGCAGAGCAAGCGCTCTCAGGTCAGGGACGCGCTGGTGAAGAAGCTCGAGAGCAAAGGAATCAGCAGGAAGACAGCCGTGCAGATGCTGGACAAGCTGGAAATCAGCAGCGCCATCGCCTCCGGCGCAGCCATACACGCGATGCTCTATTCCTCCGGTTCCCCGGAGAGCAGCATGAGGTTGATTTCAAAGTTGATCAGTGGCGCCTGAGGTCAGACCTCGACATAGCTCGCCTCATAGCTGACCGGGAAATTCACCGATCGGGCGATGAAACAGAAGTGGTGCACCTCGTGATGCAGCGAGTCCGCCTTGGCGAGATCGGTCCCCCGGTCGACGCGGATCTTCGGCCGCAGCGTAGCGCGCAGGAAGCGACCTTCGCCGCGCGCTCCGGTCTCGCCGACACCGACCGGCGCGTCTTCGTATCCCCGCACGACGATCCCGGCGTTGCTCGCCAAGTGTAAATACCAGAGCATGTGGCACGCAGCCAGGCTCGAGAGCAGCAGGGTCTCGGGGTTAGGCTTGGAGGGATCACCGCCCAGCATCGGGTCGTTGGAGCATTCGATCGGCATCTGCCCCGGAGTCACGATGAGCCAGCTGCGATCATAGCCGCGGTATCGCTTCGTGCCTTCGCCACGGTCACCGGTCCAGACCAGCTCCGCGGTGAAATCGTGCGTCTTGGACATATGTGCCTCGCCCACGTCTACGCGTGGGTAAATGTATACACCAAAGGCCGGAATGGGGAATCTCCCGCTGGAACGATTGCAGGTGGCCATGTGGTTTCGACCTATTGTGGACCTTCCCGGGGGCCAGCTAATCGGGGACGCTGCGCGTCGGCCATTCAACCAACTGCGCACCGATGGCCACGGCGCGGCGAAGTGCAGCATCATGAAAGATCGAATCAGCGGCGTCGGGCGATGGATGGCGATTGCGGCTCTGATCGTCCTGGCGTGTTTTCTATCGTTGCGACCTTCGCACGCCGCGCCGCCGCCGCGTGACGGCTCCCATGACTTCGACTGGGAAGTCGGACTCTGGAAGACACATCTCAGGGCGCTGCGGCAGAACCCGAACGGGAGCACGGCCTGGGTGACCTATGAAGGCACTTCCGATGTCATTTCGATCTGGCATTGCAGCGCTGAAATGGTGGAGCTCGACGTAAGCGGCCCGGACGGCCGACATCTGCAGGCAATCAATCTGCGGCTGTACGATCCCGACTCGCGCCAGTGGAGTCTCAATTTTGCAAACGCCGCCTCGGGTGTGATGGCCGTGCCCACCATCGGAGAATTCCGCGATGGCATTGGCACCTTCTACGATCAGGAGCCGATTGGCGGCCGGCAGGTCCTCGTGCGCAATGTCTGGTCCCACATCACGGCGACATCGGCGCACTTCGTGCAGGCGATCTCCGCTGATGGCGGCAAGACCTGGGAAACCAACTGGATCGCGGACGATACTCGCGTAAAAGGCACGACCGATGAGTGCGAGAAAGGCGGAGCGTGAGCCGAATCTACCGCCCTGCGCCGGATTTCGCCCGCCGCCGGACATAGGCCCGGCGAACCCGCTCGCGGTTGCCGCAGACCTCGCTCGAGCACCATGTTCGCGAGCGGTTCGGACTCTCGTCGACGAAGTACCGGCCGCAGCCTTTCGCCTGACAGCTGCCCAGGCGGGTGGCATCCTCCGACGTCAGCACCGCCGTGAGCGACCACAGGACTGGCCACAGCGGCTGGCGAGGATCCGCCCCATCGACATCAAACACGTAGCGAGCGCCTTGGGCGCGCAATGGTTGAACACTCCGCAAGACGGCGGCATCGCCATTGTCCGACAGCGCGAGTCGCTGCGACAGTCAATGTCGGTTTCGGGAGCCCATTACGGTGAGCCGTCAGGACGTGATCCGATGCGGTGGTGCCCGGATTCTTCGCGACGGGCACGCGCGGTTGAATTATGGGCCGCGCTGCTCTACCTCGGCCGCCGCGGCATCGGCGAGCAGATCGAGCGTACCTGCCGGCTTGCTGCACGCTTTGCCGACGGCCTGCGGCAAGCGGGCTACGAAGTTCTGAACGAGGTGACGCTCAATCAGGTGCTCGTGTCTTTCGGCGCGGACGCCGTGACCGATCGTGTCATCAAAGCCATCCAGGACGATGGTACTTGCTGGTGCGGCGGAACCACTTGGCATGGCCGCAGAGCGATGCGTATCAGTGCCTCATCCTGGGCGACAACCGAGGCGGACATAGAGATGTGCCCGGACGCGGTGGCCAACGCGTACCGGCGGCGCTAAACGGTGCGGTGGATCAGGACACCACCGATGACCAGGGCGACGCCGGCAATCTCAGCCGCGCTCGGCAACTGGTGCAGCACCACCGCACCGATCAGGCTCGCCATGGCGGGAAGCAGCGATAGCAGCAGCGCGAAAGTCGCTCGCGGCAGCCGCGCCATTGCGAGCTGATCGGTTACATACGGGATGACGGACGAACTGATGCCGACCCCTATGCCGGCCGCAAGCAGCAGCGGACTGACGAAGGCCGGCGCGGCCTGGCGAATCCCGATGGGGAAGGCCACTACCATCGCCACGAGCATGGCGAATCCCAGGCGGTCGATTCCCGCCGTGCCGCCATCGGCCGCGATCCGATGGCCGAGGATGATGTAGAGCGCAAACAAGGCGCAGTTGCTGAAGGCGAAAACGAAGCCGAGCGGTTGGCCGGCAAGCCGAACGTCGGTGAGGACATACACCCCCGCCACCGCAAGGGCGAGGGCAGCGAGGTTCCGCTTGGAGCGAACGCCGAGAACGGCGAGCCCGATGGGGCCGAGGAATTCAATGGCGCCCACGGTGCCGAGCGGCAGGCGGTCGATCGCGAGGTAGAAGCAGATGTTCATCAGCGCGAGCACGCTCCCGAGCATCACCACATTCCATTTTGCGGCGGGCTGCAGGCCGCGGTAGTAGCGCCACGGCCGCCGCCAGGCTGCGAACACGACCGCCGCGCTGGCGATCCGCAGCCATGCCACGCCGAGCGGCTCGAGGCGCGCAAACAGCAGAACCGCGAACGCCGGACCGAGATAGTGGAATATCGCGCTGACCAGAAAATACGCGTGTGGCGGCACGCGATCGACTACGAAGGATGCCGACGGGGGCTCGCCATGGCGAACGGCGGGGACTGGCACGGGCTTCATGATGGTCGCATAATCGCAGCCCACCACCCACCTTTGAATGGCAGGATTAATGTCAGTCCCCAGAAAATCAGTCGATTTGAAGGAAAGGCAAGCTCGTCGCCTTCAGATTTCGAGCCTGCTTCTCGATGACCGCAACGTGCAGATCCTCGCTCTGCTGGCGGACAATCCGCGCATGAGCGTCTCGGAGTTGGCGCGGCGCGTTGGGATGTCAGCTCCCGCCACGCGAGAGCGGATTCAACGCCTGGAGGAGGCCGGGGTCATCCGCGGCTATCGGCTCGAGCTCGATCCCACCGCATTGGGCTATCCCATCACTGCAATCATTCGTGTGCGCCCAATGCCGGGCAAGCTGCCGAAGATCGCGGAGCTGGCCGTATCTATGCCGCAGGTCATGGAGTGTCATCGGATCACGGGCGAGGACTGCTTCGTATTGAAGGTCGGGCTCGACTCCCTGGACAACCTCGACCTCATTCTCGACCAGTTCCTGGCCTACGGACAAACCACGACATCGATCGTGCAGTCAACGCCGGTCCGGCCGCGTCATCTGCCATTGCCGAAAAGGTGAGCTGGTTGCTGGCCGCGGAGGTCGGCGAGTCTATCGCGGATGCCTGGTGCCGCGTCTGACGATGGCGTGATAGGTCGCGGCGATCAGCTCATCGACCAGCGGCGGCGGCGGCTCGCGGCGCCGGATATGCTCCTTCACCGCGGCAACCGGGACCTCCGTCAGCACGAAGCTCGCGCGCCGTAACTCCTCGGCATCTGCCCGACCGAAAGCCTGACGCGCAAAGCGCGACAAGCATTCCTTGAAGTGCGCGGCCTGATCGCGCACGCCGCGCCGCAGTGGCGCCGGCCACTCGCCCTGGATGAAGTCGTGACGACTGTGGAGCAGCAGTACCCGCGCGTCATCTCCGTGCTGGCGCACCCACGCCGGGGTGTGAAGTGCGGCGGCGAGTCCGTCGCCGGCCTCGATAGCCGCCACGAAGCCCTCTTGATAAGCGAGCACCGTCGCAAGCCAGAGCTCTCCGAGCAGGAGGTCGCGCGAGGCGAAGCGGTGATAGAACGAGCCCTTCGGCGCTCCCAGACGCCGAGTGAGGGACTCCACCGTCACCGCGGCCGGACCGCGCGCGCTCGCAAGGATGCGAGCGGCCTCGATGAAGTCAGCGTTGTCAAAAGCCGCTTTACCCATACTTGTAGACTATACGGTCTAGACTAAAGAGTCTATTTCTGTTACGGTATGCCTGCTCTGATTGATGGAGGACCCTGATGACACCTGGATCGCACGACCGGGCCGCGCATATCAATCGCCTGCTCGCCGGTGCCGCGAACGCGATCGCGACGGTGCGTTCCTGTTGGCTCGTGACGGCCGCGGCAGGCGGCGCATGGCGTGCCCGGCCCATGGGCCGACTGCAGTGCGATCTCGAGGCAGACGATTGGCGGCTGCGGTTCGTCGCAGACGGGCGCTCGCGAAAGGCACGTGAGATCCACGGCGCCGGCAGCGTCACAGCCACATTCCAGCAGGGTGACGATGCCTTTGTCGCCCTCGCGGGGGTTCCCGCGGTGCGCTGCGATGCTGCCGAGGCGCGGCTGCTGCTGAAGAAATCCTTCGACGTTTACTTTCCCACGGAGCAACATCGGGCCAACGCGGCGGTAATAGAGATTGATGTTCGGGAACTGGACCTCTGGATTCGCGGCGTCACCCCCGAGCCCTTTGGGCTGCAGCCCACCCGACTCGAGCGCGATGCGGGCCGCATGTGGCGCGTGGTCTCCGATTGCAGCTGATTCCGGTCGAGAGAAATGAACGTCTTCGTGGCAGGCGGTACAGGAGTGTTGGGGCGTGCGGCCCTCGGGCCGCTGGTGGCTGCAGGTCACCGCGTTCGGGCGACGGCCCGCGGCGATGAGAAAGCAGCCAGCGTGCGCCGCGCGGGCGCCGAGCCCATCGATGTCGATCTATATGACTCCGCATCCGTCCGGCAAGCGATCCGAGGATCGGAAGTCCTCATTCGACTGACGACGAAGATCGGCTCCGTCTCGGGAATGCGCTCGGCGCGCGCCTGGGAAGAAACCAATCGTCTGCGCACACTGGGCGCGCGCATATTGGTCGATGCCGCAATCGCCGAGGGCGTACGAGCTTACGTGCACGAGTCGGTGATATTCGTATATCGCGACGGTGGCTCGAATTGGCTCGACGAAGAGGCCGCGATCGACGATGGCAGAACGGCGATTCTGCGCGCCGCCCTGCAGGGTGAGCAGGAGGCCGGCCGCTTCACGAAGGCCGGGGGACGGGGAATCGTGCTGCGCTTCGCGGGCTTCTACGGAGCTGACGCACCGTCGACCCAGGAGACCCTCGCCATGGCGAGCAAACGCATGTTGCCCCGCATCGGTCCGGGCTCGAACTATTTCTCCTCAGTCTACCTGCCCGATGCCGGACGAGCGATCGCAGCGTCCATAGGCCTGGCGGGTGGCGTTTACAACGTCTGCGACGATGACCCACTGTTCTTTTGCCAATATCTCGATCGCCTGACCGCCGCCGCGGGCGCAGCCAAGCCGTTGCGCTTGCCCGCCTTCCTCGGCTCGCTGCTGTTCGGCGATGTATGGAAATACCTCAGCCGCTCGCTACGGATATCCAACGCGAAGCTCAAGGCTCTGGGGGGCTGGCAACCCGAAGTCAGAAGCTCGCGCGAGGGATGGCCGCTCGTCGCATCTTCGCAATCGCGAAGCGAATAGCGGCGGCGGCCTCCCACCTCACATGAGGTCGCTCACGGCCTCACCGTGAGGTCGCTCACGCGGCCGATTGTTCAGCCGCCGCCAACCACTCTTTGTACATGCCGGCACGATAGCTTCCGGCCACCGAGCGGAAGGCGACGTTGAGGCGGTTCCAGGTATTGATCTGGGCTACGGCGAGCGTGAGATCGATCAGCTCCTGCTCGCTGAAGTGCTGCCGTACGCGCTCATATACGTCATCCGGAACGTGGGTATCGGCGACGAGCGTCACTGCCTCCGTCCACTCGAGCGCTGCGCGCTCGCGCTCGTCGAAGAATGGAGTTTCGCGCCAGGCATTGAGCGTGTACAGCCGCTGCTCAGACTCACCTTCCGCGCGGGCATCCTGAGTGTGCATGTCGAGGCATTGCGCGCAGCCGTTGATTTGCGATGCGCGTATCTCGACCAGGTGCAGCAGGCGGTTGCCGAGACTGGAACTGTGCAGGTAGGCGTTGACTCCAAGCAGGTGCTGCCGGACCTTGGGGTTGACGCGCCGAGCGTCGATTCGAGCTTTCATAGTCGATCTCCTTTGTGCAGTGAACGTCTGCTCTATAGACGGACCGGAACGGCCAAGTGTGACAGGGCTCAGCCGGGGACAGGCGCTGTCGGTGCCGCGAGCTTGTCCGGATTCAACACCGTGTAGACATCCAGTATGTGCATCCCGTCCGTGCGCACGGTGATGACCGAGAAGAGCTTGCCTTCCGCGCGTACCGCAAGCGCTGGCTCGCCGTTGACGGAAGCCATCTCGAACGCGAACCGGTCCGTATGGCGCCCGAGCACGGCTAGCGCGAACCGAACCACGCGTTCGCGGCCGCGAATCGCCTTGAGCGCGGCACGCGTCCGGCCGCCGCCATCGGAGGTCCAACTCGCTTTCTCGGCGACGAGTTCCAGCAGAGCGGCCTTGTCCTGTATTTGGATCGCCTGCGCGAAGCGCTCGAGGACCGAACGGCGTGCCGCATCGGTCACTTGCGCGCGCGGCCTGCGGTCACGCACCCGCTTGCGGGCACGACTCACGATCTGCCGGCAGGCCGCCTCGCTCTTGCCGAGTATCTCGGCGATCTCCGCGTAATCGGTGTCGAACACTTCGTGCAGCAGGAACGCGGCGCGCTCGTCCGGCTCGAGCTGCTCGAGCACCACGAGGAACGCGATCGAGAGGCTGGAAGAGAGCTCCGCGCGGGCATCCGCGGCCGGCGCGGTATCGCCGATCAGGGGCTCGGGAAGCCAGGGTCCCACGTAGTGCTGCCGCTCGGTGCGGGCGGCGCGCAGCCGATCGATGCATAGGCGGGTGACCGCCGTCACGAGCCAGGCTTCGGGCGATCGCAGCTCTTCGGATGCCCCGCGGTGCCAGCGCAAGTAGGCATCCTGCAAGACGTCCTCGGCATCGCTGCGCGAGGCGAGCATGCGGTAGGCAATGCCGAAGAGGCGCGGGCGATGCCGCTCGAACTCGCTGGACTCCTGCATGTGAAACCTCGGATTCTGCGCCCTCATCGTAGACGGGCGGGCTCGCCCTCCTGTGACAGGAAGATACCGCCAGTCGCGGGGCCGCGCCTCGTGGGCGCTGAATCGATACCGAGGATGCGCATCAGGCTCTGCGCGTCGATCGGGGCACGCAGCTTCACGTCGGTGTTGTCAAAGTAGCAGTAGACGTCTCGCGGCTGCCACGCGCGGATGCGCCTCGCCCAGCGCGATAGCGCGCGGTCCGAATAGCCGCTGCGGTACAGCTCCTTGTCGCCGTGCAACCGCACATAGAGGAAATCCGCCGTCACCTCCTGCGCCATCGGCCACCGGCCCGCCGTCTCGGCGACGACGAGCGCGATCCTCTGCTCGCGCAGCAGATCGACGAACGACGGCTCGAGAAAGCTCTCATGCCTGACCTCGACTGCATGGCGCAGCGGCCGCTGCGCATCGATTGCGAGGCGCGTGCGGCCCTTCATCCATGCCGAGCGACGTCGCGCCAATGCGCGAGCCGCTGAGGTGTCGCGCGGCAGCAGGCGCAAGAAGCGTTGCATCCGTTCGCGGTCGTATTTGAAGGTCGGCGGGAACTGCCACAGAATCGGGCCCAGCTTCTCGCGCAGATTGAATACGCCCGAGGCGAAGAAGTTGGCAAGCGGTTGCTCGATCTCGCGTAGCCGCAGCATGTGGGTGATGTAGCGGCCTCCCTTGACGCTGAATACGAATCCGTCCGGAGTCTCCGCATACCACTGCGCGTAGCTCTCGGGCCGCTGCAGTGAGTAGAACGACCCGTTGATCTCGATCGTGGCAAAGCGACGCGAGGCATACGCGAGCTCGGCCCGCTGTGGCAGCTGCGGCGGGTAGAAGCGTCCCCGCCACGGTGCATAGCGCCAGCCGGAGATGCCGATGCGGATCGTCGCCACGAGCGGATCGGAGCATGGATTGCGCCCGGGCGGTCACACTCCGACCACCGCCATCCGTCATGTGGGTGGAGGTAGCCATGAAATACGTAATGCTCATTTATCAGGGGCCCACGCCCACCGTACCGGGATCCGATCGCTGGAAGGCGCTGCCGGAGACGGAGCAGAAACAGATCTACGTCGATTACGCGGAGGTCACCAAGGCTCCGGGTGTGATGCCGGGACTGCCGCTGGGACTTCCCATGGCGTCGCGGACCGTTCAGGTGCGAGACGGACAACCCGAGGTCAGGAATGGAACCTACCTGCCCGAGGGCGCCGGCGGATACCTGGTGCTCGAAGCCGAGAACATGGATGCCGCGGTCGCTCTGGCGGCTCGCATCCCGGCGGCCCGCCTGGGTGGCGCTATCGAGATCCGCCCGGCGGAGCAATACTGGTAGCGATTTGCGGCGCTTGCGATCACGCCTGAGGCGAGGATTCGAATGAACGGGAACGACTGGCTGGCGAAGCGATTCGACGACAATCGGAGCCGTCTGAGGGCGGTAGCCTATCGAATACTCGGCTCCGCCAGCGAGGCCGAGGACGCCATACAGGAAACGTGGCTGAAGCTCAGCCGCTCAGGCTCTCAGGAAGAAGTAGAGAACCTGGGCGGCTGGCTGACTACGGTGCTCTCCCGGGTGTGCCTCGACATGCTGCGCGCGCGGCGCTCACGCAGGGAGGAGCCGCTGGCGGCCGCAGCCGATCCGCCTGGTGACGGTAGTCCGGAAGACGAGCTCGCATTGGCCGACTCGGTAGGCCCGGCGCTGCTCATCGTCCTGGACACACTGGCCCCCGGCGAGCGCGTCGCCTTCGTGCTCCACGACATGTTCAATCTGCCTTTCGAGGATATCGCCCGCATTCTCGACCGCACACCCATCGCAGTGCGCCAGCTTGCGAGCCGTGCGCGACGTCGCGTGCGCGGCACGGAAGCCCCCACGGTCGATATGACACAGCATCGCGCATTGGTCGGCGCATTCCTGGCTGCATCGCGCAACGGTGACTTCGAGTGTCTCCTCGCCGTACTGTCGCCGGAAGTCGTGTTGCGGGCGGATGAGCCCGCCGTACGCGCGGCGGCCGCGCGACAGGCTCGTGGTGCTCCCGAGCTGGCGCCGGAGATTCGTGGTGCCGAGCGCGTTGCGAACACCTTCAAGGGGCGCGCACGCGCCGCCATGCCAGCTCTGATCGATGGCGAGCCCGGTGCGGTCTGGGCGGTCGGGGGCCGTGTCCTGTCGGCGTTCATATTCACGATCGAGGACCGTAGCATTACCGGCATCGACATCGTGGTGGACCCGGCGGTCCTCGCCGAGCTCGAAGTCATGATCGACTGATTGCCCGACCTGAGCGGGCAAACGATCGCTCAGTGGATCAGTCCCTTCAGCACGCTGCGTAACTTGTTCTCGACCTGACCCTTGTGCTTCTGCAGCTGCTGCTGCGCCACCGACTTGACCAGAGCCTGAGTATCGGGCCGCACGCTGGGACTCTTCATCGTGCCGCTGATGAGTAGCGGTACATTGGCCAGGGCACCTGCCCCGGCCCCCTTGAGGATGGTTGCGTTCACCCGGTAATTGACGGCCTCGGTGAGCAGATTGGCCGTTCCCTGTCCGGTCACGCTCAGGTCGCCGGAGGCGATGTCCAGATCCTTCGTGGTGGCGATGCCGTTGCCCAGATCGGCGGTTGCCTTGAACGTGTCGAACGGCGTGCTGTTGCCAGTGCTTTGAGTCGGCATCGAGTGCTGCTGCACGAGCGCGACGGCGCTATTGATGGCGGCCCAGAGGTTGATGCCCTGGACTGCGCCATTGTTGAGATTGATCGCCGCGTGTCCGTTCAGGGAGCCCATCAGCGCAGCGGTCGTCTTGCCTTGCGCGGTGACGTTGAGCGTGACATTGCCCCGGCCAGAGACACGATTGAGCTTGGCAAAGTCTGTCAGCAACGGCTGGATCTGTATGCCGGCAAGGCTCTCGTTGAGATGCAGCACGGGAATAGCGGCGTGAGCATCGACCGTAACCTCGCCAGTGGAGGTCCCGTCGTACAGCTTTGCCGAGGCGGGTGCAACGTGCAGCACTCCGTTGTTGGCCGCGATGCCGACATCGACCTGCGAAAGCTTCATGCCGTAGAGGGTCGCGCTGCCGATCGCCAGCTTGCCGTTCAACTGCAGTGTCTTCAGCGCGCCCGTGGGCAGCTCCGTCGGCTGCTGAGTCTGCGCGGCTGCAGGCGGTGGTGCAGCCGCCTTTGACTTGGCTGTCGGGCCGAGATAGCGGTCGAGGTCGATCCGGTCGATGGCAAGATCGAAATTCATCGCCCCGGTGGTCAGGTTCGTCACCGCGGCATTGCCGCTCAGCGTCGAATCGTCGACTCGCGCATCGAGCGCGGACAAGTGAGCGGTCTTGCTGTCGTATTGCAGTGTGGCTTTCCCCGACAGCGCGATCGGCCGAGCACCGGCGGTGGAGGTAAGGTCCAGATGCCACTTGACGGATACCGGCACGCCGGTCGCCACATGCCCGATGTCGATGTTCACGTGGTCCGCTGTCATATCCTGGTAGCTCACGCGGCTGTCCTTGACCACGACGCCGCCAATGCCGCCCAGGGCCATTTGGCTGCCCGAGCTCTGCGGCGCGGGCGCCGTCCGCTTCGCGGCCGGCATCGACCAGTTACCCTGGCCCTGTGCGTTCTTGAGAAGGTGTAGGTCGAGGCCGTCGATCTCGATACGTCCAACGTCGAGCTGGTGGTGCAGCAGGGGCAACACATGCACGTGCAGCGAGACGCGCTGCAGTGACGCGAACGGCTGGGAGGAGCTGAATCCCGGAGGATTGCCCAGCGTCGCGGGTCCGAGCTCCAGGGCGATCGACGGCAGAATCGCCAGATGGATGTTGCCGGTCAGGGCGAGGTCGCGGCCAGTGGAGGAGCGGACAGCGGCCTCGATGCGTCCCTTGTAGTCGTTGGGATTGACGATCAGCCAGAGGATGATTATCGCCGCAATCAGTACTGCAACGACACAGCCGATGGCGATGCCGATGATTCGCAAGGCTCGCATGGCAGGTAACCTCTGAAGGGCCGGCTACCGCATTGTAGCAAGTCGAGCGCAGAGGAGGGGGCAAGGACGCGGACCTGCCCCTAAGGCTTTGCTCGCGAGTACTTACCCTGGAAGACGGTGATCCACGTGATGCCACCGTCAGCCGATTGCTGCCACGTCTGCTCCACGTCGTTTGATGTCATGCGCACGATCGTGACGCGGTCGAGACGTGATGGTGTTCGCGGCGCGCGGAGTTATGACGGTTCGCGCCAAGGCGGGCACTTGGGTCGTGCCGACGAATCGTGCGGTGTGGATTCCCGCTGGCATCCGGCATGACATCACGCGGTGTGGCGCCGTAGCGATGCGCACTCTTTATCTCGACGCCGGCACGGCGAGAGGGGTGCCACGGAAGTGTGCCGTTGTGAGCGTGTCACCTCTGTTGCGAGGGCTGATTCTCCGCGCGTGCGAATCCGGCAGCCTGAATTCCGAGGGCCCTGCAGGTGACGAGGGCGCTGCTCGACCAGTCCGCTGAAACCCCGCCGCTCAGCCTGATCTGTGGGCTCGCGGGCGCCAGCAAACGAACCATGGAGCGGTTGTTTCAGCGCGAAGTGGCGATGTCTCTCGGCAAATGGCGGCAACAACTTCGCTTGCTGCGGGCGATGCAACTTCTCGCTCACGGCGCAAAGGTTACCCATGCCGCCCTGGAGGCCGGATACAGCAGTCCCAGCGCCTTCATCTCCATGTTTCGCAAAACACTGGGCGATAGTCCGGCTGCCTATTTCCGCGCCGGCCCATGAGCGCGTCTTCGCTGTAACTTTTGGCGGCCAACGGTGTTGTGGGGGTGAGAAAAGAGGAGAACATCATGAACGCCATCCAGAAAGCCACTTTTGCCGTCAGCGCCCTCGCCATCACGCTCGTTGGCGCGGCCCTGGTCACCGCCCCCATCGCCTTCGCGCGGCCGCTGCCGCTCGTGGCGCACAACGACTGCGCGACCTCCAGCCTGCAGCTCGCTCACTTCGGCTGCAGCAGTCTCACGCGGGATGCGGAGCTCATCGCGTCGCGGCTGTAACTTTCGGCCGTCAGCAGTGTTCTAGGGGCGAAAGAAGAGGAGAAGTCATCATGAACGCCATCCAGAAAGCCACTTTCGCAGCCAGTGCCCTCGCCATCACGTGCCTCGGCGCGGCCCTCGTCACCGCCCCAATGGCGTTCGCGCGGCCGGTCGCGCTCGTGGCGCAGCGCGATTGCACGACATTCAGCCCGCGGCTCAGCCACTCCGGACAGCCCGGCTGCACCGGTTTCGCCGCGGGTGCGGAGCTGATGGCGCTCAACCGCGGGTAATCCGCGGGCATGCGCCGCACCGACGGCGCGGCGCATGCCACCTTGTCCCGCTGGCGCCGTCTCATAATAGAATCAACGACTTGTGCGCCGGGAGACCGGCACGGAGTAGGCGGTGAGAGTCCGCCACGACGAAGGATTAGCGATCCACGTTGACCCCAAGCCGTGCACTGGCGTCCGCGAGGACGACGGTGAAGCGTCGGTCGGG
>JBOIAB010000181.1:0-2646 GCA_050738635.1 Steroidobacteraceae bacterium
ATCTTCGGGTTCCAGAAGCGGGTTTGATGTCCAAAATGGACCCCCGCTTCCAGCATCTGTCGCATGGACACGCCGGGCATGGAGAATTCTCCTGATTGGGTTGAGCCTCCGCGCATCCCCGCGGCCATCCTTGAAGCTGCGCTTCGGGGAAGCTCGCTTCGAGGACACCCAGCCGGCGGGATTACCGATGCGCGTGTGGGTTGATTGCCAAAAAAGGCCGCGCTTTATACCATGAATCGAGACACCATGCACGTGACCGTCAAAACCCCCGAAGAGCAGGAAAAGATGCGCATCGCCGGCCACCTGGCCGCCGATGTGCTCGACATGATCACGGAGTACGTGGTCCCCGGCGTGACCACGGACGAGCTCGACCGCATCTGTCACGACTACATCGTCAACGTGCAGAAATCCGTGCCTGCCAACCTGAACTACCGCGGGTTTCCCAAGACCATCTGCACCTCGGTCAATCACGTCGTCTGCCACGGCATCCCGAACGACAAGCGCCTGAAGGCGGGCGACATCATCAACATAGACGTCACCGTGATCAGGGAAGGATTTCACGGCGATACCAGCCGGATGTACTTCGTCGGCAAGCCCCCCGCGCACGCGCAACGGCTGGCCGAGACTTGCTTCGAGGCCATGTGGCGCGGCATCCAGACCGTGCGCCCCGGGACGCGGCTCGGTGATATCGGCCATGCCATCCAGACTTTCGTGGAGCAGAACAATTACTCGGTCGTGCGCGAGTACTGCGGCCACGGCATCGGGCGCATCTACCACGAGGATCCGCAGGTCCTCCACTACGGGGAGCCGGGCACCGGCTTCGAGCTCAAGGCCGGGATGACCTTCACCGTCGAGCCAATGGTCAATGCCGGCAAGCGGCACGTGCGCCTGCTGCCCGATGGCTGGACGGTGATCACCAAGGACCATTCGCTCTCCGCCCAGTGGGAGCACACGGTGTTGGTCACCGACCAGGGACATGAGGTGCTGACGCTCGGCGCCGCCGACCGGCGGGTGCACTGAGCGCGACCATGGCCGCCGGCGAGGTCGATCTCCTCGATGAAACCCTGCCCGCCCCGCCCGCCGATCCCGGCTGGCCCTGGCTGCAGCGTCTGCCGGCGCTCCTCGCCGAAGCGCAGGGATCGAGCGCGGCCTGGCGCGAGCTGCTGCGCCAGGCGCACGAGGAGCTGAAGGCCCGCTTCCTCGCCGAGGAGCCCGTCGAGCGGCTGGTGCACGCCCGCGCGGCGCTCGTCGATGTGGTGCTGCGGGAGTCCTGGCGCGCGCACTCGATCGCCTCGATGATCTCCTGGGCCCTGGTTGCGGTGGGCGGCTACGGGCGTGGCGAGCTGCACCTCTGCTCCGACATCGACATCCTGCTCCTCGTGCCCCGCGCGCCGGACGCCCCGGAGCGCGGCGCGATCGAGCGCCTGCTCGCCTTCCTTTGGGATATCGGTCTCGAGGTTGGCCACAGCGTGCGCACGGTTGAGGAATGCGCTGCGGAAAGCGTCGCCGATGTAAGCGTCATGACGACGCTCCTCGAGGCGCGGCTCCTTTCAGGCAACGCCGCGCTGCTCGCGGACATGCAGACCGCACTTGCGCCGGATCGGGTCTGGCCGGTGAAGGAATTCTTCGAGGCCAAGGTGCGCGAGCAGTCCGAGCGTCACCTGAAGGCCAACGACACCGCCTACAACCTCGAGCCCAACGTCAAGACGAGCCCCGGAGGTCTGCGCGACATCCAGACCATCGCCTGGGTCGCCAAGCGCCGCTTCGGGTCCGACACGCTCGACGGGCTCGTCACCAACGGCTTCCTCACGCTAGCGGAGCTGCGGCGCCTCAAGCAGGCGCAGTCCTTCCTCTGGAAGGTGCGTTTTGGCCTGCATGTGCTCACCGGCCGGCGCGAGGACCGCCTGCTGTTCGACCATCAGCTCAGGCTCGCGCAGACTTTCGGCTACGAGGACGCGTCCTACACGCTGGCGGTCGAGCAGTTCATGCAGCGCTATTACCGCACGGTCAAGGATGTCAGCCTGTTGAACGAACTGCTGTTGCAACTCTTCCGCGAGGCGGTGCAGACCGAGAGCGAGCCACCTCGGCCGCTCAACGCCCGCTTCCAGGTGCGCAACGGGTCGCTCGAGGCAGTCAGCGAAGAGGTGTTCGCCCGCATTCCCGCGACACTCCTCGAGCTCTTCGTGCTGCTGCAGCAGAATCCGGACATCAAGGGCGTGCGTGCGGCCACCATGCGCGCGGTCGCGCGCAGCCTCTGGCTGATCGACGAGGAGTTCCGCCAGACCCCGCGCCACCATCGGCTCTTCCTCGAGATCGTGCGGGCACCGGCCGGGGTCACGCACGAGCTGCGGCGAATGAATGCCTATGGAGTGCTGGGGCGTTACATCCCCGCTTTCGGTCGCATCGTCGGTCGCATGCAGTACGACCTCTTCCACGCCTACACAGTGGACGCGCATACGCTCTTCGTCGTGAGCAATCTGCGTCGGTTCGCGATCCCGAGGTACGATCACGAGCTGCCGGAAGCCTCGCGCATCATGCAGCAGCTGCCCCGCCCGGAGGTCGCCTACCTCGCGGCGCTCTTTCACGACATCGCCAAGGGCCGCGGCGGCGATCATTCCGAGCTCGGCGCGGTGGATGCGGAAGCCT
>JBOIAB010000182.1:0-11823 GCA_050738635.1 Steroidobacteraceae bacterium
AATCGAGCGCGACGCCATCGTCAAGGCGCTGGAGAAGACCCGCTACAACAAGACGGCGGCGGCGAAGCTGCTCGGGATGAGCTTCCGCGCGCTGCGCTATCGGATCAAGAAGCTGGGGATCGAGTAGTCGGGTTGACTCGATAACCGCCGCGAAGCGCGCGGCAGACTTTTCGCCAGTGCGAACCCCGCCGCAGTCGGCGGAGCGCCTCTCGCCGATAATCGGCCCGGACCTATTCAAGGAATGCGCCTGGGAGGCTCGCCTTGTCATCACGTCGGACTGTGATCCTGATGGGAGCGCTGCTGCTCCTGCTCGTCGGCTACTTCTGGCTGCCGCCGATTCGAACGGGAATGCGGCCGTTTAGCAACACAGGGCCGCCGGGCGCGCAACCACTCGCCGGCAAGGATTCGATCTCCGGATTGGAGGTCAAGCAGACCGCGCCGGGCGTATGGACCGCAGAATTCAATTATTTCTATACCGGGGCTCCCTCTGATACGCAGTTGTTCGTCGAGCTGACACCGGCAGCGGGCACTCCAGCCGTATCGCAAACCCTGTTGTATACCCCTCTGTTCCGCCCTCAGCGCGGTTCCCATCATTCGAGCGTCGAGCTGCGGTATCCCGGCATGCCACAGCGAACCGTGCGGGTTACGGCCCGGATGCGTCGTATGGGGAATGGCTGGGGCAACGTGACAAGTCAGCAGCTCGACCAGGTAATCGATTGGCCCGACTTCGAAACCTGGGCTCTCAACCAAAGGATTGCGACGCGCTCTCCGGAGGACAATCTCAAACAAGCTCAGATGCTGATCGATTCCGGAGACGCTCTACGGATCAGAGACGCCAAGCTGATCCTGGAAAAGCTGCTCGAACAGAACCCGAAATTCGCTCCCGCGTACACCGAGCTCGCGCGCATCGCGCTCAAGACGAACTGGGGGCCGGAGGGGCTTCACCAGGCGGAAGGCCTGCTCGCAACGGCCCTGCAGCTCCAGCCCGATAACACCGATGCAAAGGTCCTATTGGCCTACGTTTACGCTCATCAGGGGCACTTCACCAAGGCCGACGCGCTCTTCAAAACGGTCGCGACGACCGCTACGAACAATCTCTGGTTATGGAGTAACTGGGGCGAGATGTTCGAAATGGAACATAGGGCCGATCAGGCGATCGCCAAGTACCGCCAGGTCATCGCGCATCCGATGACTCACGACAGGAACGATCGCGCGCGCGACTTCGCCTATGAGCAGCTGCTCGGAATCCTCAGAGACCGCAAGGACTTTGATGGCATGGAGACTCTTTACAAGCAGCGGGTCGCCGAGTTCGGATGGGGCAGTTGCTACAGCGCGGAATACACCCGCTTCCTGCTACAGGTTCGCGGCAACATCGACGGCGCGATCGACTCCGCGCGACGTGCGCTGAACCAGCGCTGCGACGATACGCCTTCGCGCGAGCTGCTGGGGCTTGCCGAGTACGCCAAATGGGCGGCTTCGAAGGGATCGCCGCGATTGGAAGCCCTCAATCAGGCACGGATTTTCTTACCGATGGGTGCACGAGCGCTTTACCTTCTGGCGTCCTCCGAACGGACAGTCGGAGCGGCGCGGCAACAGGTTGCTGCTGGAGAGCCAATCGATCAAAAAGACAACGATAACCTCGACGCCCTCGCATATGCTTTGCAGAATCGGGATCTCGATGCGGTCAGACGCCTGCTGGCGCTTGGCGCCCGCGCGGAAACCCCCATCGGAGGAGCGGACATGCCGGTAGCTCTCCTTCCCGTCCTCGACGGAGATGTAGCCGACGTCCGTTTGATGCGGAGCCTCGGCGTTCACTATTCGAGCCTCAGATTTCGTGGCGTAACAGCTCTTGACTTCGCAAAGCAACAAGGTAACCAGGCACTGCTTACCGCCCTGGGAATCGGGAACACCGCCTTGTGACTCAAACGCGCTGAGGTCTTGAGATCCCTACGCGCGGCGTGATAGTTTGATCCCTCTCTAGCCGCCAGTTCTCCTTGAATGCATACCGAGTCCTCCGCGCGCAGACTGCAGCCGCGCATCACGAACAGCGACTGGCTGGTGCTGCGCGGGATGCGGCCGGCGATCGAGCGGATGGCGGTGCAGGTAGGGCGCGCCGGCGCTACGGCCGTCGATCTGGGTTGCGGCTCGCAACCCTACCGCCCGATCTTCGACGCGCGCGCCATAACCTATCGGGGCGCCGACCTTGATGGCGCCGATATCCGCATTCATGAAAACGGCCACGTGGATCTCGCCGATGGGAGCGCTGACCTGGTGCTCTCGTTTCAGGTGCTGGAGCACGTGCGCGACGTCAGGCAGTACCTCGCCGAGGCGTTGCGGATCGTGCGCAGGGATGGTTGGCTCATCCTTTCGACGCACGGAACGTGGCTCTATCACCCGCACCCCGAGGACCACCATCGCTGGACACGGCAGGGACTGCTCGCGGAGCTGGCGGCTAACGGGTTCGAGACGACGGAGTGCGTTGCGGTCGTCGGCCCGCTCGGCTGGACGACCATGGTGCGCCTGACGTGCTGGTACCAGGCCTGCAGGCGCATTCCGCTGATCGGCCGGCCGCTTGCGGCGTTCCTGGCGCTCATCATGAATGCCCGCGGTTACCTCGAAGAGCTGATCACACCCGACTGGGTGCGCCGCGACAACGCGTGCGTCTACGTGACGCTGTCGCGGGTCAACTCCCGCAGATCGAGCAGCGGGCGGATGAACTTCTCGTAATTGCGCCAGCGCCCGACGGACCTCGAATAGATCGGCTGCCGTACCTGCCAGTTGCTGGCGGTCAACACGGAGCGCTGCGTCTTGTGGAATTCCAGGCAGCGCGAATCCCACTCGAGACCGGCGAACCCGATGATCCTGCGGCTCCAGGTCTCGGGCTCGGCAATCAGTTCCGCATAGGGCACTACCAGCAGCGCGCCCTCCGGCAGGGCGGCGCGCCAGTGCGCGATCAGGCGGTGATGCTCGCGGTAATAGTGCGCCAGATCCGACAGGTCCATGGTGAAGCTCGCCGCATTGGCGAAGTCCTGGAAATAGCACGACAGACAGTTGTCGATGGGATCGCGCTGCACGTAAATGATCCGTGCCCGCGGCAACACCTGATGAATCAGGCCCAGATGGTCCGTATTGAACGTCGACTTGTCGACGATGCGCAGCGCGCTCGAGGAGTGCTGCTCAAGAACTCTCAGATATGACTCGCCCAGCTTTCTCGCGAGCGGCTCATCCAGCCCTTTACCCGTGCCCTCCTGTTGCTTGCGTGCGGCAACATTCCAGAAATCCAGCTCGCCGGCGCCCAGAGCCTGAGGATGCGAGGCGATGATCTGCTCCACGAGGGAGGTTCCGGAGCGCATCATGCCCGTAACAAAAACCGGTCTCGCGGACTCGGAGGCGCCCTTCAGCGGCTGAGCAAGTCGCTCCGTTGTGTAGACGCTGATCGTTTCGTCGACGCGCCGCGTGCGTGCAGCGCGATCGTAAGGTGCGACCAGCAGCTTCTGCAGCTCATTCGCACGCGTATATTGCTCGAATGCCCGCGAATGCTTGCCGAGGTCATCGAAGTACTTGCCCATTGCGTAGCGCAGCTTCAATTCGCCGACCGCCGGGACACCTTCCGCGAGCGTCTGCTCGACGCCCTGCAGCCAGTCTTTGTCGGCATCCGTCATGCGCCGCAGCCCGGCGAGCAGCGCCCGGGCTCCCGGATGTCGCGGATCGGCCTGCAGGGCGGCCCGGTAGCACTTCTCCGCGTCCTCGAAGTGCCCCTCGATGCCGGCAACCCATCCGAGAGAAGCGAGCGTTGCCGCATCCTGCGGCTTCATGCGCAGCGCTTTCTCGAAACATTCCCGGGCTTCCCGCAGCCGACCACGCATGCCGAGAGTGAGGCCCAGACTCGCCAGTGCTTGCACATCCTTGGGAGCCTGCTTGGCCGCACGGCGCAACGCCGTCTCGGAGGCGGCGAACTCACCTTTGTCGCGCAACAAAGTTCCGAGGTTGAGATGCGCGACCGCGAGATTCGGTTTCAACTCTATGGCGCGCCGGATCGCGGTCTCCGCTTCGCCAAATCTGCCGAGACAGCAGAGTACGGCGCCGAGCTTGGCATGCACATCGGCACGGCGACCATCCAGAATGAGCGCTTCCTGGAGTCGAGTGGCGGCCTCAGCGTACCTGTCCTGCGCGAAGAACGCGTCCGCTTCACCCAGGATGATAGGTAGGCGACGCACGGCTCGGCCGCCCCTTTCCTTTACGACACCATTGCTTGGGGGGACTGCGGCGGCCTCCCCCTTGAAGACGAGCTGCATCAGCACGACCTGCGTGAGCTCATCAGCCGCTTGCGGATCGAACCCGAGCTCCAACAGCCGCCACTTGAACGAATTCAGCAGCTTGGCGCGCTTGAACAAGTTCAGCTTCAGCGTGCCGGCCTCCCGCGCAATCCGCTGGCGAAATCGGGGCACGTGCTGTCGCCAATCCTTTGGTACGCCGCTCTTGTTACCGCCAGCCGCCGCGGAGGACCGCTCAGGCAGGAAGTGATCGGCCAACGTCACGCCGGCAGCGACGGCATCGCGCGTATTGAACCAATCGAGGAGCATGCCTGTGAACCGCCGCAATATGGCTAATCGGGTGGTAGCGGCAACGTAGCTGAATTGGTGGTAGCTGGCTAGATCCCGCTGCGGAATTTAGTGTTCAATGTCACGTTTTTCTGGCGAAAGCGCGCGGCCGGGCGGCCCTCGCGCTCCCCTGCAGGGAGCGTTTGCCGACCTCTCTCTTCGGCGAACGGTGGCCACCGTCACGCGGACAGCAGAGAATCCATGGATAATCTGTCAATTGCGTGCAGGCGAGCGCTCACCCATCGATGTCGGCCCCGAGACCTCTGCGGCTGTTGGCCGTAACCAATTACTTCCCGTCCCACGGCGGCGGAATAGAGCGCGTGGCCGAGCGGCTGCTCGCAGAATTCGGCCGACGCGGGGTGGTCGTGGAATGGATCTCGGGCGACACGGATCCGCCCCCGGAATCGTCTGCCGATCGAGCCGTGCTCGCGGTAAGAGCATTCAACGCCGTCGAGCGCATCACACAGCTGCCCTACCCGATCTGGTCACCCACGGCGTTGCCCTCCCTGTGGCGGGCGATCGGCAGGTCCGACGTCGTCCATGTCCATGAGCATCTCTATTTCGGCAGCATCCTCGCTGTTTGTTGCGCGCGCTTGCGCGGTCGTCCCGTGGTCGTCACACAGCACATGGGTGCGCTTGGTCTGCGTGGGCGCTTTCTTACCGCCGTGTACGCTGCCATGACCCGGGCTCTGGCAGTGCCGATCTTCGGTCTGGCAACCCGGATCGTTTTCATCAGCGCCAACGTCCGGGAATTCTTCCGGCGCGGGAAGTGTGCCAAGGGCCGGCTGGTTTTCAACGGCCTCGATCCGCTGCGATTCAAATCCATATCCGAAGAGGAGCGGCAACGAATTCGTGCGCAGCTCGGGATCGAGCCCCGGCAGCGGATGATCCTCTTCGTCGGTCGCTATGTGAGAAAAAAGGGTCTGCGTATCATCCAGTCGCTGACATCGCGCTTTGCCGAGGCGCGCTGGGTCTTCGTCGGGTCCGGCCCGGAGGATCCCTCCCTGTGGCAGCGTGACAACCTATTGGTACTCGGCAGGGTTCAGCATGACCGGCTCCCCGGCATATACCAGGCCGCGGATCTGCTGATCCTTCCGAGCTCCGGTGAGGGACTCCCGCTGGTGGTGCAGGAAGCGCTGGCATGCGGCCTCGGAGTCCTCTCGACACAAGAGGTTCGAGACGCCTGTCCGGCGGCCAAGGACCTGATCCGGGCACACGCGACGCCCCGTACGACTGCCGATATCGATGGCTGGGAAGAGGCACTGCGTGAAGTGCTCTTGGACGCCAGGTACCTCGAGGGGCGCGAGGACCGTGCGCGCCACGCACACCGCTTGTGGTCCTGGGAAGACTGCGCGTCGCAGTACCTGCTCCTCTTCGACGAAATCACTTCCAGACCCGGGCTCGAAAGCGTGCCATGACGCGAGAACTCCTATGACCGACCAAGAAGCGTATCGCGAGCAATACGACAGCCTGTGGCGAGACCTCTGGGCGAATACTCACGCCGGCGGCCCCATGGCACGGACGCGTTATCGCCTGGCTCTGCATTGGTTATCGCTGCTGCCCGCAAGCTGCGCGCGAGCACTCGACGTCGGCGCCGGCAACGGGGCATTCATGCTGCAGGCACTGAACCGCTCGCCGCGGCTCGAGATCTATGGAGCGGAATACTCACAGGCCGCGATCGACCTCGCGCACCCGGCAATTAAGGATCGGCTGGCCCGGTGTGACCTGCAGGGCAGCCAACCGCTGCCGTGGGGCGGCGGATTTCAGCTCATCAGCTGCATGGAAGTCCTCGAGCATCTGCCCGACGATGCGCTGGCGCTCGAACACGTAGCGAAGGCGCTCTCCCCCGGGGGACGCCTGTTTGTTTCCGTTCCGGCGTGGCAATCTCTCTGGGGCCCGCAGGACGTCACGGCCGGCCATGTGCGCCGTTATGAGCCCGGCGTGCTGCGGGAGCGCCTGGAGCGTTCGGGCCTCAAGGTCACCCGCATGAAATGCTGGGGAGGTCCATTCGCGCGGGTTTATCTGCGCGCAGCCGACATGATAGGTCCGGAGAAAGTGATGAGCGTACGCCCGAGCGGCATCGCGGGGCTCGCGGCCGGCACGATCTATCAGTTCCTCAAGCTGGACGATGCCCTGTCGTTTGGGCGTGGTCCGCAGCTTCTCGCCCTTGCTGAAAAGCCGTCGTGAACCGTCGCGCAGCATTTCTGATGGCCGGGCAACTTGTGCGCTTCGGCGCTGTCGGGCTCGTCTGTCTCGGCGTGAGCACCGCGGTGTTGGCGGCACTCCATGACCTCGCCGGCCTTTACTATCTCGTCGCTTTCGGCATCGCGTTCTGCGTCGGGAACATCCTTGGCTACCTGCTCAACGGACGTTTCACCTTTACGGTTCGGGCCACGCGCCTGGGCGCATCCCGCTACTTACTGCTCAACGGCACCCTGCTGGTCGTCAACTCCCTGCTCATGAAGGCCCTGGTGGATGGCGCCCACATCTGGTACATCGGCGCATCCCTGCTGCTCGCCGTGGTGAACACGCCGATGAGCTTCCTCCTTCATCGGGCGTTCTCCTATTCGGTCCCGTCGCTGCAGCGTCAGCAAGGCGCGACAACACCGTAGCGCGCCGCAGCGCGGCTTCTATTGCCCCGGCGGCAGCACGCGCAGGAAATCGCCATCGCTTCGCCGGGCGCATACGACCCGCAAGGGCGCGCTCTCCCAGGCGAGCTCCGAGCCGACATTCTGCAGGCGACCGCGGCCGCTGCCGATCAACTTCTCGAATGCGACCTTGCCAGCGTGCACCCAGGCGAATACATCGGTGTTCGAATACCGGCGCACCCAGAAATAGCCCTTCGGATCGCTGCCCGTAAGGTAAGTCTCCGGTCGCCGCGGTTGAAAGAGCGCAGGACACGCATCCTCCAAGTGATCGAGGGAGAGGTTGGCTGCGGGTTCCGTTGCGGCCAGCGCCGCCCATCGCCCGGGATCGGGTACGAGCGGACAGGTCACCAGGTAGCGCGTATACCAGGCGGATGCAGGCAATTGCGGCAGCGCTCGCGCGGCCGTCACGATCTCCAGCTTGGGAGTTGCTCGCGCCACGATCCTGGAACAGCTCTTGGAATCGACCCGTAGCCCGAAGGGCTCGACCGCATCGTTGACGTTGTCAAGGTGCGGAACGTCTGTATCGCGCTCGGCGTCAACGCGTGAGTCCAGGACGAGGACGCGCAGGTGCGGCGAGAACCGTTTGATCAGCTCCCGGATACGAGCCCCGTTCGTCCCATCGGGACCGAGCACGTAGTCTCCTTCGAGATTGATGACTCCCGAGCCCGCCGGCAGATAGGGCACGACGAAGGAATTCGATTGCACCCCGACAGTGAGATAAAGAGCGGGCTGCGAGCCAATGGATTGTGGCAACGAGACACCAAACCACCGCTCTCCGGCCCACGGATAGTGCGGACGGTACACCGCACCCGCCTGAACCTGATAGATCTGCGCAAGGAGTAAGGCGGCGAGGACGCAGGCGAGCACCCTGGGCCAGGCGATGAGGAGCCGGCAAGCCAACGCCACGACCAGCACGCCGGCTACGCAGGCCATCGGAATGAAATACCGGCTGTTGCCGAAGAGCCAAAGCCATATCACCCAGTTGAGCAGGAACGCGGAGCCGAGCGCGAGCAGCGCCCGGCTTGCCGCCGATCCGGACGCCTTGCGCGCGAACGCCTGCCCAGCTCGCCAGCGGCTCCCCCATCGCGCGAGCACCAGCAGCATCGCGAGCGCGATCAGGAGCGCATAGCGCAAATCGGGCGCGGGTCTTTCGACGTGCACCATTCGCACGCGCGCCATCATCGCAAATGGGCGCCAGAGGGCCGCAAGCAGCGACGTGGGAATGAAGCGATAATCCACGACCGGTGCGGTCGTGTACTCTGGCGAGCGGAAAATATCGTTCAGCAGAGGAAAGAGCGGGTTGGCGAAATGCCGCCACAGCTCGATGGCCCAAGGCAGAGAGACCAGCACGAAGCCCAGGCCAACGCTCAGAGCATAAAGAGCCGCACTGCTCCATCGCTTCGGCCATCTGAGCGGCAGGAAGAGCGGCACGATCGTCAGGGAGATGGCGTCCAGCGAATTGGTCAGCTTGAGCGCGGTGGCGGCGCCGAGCAGAAAGCCGGCGAGCGCCACCCGCCACATGCTTGGGCTGCGAACCGCTGCGATGAGAACCAACACACCCGCGAGCACCAGCTCGGCCGTCGTAATGTCGGCGAAACTCGAGCCGAATTGCTCCATGAGCACCGGATTCGCCAGGGCCAAAAAGGCCGCGCAAGCGCCCACGGCAAAGCGTCCGCGGGCGCTGCCCTGCGGAGCGACAGCGAGCGCCAGCTCGTAGGTCAGCCAGAGGATGGCGCTCTGGATGACAGCGAGAATCCCGGCCACCTCGAGCGCGCTCAGTCCTGATGCGACCAACAGGTAAAATGGCGCATAGGCATAAGGAATCAGATACGCCTGCGGCGCCGCGGCGAAGTAATCGAGGCCGAAGCGATCGTGGATGGCGCTGAATCCCGCGTAGAAGTGATAGTCCAGCGTGTCCCACTGCATGTCCTTGCCCATCCAATGGCTGACGATGAGCGCCAACAGCGTGCACGAGACATAGACCAGGAAGCGCGGCGAGGTCGCCAGCCGCTTGAGCATCGTGACTGGCGCGCCTTTTTGCGCCGCCGCCGGGCATTCCGCGGAACTCATGGAAATCTGTTCAGCGCCGCCCGGTTACTTTTAGAAAGTAACCTTCCGTGCCGCGACCACAGGTGACCTGCGGCGGCGCCTTCTGCCACAGGCTCTCCCGGCCGGCGTACCCCGACTGACTCATGAGCGCCTGATACTGTACCCAACCCTTCGCCACCCACGCGAACATATCGGTGTTGGGGTACTGTCGCGCCAGGATATACCCGTGCGCTTTGTCGCCGAGCAGGTAGGTCGTCGGCCGGCGCGGCTGAAAGAGCGCAGGACACGCATCCTCCAAGCGGTCGAGCACGACATTGGCGTCGTTCTCGGCCGTCACCAGTGCCGGATCGGGCGCCTTTCCGGCCACGACCCCACACGTGATGAGATACCCGATGTTCGCTCTCGCCGTTGACGGACTAGGCGCCGCCCGTCCCGTAACGGTGCCGAGCGCTGGCGAGCTCACCCCGCGGACGACGATGCGCGCGCAGTCGCTGCTGTCGAGTTGCAATCCGAAGGGTTCGAGGGCGTCGTTCGCATTGACCATCTTCGGCAGGCTGGCGTCGTAGGTCGCGTCGCGCCGCCCGTCGCGCATCAGCATCCGAACGTGTGGCCAATAATGCGCAACCAATGCCGCAATATGCTTGCCGTTCGCTCCATCGGGGCCCAATGTGTAGTCGCCCTCGAGATTGATGAAACCGGACCCCGGCGCCAGATAGGGCGCAATGAACGAATCTGATTGGATGCCGATGCTCAAATAGAGATCGGGCCTGGCCAGACTCTTCGGCACTGAGACCTCGAACCAGGGCTCGTGGTCCCAGGGAAGCCCCGGCGAATATTCCGCTCCGAGGTGAACCTGATAGAACTGGACGATGAAGACACCCAGCAGCAGATAATTGCGCAGCCTCGGCCGTTCCGAGCAAAGGCGAAAGATCATGGCCACGGCCACAACCGCGGCGACGCAGGCCATGGGAATGAAATAGCGGCTATTGCCCGATGCCGCCAGCCAGAAAATCCAGTCCGCGAGAAAGGCCCACCCGAGAGCCGCGAGCGCCCGTCCCGAGCTTTCATCAGCCGGGTCAGCGCTCCCACGGCGTCTCCATCCCCATGCGAGCAGCGAAAGAATGGCCACTACCAACAGCAGTGCGTAGCGCAAATCCGGCGATGCCAACTCCGCGTGGATCATGCCGCGTGGAGAAACCATAGCGAACGGGCGCCAAAGCGCGGCACCGAGCGATGTTGGAATGAAGCGGTAATGGATGATCCGCGCGGTGGTAAACTGTGGCGAGCGAAAGATGCCATTGAATAGCGGGAAGAATGGGTTGCCGAAGTGCTCCTGCAGGCGAATGGCCCAGGGGGCGGCAACCGCTGCGAAGCCCACCACTCCCGCCGTCACGAACAGGGACGCATAGCGAAACCTGCGGCGCCAGCTCCCTGGAATGAAGAGCACGATTACGCCGGCCGAGACAGCGTGCAGGACGTTAGTCAGTTTCAGCGCGGTTACACACCCCAGCAGCAGCCCTCCGCATGCGACGCGCATGGCATTCGGGCTGCGAACGGCTGTGACGAGCGCTAGCCAGCCGGCGAGGACTATCTCCGCCGTGAGCACATCCGCGAAACTCGAGCCGAACTGGTTGATGAGGACTGGATTCGCGTAGGCCAGCGCGAGCGCGCAGATCGCGGCCGTCAGACGGGCTCGGGGCGTCGCCGCGGGTGAGACGGCCAGCGCCAGCTCATACACCAGCCAGAGGATGACGCTTTGCAGCGCGGCCAGGACCAAAGCGGCCTCGAGGGCCGTCAGGCCGGAAGTGGCCAGCAGGTAGAAGGGCGCGAGGATGTAAGGGTTCAGGTAGCTTTGTGGACCCGCCGCAAAGTAGTCCTGTCCATAGCGGTCGTGCAGCGCACTGAAACCAGCATAGAAGTGATAGTCGAGCGTGTCCCACGCCATGTCCTTGCCGAGGTGATAGCACGTCAGCAGGGCGGCCAGAGTGCAGCAGCAGTAGACGATGAACCGGGGTGCCGTGACGAGACGGGTGACACTCGCTAGCAAGGAGGGGCGCCGGGCAAGAGTCAGCGCCTCGCCCACGGAGCTCATGGGCGATTCTCGTCCGAAGGGCGGACGTCGATCAGCCCGAGGAGAAACGACGCGAACAGTATCTCGCCACCGGCCAACATGAAAGTCACCGATGGAATCGCAATGCGCATCACCGACACGGGATCGAGGGCACCCAGACGCGCGCGCGCCCAGGTGTCGACCGAGTAGACGGCGAGCGCCAGGCCCGCAAGACCGAGCGAGGCGCCGAGCAGAATGCCACGCTCCAGAGTGAAGAGGCGCAGGAACCGCGCCAGGTTGTCGGTCATCGGCAAGAGATTCTTGACCACGCCGACGGTGCGTGCCACCAGTGAAAACAGCATCAGCTGCAGCCCGAGAATGGTGGCGCCGGCGGCGTAGAGCATGGTGTGGATGTCGAATCCGACACCGTGAATGACGACCGGCCCGCGAAGTATCGCCACCTCGCCGGCGACGC
>JBOIAB010000183.1:0-4747 GCA_050738635.1 Steroidobacteraceae bacterium
GCCTAGCCCAGCGCAGTGCGAGCTCAGCTGGCGATTTCATCCAGGCCGCCGACGCGTTGTCGCGCGTGGTCTTCGAGTTCCTCCCAGGTGACGGATGTCATGGTTGCCTGACGGCCTCGCCGATGAACCAGGATCGCGGAGCGCGTCTGGGCGCGGAGCAGCCGCAGCTCCTTGTTCGGGGTCACGAACAGCGGATGCAACCCGAACTCATGCAGGGCGGAAATGATCCGGCCAGCCACCGCCTGGGAGCTCTTGGAGAAGGCTTCATCGAGCACAATGGTGCCGAAGAGGGGACGTGCGCTGCCGTCGGGACAGAGAGCGTAGCTCAGCGATGCCGTCAACACATAGCTCGCGATGATCTCCTTCTCGCCGCCGCTGCCGCCCTGAGAGCCGGTCCGGACCTCCTTCACGGCGCCGGTCGCCCGCTCGATCACCGATACGGCGAATGTCAGCCGATACCGAGGATCGAGTAGCGCACGGGCGCTCAAGGTCTTTTTTCGGTCGCTGGCATCACGCAGGATGGCGACGATGTTCTGCAGGGCACGGAAGTGGCTTTCGCCTTGGTCATCCTTGACCTCGGCCGAGCGCAGATGGCGTTGCGCCTGCTGTAGCGTCCGCAGGCTTTCATGCACGACACGTTGCGGTACGAGTCGCAGGTAAGAGCCAGCGCTGAAGTCGACTCGCCGCAGCGTCCGGTTGAGGTCCTCGATGCGCTCTTCTATCAGCGACACCTCGTTCTCGATGGCGCTCAGCAGCTGCGTGACACCCTGATCGGAGGACTGGTTGAGGTATTGCAGGAAGCGCTGCAGCTTCTCGGGGAGCGCCTCCTCCGTGAGCTGTCGGAGGCGCTCCAGGTACGCAGGCACGTCCTGCATCTCCTGGCCGACCTCCGCGAACGCGCCCGTGTCGACCCGTTTGGCGGCGCCCATCTGCCGCACCAGGGTTTGCTCGGCGCTGCTCAACTGCGAAGTGGCTGCCACGATGGCGCCCTGGACGGAATTCGTGGCATCCAGCTCGAGCTCTGACAGATTGTCGAGGACGTCACCGGCCGGAATCGGCAGATGCCGCTGGGCGAGCAGCCGTTGCGGGTCCGTCAGACCAGCGCCGATCCGGCCGATGGCCCGCTCGCGCCAAGCAACCATCTCCTGCCGCTTGTCCTGGAGGCTCTTCTTCGCAGCCTCGTTGACGCTCTCCTGAACACGAAGGGCTCTGACTTGCCCGTCGGCCTCTGCCCAGCGCACGCGCGCTTTCTCGGCGTCTCCCTCCGGATCGCTCAAAGCCTGTAACCGCGACTGCAATGATTCCATAGCCTGCTCGGCACCCGGCAGGTCCATTGCGGCAAATTCCGCCTCGATCAGCGCCTGCAAGAGACCGAGGAGACCCTCTGTGTCGTCGGCGCGCGCCTTGGCAGCCTCATAGGCCTCCTCGACTTGGCGCAGAGAGATCTCCAGTTCCGCGATGTGTTTGCGCAGGCTGGCGACTCGATCCTTGTTGTCAAATCCGGTCATCCAGTCCTGATCGAGCCGGCGCTGGTCCTGCTTCTCGAACAAACCTCTCCGGTCGGACATGAGGCCCTGTTCTGTCAGCCCGTGCGGGGTATCGTGCAGGTGCTCCGGCGAGGCAACGCAGTGTCGGTCGATGCGGCCAAGCCACGCCTGCAAAGCTTTCCGGTAGGGGTGATCCTTGTATTTCAGCTTACACGTGAACCCGTCCTCAAAGAATCGCGGCTCCTCTGGTGTGGTCTCCACTTCCAGCAGACGAACGTGCAGCCGGTTGTCGCGGTGATTGATCCAGCGCAGCGCTGCCTTCATGGCCTCGGGTGGCACCATGATGCGCGCGCGGTGGCCTCCGACGGCCCGCTCTATCGCACCTCGCCAACGACTGTCTTCGGCTTTGACCTCGACCAACTCGGCCACGAAGGGCAAGGAATGATCTTCGAGACCGAGCTGCTCCGCGAGTTCGCTCCGGAAGAGTTGATGCAGGCCCGGCACGTTGGAGCCGGGACGCCCCAGGACCTGCTCCAGCTCCGCTTTGCTCTCATCGCGCGCCTGTTTCTCGCGCTGCAGCGCAGCACCCTTCTCCCACGCCTCTTGCTTCTGATGCCGGTACATCTGCTGCTTTTCAGTTTGAAGCTCTCGTGCCCGTTGCTGGTTCGCCGCCAGGGCGTCACGAGTCAGCGCAGCGTCCAGCTCCAGACGGCCCGCGAGCCGGCGATAGTCCTTTGCATTGCGGGCGCACATCGCAACGAGCTGCTCCTGCGATTGGATCTGCTGGCGGAGCTGCTCGATGCTGGCTCCACCCGCCCTGAGATAGATGTCCCGCAGGGTTTCAGCTTCGGCGTCCGCCATCTCGATTTGTCCGCGCAACGCCTCTCCCTTGCGACCGCATTCGTCGATTCCGGTGTCGATCAGGGCCAGCCGCCCAGTCACCAGCCGATGCGCGACCTCCGCATACCATCGGGACAAGACATCCTTGATCTGCCGCTGCAGCCCCAAAGCCTGCGCCAAGCCCTCCCGCTTGCGCCAGCTCTCGTCAATTGGCCGCAAGGATTGCTGCTGCTGCCTCGCGATCTCGAGCTCGCCGTGAATGGCAGCCAGGTCATCGAACTCCTTGGCGACCTCCGCCGCGCGATCGAAGGCGGAGGTGTCATCCAGCACCAGCTCGCGGAAGACCTCATCGATGCTGTTGAGCTGCTTCAGGCCTGCGGCTCGATTGAGCAGCGTGAAGGCATTCTCGCCGACCTCGAAAAAGCGCCGCAGGTGTGAGAGGTACTCCTGCTTGTTGCTAGTGATATGGAGGCCCGAGGTCTCGCGCGCATGCTGCTTAAGCGCGCGCGCGCCGCCGGCATGGTGGATCTCGAGCCATTCGTCCAACCCCTCGCTTGCTGCCTCAGAGTAGATCCAGAGCCGTCCCAGGTCTGTCGCAGCGGAGCTGGTACCGTCCAGCCAGAAGACTGCACCAATCACCAGTTGCTTCTCGCCATTGCTGAATCGGACGGCAATGCCGCTGACGGTCTTGTCGGGCCGGGCGATGTGCTCGTTGTCGCCGCTGTTGTTGCCAGCGCCAGACACGCCGCGGATATAGGACACGAGATCGCGGTCGCTCTCGTGTCCACCGGTCGATGCCAAGTTATAGCGAGGATTGGCAGTGATGAGCGTCATCAGGGCGTCGATGAGCGTGGTCTTGCCGCTGCCCGTCGGCCCGATGATGGCTGTACCCTCCAGGTCGATCTGGGCGGAGTGCCGGCCGGCAAACGAACCCCAGTCGAAGAGCTCGAGATGCGTGATGACAAAGGTGGGCGGGGCGAGCGAGTCCGTCAGGGCCGCATCGGTGGTGGTTTGCACGTCCATTTTAAGCGTCACCCCCCATCTGCCGCGCCCCGAGCTTCCGGGGACTGCTCTCCGGTGTCGCCGGAGTCGTCCATCGGCCCACCGGTACTACCACCCTGCTGTTGGCTGCCGCTCGCTTCCCGCCGGAAGGCGCCGAGGAGACTTTGCAGATTCTCGGGGCTGGCCAGATGGGCGATGATCGGGCGGATCGCAACCCGATTGTGCTCGTCGGGCTCGGAGACGATGCCGTGGACTTTGAGCTGCTCTAGGAGATTGCGCAGCAGCTTCTCTTCCTGAGCGTCGCTGCCAAGCTCCCCGAGGTAAAGCTGCAACTGCGGCAGTAGATCCTCGAGCGCGACCCGAGCCTCGGTCGAGCCGACCCCCGCTTGCTGTTCATGGGCGACGAACTGCTGACGGAGGATGGCGATCAACAGCGACTGCTCGAGATTGAGCCGCTGGCGCCGCACCAGAGGATGCGACCATTCTCCCTCGACGCTATCGAAGACCTGGTCGGCCACGACGATGTACGCCAGACCTCGAATCTCATCGACGCGCATGGCGAGGTCCAACGGCTCGAGCACGCGGCCTAAGGCTTCGTGCTCCGCGAGTGCGGTCCGGTAGAGATTCGGCTTTCGTTGCTCCTCGAGCAGTCCGTACTTCAGCAGCTCGAGCGCCACATCCTTCACCTGACGTGGGGTATACGAGACCGGGCCCGCGGAAGCAGCGTCCCGATCCAAGTCGCGAGAGCCGTTGAGCTCAGGGCTGGCGGTAGCTCCGGCGTCCAGAGGCTCCTCGTCAGTCAAATCCACTGTTTCCACGCTTTCCGGTCTCGCGGTGAGCTGGTCGAAGATGTTGGCCATGTTCTACGGCTCCCACTCGAGGCCCGCCACGGCCGTGGCCGTCAGCTCGATCTTCGGCACGTGGAAACGCAGTCTTGCACCCTCTTTCACCAGCACGTCGACAGTTTCTCGCTCGCCGCCTACAGGCACATCGACCTCGCGCGCCAGGCTGAGCCAGAGAGCGATTGTCTCTAGGTCGTGGGTCGGAGGAAGATGACGCGCGAGACCGCCAATGCCGAGCGGCGCGCCAGTCTTGTGCAGCAACTCCAGCGTCTGTTGCAACAGCGCATGACGATCCAGGCCGTCGAACGCGGACCAGAAGTCTTCCTCGACCTCGTCGAGGCTCACCGATTGCCGCTGCAGCTCGAGATCGCGTTGCCCGTCCTGATCGAGCGACTTGAAGAGGAGACGCGCGATGACCGGCAGGGCGCCGTTGGCGATCGCGACTGGCGGCAATGGACCTGCCTTGCGCCGCAGCGACTGACTTCCCCAGTCCATATCCAACGACTGCTGGAAGATGTCGTTTAGCAGCGCGCCGACGCGATGGTGCTCCGCCGCGAGCCCGGTCTTTAGGAATCC
>JBOIAB010000184.1:0-2516 GCA_050738635.1 Steroidobacteraceae bacterium
CGTACGTGGGTATTGCCGGTTTTGGTGATCGCTCCGAGCCGGCGCTTGTCGCCGCTGGTGTGCTCGGAGGGCACCAGCCCGAGGTAGCCCATCAGTTCGCGCGGATGCGCAAAGCGCTTGAGCTCTCCGAGTTCTGCGACCAGGGTCGTGGCGACCAGTTGATCCACCCCGCGCAGCGTCATCAGCGCCCGCACAAGGGGACGCATCCTCCAGTGCTCGAGCTCACCGGTGAGCGCCTCGCTCAAACGCTCAACGCGCGCCTGTGCTTCCGAGACCGCCTGCCGATACTCCACGAAGGCGATGTCTTGGGCGCGGTGGTCAAAAGACATCGTGGCGAGATAGCGCTCGTGAGCGGCATTCCAGGAAGTCTTACCGGTGTAACGGCGGCCGTGCCGCAGCAGCAGTGCCTTGAGCTGCTGGCGGGATTTGAGCCGAGCGCGTACCCCATCAGTGCGAGCACGGCTCAAGTCCCTGATCGCTTCGTCGCGCTCGTCAGGAACGCTCACGAAGGTGAGTTCTGCGGCGCGCGCAAGGCCTGCCAGCGTGAGCGCATCGCGCCGATCGGTCTTTACCCGATCGCCCGGCCGGCGCGGCACCTTCGAGGGCGCCACCACCTCGCAACGGTAGCCTGCGCGCTTGAGCTCGCGGGCGAGTACATAACCACACGGTCCCGCTTCGTAGACGATCAACAGCTCAGAGGGCTTGCCCAGCTTGGCCAAAGCTTTGCTGAGCTCGCCGAACTTAGGACCCACGGTACCCACAAACCGTGGCGGTGCGCGTCCGAGCTCGGCAATGCCGATCGCGTTGGACTCGGCGTGCGCATCCAGCCCGACAAATCCCGTGATAGTCTCATCCATGGTCTGCCTCCTGTGCTTGGTGTAGATGGTGCCTTCGCGGCACTCTACATGTGGCTCGGCGCACGCAGGTGCGCAACCCACGGTACTGCGGGAGGCAGACCTCTTGTGTTCTTCAACCTTGGATGCCCGCCTGTTCATCACGGGCCATGATGCCTAAACCGCTCGCGCGGTAGGGGTGCCTTCGTTCGGCTTGGGTTGATGAGGTGAGGTTTGTGGCTTTGTTTCGTACGTTGCGCGGTGAGGCGAGTCCGCCTCGCATCGCAACGGAGCAGAGCCATGAACGATTCGACCCGACCCATCTCAGCGCTGCGTCAACGCATGGTCGAGGACATGCGGATGCGCAAGCTCGCACCGAAGACCCAGACCGCCTATATCCGCAGCGTGCGACAACTGGCGGCATATTTGCGCCGCTCACCCGATACAGCCACCGCCGAGGATCTGCGTAACTATCAACTGTATCTGGTCGATCACGGCACCTCGCCGATCGAACGTCGAATATCGTCTGGCCCCGCTAGGCCAATCCCTGCTGGAGCCGATGGCGAACCTCATCGATTGGGCCGACCGCCGTTACTCCGATATCCATGCCGCGCGCGCCCGCTTTGACGGCGCAGCCGGCGGTGTTCCGCGCTAATTCTCTGCCACGGTATCGGAAGCGCCGCCTCCCCGTGAGAAATGCGCGTCTACCACGGCTCGCCGGTGCTGCCTGGGACTGCCAACAGACGTATCGGATAGACGCTGCACTGGATTGCCGCTTCGGGCCGGCCTCTTCTCAGCCTGCGTTCCGATGATCGCATGCTGCCGACCGTCGCCTGTCGACCCATTGTTGCCAATATCAAACGGAGATCGGATGCCCGCTTTTGGCTGGTTCGCGCCGTCTTCCAAGGAGCCCGAGGTACGCGCGGAGCGCCAGAGATATCAGTCGGCCAGTCCTATAACAAACGCGAGCGCGACATTCAGGCGATCGATGTCACTTTCGTCCAGCGATCCGATCTTGCGGCCAACGCACTCACGACGGATCGTCACTGGCTTATCCGCCATAATTTGCGAGCGCGTCAGTAAGCCATTGCCGCCGGTGGGCTCGATGGTGACACGGAAATCCGGCGCCTCTGCGATATCGGAGGTCATTTGACAGACGATCACGGAAGCATGCTCGTCGGGTAGAGCGTCGGTCTGCACGATTACCGCCGGGCGCGGCTTCCCATAGTCGCCCGACGCCGCGACCGTCACAACATCGCCGCGCTTCACGGCGCGTCAAATTCCGAAACCGCTTCGATCCATCGCATGGCTTCTCGCTCTGCGGATTGGTCTAAGCTCGCGACTTGCTTCGCGACCCTTCGCAGAACCGCCCTTGCGTGGGGATCGGGTACGACAAGGCGCAACTCACGCAGCCCTTGTGCGCGACGTCGCTCGCGCATTGCCCGCATTCGTTCTGCCGCATGTGCCATGACGGTCTCCTTCGCGTAACGCGTTACACTGTAACGCGTTACAGCTCCAGATTCAAGGCTGTCGAGGCGACCCGGGCGAGGATATCGCCGGACAGCACCCGCAAGAGAGTCGCTGACCGGCGCCGCCAATGACGAAGGTGGTGACGGTGGGCCCGTCACCACGGTGACCTTTGAGGAAAGAGGCGGCAAGACACTGCTGGTCATGCACGAGCTC
>JBOIAB010000185.1:0-2214 GCA_050738635.1 Steroidobacteraceae bacterium
GCGTTGCAGCACAACAGCATGAACGAGTTCAAGACCGCCTACCGCTCCCTCGATGCGCTGCTCATCGACGACATCCAGTTCTTCGCCGGCAAGGAGCGCTCGCAGGAGGAGTTCTTCCACACCTTCAACGAGCTGCTCGAAGGCCAGCATCAGGTCATCCTGAGCTGCGACCGTTATCCGAAGGAAGTCGAAGGGCTGGAGGAGCGGCTGAAATCGCGTTTCGGCTGGGGATTGACGGTCGCCATCGAGCCGCCGGAGCTCGAGACCTGCGTGGCCATCCTGATGTCCAAGGCGCATTCCGCCAGCGCTCACCTGCCGGAGGAAGTCGCGTTCTTCATTGCCAAGCGCATTCGCTCCAACGTGCGCGAGCTGGAAGGAGCGCTGCGGCGTGTCATCGCCAACTCGCGCTTCACCGGTCACGCGATCACGCTCGACTTCACCCGCGAGGCGCTGAAAGACCTGTTGTCCCTGCAGGCGAAGCTGGTCACCATCGAGAACATCCAGAAGACCGTCGCCGACTACTACAAAGTCCGCATGGCGGATCTTCTTTCCAAGCGCCGCAGCCGCTCGGTGGCGCGGCCGCGGCAGGTCGCCATGGCGCTCGCCAAAGAGCTCACCAGCCACAGTCTGCCGGAGATCGGCGATGCCTTCGGCGGCCGCGACCACACGACGGTGCTGCATGCCTGCAAGCGCATCAAGGAGCTGCGCAGCTCCGAGGTGCGGATGAGCGAGGACTATTCGAACCTGTTGAGAACCCTGACGGGTTGATGGGGTAAGGCCTGTGGATTTTCTGTGGGCGACCGAGGGGATAAAGTTACGCACAGGCCGCGCACAGTCGGCGCCCAGGTCGTACCGCGAAACTTGGTGCATCATGGACGGGCCAAGCCGTTGATCTCATGGGATCAGAAAAGTTGTTCCCGTTATCCCCAGGCCTAATAACTACTACAATCTGAATTTAAGATTCTCAAGAAAGATATAGATTATGAAGCTGACAGCAAAGCGCGAGGACCTTCTCGCCCCCCTGCAAAGCGTGATCGGCGTGGTCGAGCGGCGGCAGACGATGCCAGTGCTCGCTAACGTGCTGCTGTCTGCACGGGACAACCGGCTTGCGATTACGGGAACGGATCTCGAGGTCGAGCTCGTTGCCGCCACGAACGTCGGGCTGGAACAGGCGGGAGACATCACCGTACCCGGCCGCAAGCTCGTCGACATTTTTCGGGCGCTACCGGACGGAGTGAGTGTCACCCTGAGCACGGAGGGGGAGCGCATCGTGGTGCGCGCGGGCCGCAGCCGCTTCACGCTGTCGACCCTGCCGGCGGCTGAGTTTCCCGTCGTGGAGGAGATCAACGCGGCGCAGACGCTCTCACTGCCGCAGGGCGAGTTCCGGCGGCTCATCGACAAGACGCATTTCTCGATGGCGCAGCAGGACGTGCGCTACTACCTCAACGGTCTGCTGCTCGAGACCCAGGAGAGCGCACTGCGTGCCGTCGCGACGGATGGACACCGGCTCGCGCTCTGCGAGATGGCCCTTCCCTCGCCGGGAAAGACCGGACAGGTCATCGTGCCGCGCAAGGGAGTGCTGGAGCTGCAGCGCATCCTGGGAACCGACGGCAACGTCGAGCTGGCCATCGGCACGAATCACATTCGCGCCCAGATCGGCGACATTCGCTTCACTTCGAAGCTGATCGATGGCAGGTTCCCGGAGTACGGACGCGTCATTCCGGCCAGTCCGGGGAAGCTGGTGCAGGCGGATCGCGAGCTTCTGCGTCAGTCCCTGCAGCGGACGGCGATCCTTTCGAACGAGAAGTATCGCGGGATTCGACTGGCGGTGCGGACAGACCTGCTGATCATCCAGGCGCACAATCCGGAGCAGGAGGAGGCGGAGGACCAGGTCGAGGTCGTGTACGCGGGAGATGAGGTCGAGATCGGGTTCAACGTCAACTATTTGCTGGATGCTTTGAGCGCGATCGAGGGAGATAAGGTCGAGATCGGACTCACTGATTCCAACAGCAGCTGCTTGATTCATGCACCGGGATTGACTCAGACGCGCTACGTTGTGATGCCAATGCGGCTTTGATTGGCGCTCGGCTGATACGAAGAGACGCCTTTAACCCGATTGGACGGGAGCGAGCTACGCAATGCGCTCTGGCCAGAACGCCGCGAGTACGTCCCTGTAGGCTAGCGGATCGCCGTCCTGGCGATCAGCTTCTGGCC
>JBOIAB010000186.1:0-4904 GCA_050738635.1 Steroidobacteraceae bacterium
TGACGCCGAGCCGCACTTTGGAGAAGATCACCATCGGCAGCGTGCTCGAGCCCGGCCCGGCGACGAACTGCGAGATCACCAGATCATCCCACGAGAGGGTGAAGGCGAGCAGCCACCCTGCAAGCACGGCCGGCAGGATGAGCGGCAGCGTGATGCGCCAGAACACCTTCGCCGGGCGCGCGCCCAGATCCTGTGCCGCCTCGGTGAGCGACTCGTCGAACCCGGCCAGGCGCGACTGTATCACCACGGTGACGTAAGCCATGCAAAAGGAGATGTGCGCGAGCGTGATCGTGAGCGCGCCCATGCCCTGTGGCCAGCCGATGGCCTGCTGCAGAGCGACGAAGAGCAGCAGCAGCGAGAGGCCGCTGATGACCTCCGGCATGACAATGGGCGCCGTCGTCATGCCGACGAGAAGGGAACGGCCGCGGAATGCGCCGAATCGTGCCAGCGCCGTGCCCGCCAGCGTGCCTAGAACGGTGGAGACGGTCGCCGCGCACACGGCGACCCGCAGCGACAGCCACGCGGCGTCGAGAACCTCGCCATCGGAAAAGAGCACGCCGTACCACTTCAGGGTAGGCGAGTGTGCCGCATCCCAGACCGTGACCAGGCGGCTGTTGTTGAAGGAGTACACGATCATCGACAGGATCGGCACGTATAGAAAGACGAGCCCGAGCACGAGCGCGCTGCGCGAGAAGAGCCCCCTCGTGCGCATCACTCGGCCTCGAGCTGCCGCCGCTCGACCCGCTGCAGCAGCACGATGGGTATGACGAGGAGCAGCAGAATCAGGACTGCGACGCCGCTCGCCACCGGCCAGTCGCGATTGTCGAAGAACTCATCCGACAGCATGCGCCCGATCATGATCTGATCGGTGCGGCCGAGCAGCGTCGGGATCACGTACTCGCCGACCACCGGAATGAAGACGAGCAGCGAGCCGGCGGCGATGCCGGGCACCGACTGCGGCAGCGTCACGCGCAGAAACGCAATCAGCGGCCGCGCGCCGAGATCGGCGGCAGCCTCGAGGAGCGCCGGGTCGTGCTTCTCCAGGTTGGCGTAGAGAGGCAGGATCATGAAGGGCAGATAGGAGTAGACGATGCCGACGTAAAGCGAGAAGTCCGTCTGCAGCAAAGTGATGGGATGATGGATCAGGCCCAGCCACAGCAGCACGTTGTTGATCAGGCCGTCGTTCTGCAGCAGTCCGATCCAGGCGTAGACGCGCAGCAGGAATGAGGTCCAGAACGGCAATACGATCAGCATCAGCAGGAAGGTGCGCCACGCCTCCCCGGCGCGCGCAATGGCGTACGCCATCGGATATCCGATCAGAAGACAGAAGAGCGTCGAGACCGCCGCCACCATGATGGAGTAAAGGTAGGAGCGCAGATAGAGCGGATCGGTGAAGAGATACGCGTAGCCCGAGAGATGGAGCCGCGGCACCGGCAAGCCATGCAGCCAGGTGATGAGCGGCGCGTAGGGCGGAATCGCGAGCTGCGCTTCCGAGAACGAGATCTTGAGGACGACCAGGAACGGAATGAGGAAGAACACCGTGAGCCACAGAGCGGGTATCCCCGCAACGACCTGCCGCCCGGGAAACCGCCGAGGAGTGGCCTTCTGCCTCTCACGCTGTTCCATTGATCCCCACCTAACGTGTCAGGATCACGAGACTCTCGGCATCCCACGACAGCGTCACGGACGCGTGTCTCAGGTCACGCTGCGCCGCAAGCCCCGAGCGGTTGGGTAGCGTCACGCGCACGGTCTTGCCGGATTCGATCTCGACCAGGCAGATCGACACATCGCCCATATAGGCGACTTCCCGCACCTTGCCGCGCACGCGGTTGTCTGCCGACGCTTCCTCTGGCGACCCCTCGCTCGCGAGGGCGATCTTCTCCGGCCGGATTGCCGCCCACACGGTGTCCCCCGGCGCGCACTCGACGCGTCGTGTCGTTCGGACGGTGCAGCCGAATGGTGCGCAATGGATGGTGAGGTCGCCCTCGCCGCGAGCCGCCACCCTGCCCTCCATGAGATTCACCGACCCGATGAAGTCGGCGACGAAGCGGTTGACCGGCGCCTCGTAGATCTCCGCCGGTGTCCCCACCTGCGCGATTCGTCCGCTCTCCATGACACCCATCCGGCTGGACAGTGTCATAGCCTCCTCCTGGTCGTGCGTGACCACGATGAAGGTGACCCCGAGGCGCTCCTGGATGTTGAGCAGCTCGAACTGAGTGCGCTCGCGCAGCTTGCGGTCGAGCGCCGCCAGCGGCTCATCGAGGAGCAGCAGCTTCGGACGCTTGGCGAGTGCGCGCGCGAGCGCCACGCGCTGGCGCTGCCCGCCGGAGAGCTGGTGCGGCTTGCGGCCCGTGTACGGGCTCATCTGCACGATCTCCAGGATCTCGCCGACCCGCCGGCGGACTTCGGCGCGCCCGAGCCGTTCCTGCTCGAGACCGAAGGCGACATTCCTCTCCACGGTCATGTGGGGGAAGAGTGCATACGACTGGAACATCATGTTGACGGGTCGCTCGTAGGGCGGCACCGAGCTCATGTCCTCGCCGTCGATGTAGATATGTCCGGCGCTCGGGGTCTCGAAGCCCGCCAGCATCCGCAGCAGCGTCGTCTTGCCCGAGCCGGAGCCGCCGAGCAGGCAGAAAATCTCGCCGCGCCGGATCTCGAGCGAGACCTCATCGACGGCAAGGAAGTCGCCGAACTTCTTGCTGACGGCTTCCAGGCGGACGTAGGGCGGCGCCGGATCGGACGCCGTCGACGGTTGGGCGTTCATCGGCTGCTGCCCGTCGCTCAGCTGCCGGTCTTGAAGTCAGTCCACGCGCGCGTCAGCAGCCGCATGAACTGCATGGACTTCGCCCGCTCCGGCACCAGCGTGTGCATGACAGCCGGCGGCGGATACACGCCGGGATCTTCGCGCACCGACTTCTCCACGTACTGCAGCGATGCCGCATCACCGTTGGCATACTTCACGAGGTTGGAATTGCGCGCGGCGACGTGCGGATCCAGGAGATAGTTGATGAACAGATTGGCGTTGCGCGGATGCGGCGCATTGGCCGGAATCGCCAGCGTATCGAAGTTCTGGACCGCTCCTTCCTTGGGGATCGAGTAGGTGATGGTGTAGGTTCTGCCGGCCTGCTGCGCCCGGTCTTGCGCCTGCTTCACATCCCCCGACCACCCGAGCGCCAGACAGATCTCGCCGTTGGCCAGGTCGTCGATATAACGTGAGGAATTGACGTAGCGCACGTATGGCCGGATGGCCATGAGCACCTTCATGGCGGCAGCGAGATCGGCCGGCGACTCGCTGTTCGGATTCCTGCCGAGGTAGAGGAGCACCGTGCCGACTACCTCGGTCGGTTCGTCGAGCACCGTCACGCCGCAGTCCTTGAGCTTGGAGACGACCGCCGGATCGTAGAGCAGTCGCCAACTGCTCACGGGCGCATCGGGCAAACGGGCCTGCAGCGCCTGCACGTTGTAACCCAGCCCGGAGGTGATCCACATGTAGTCGGCGGCGTACTGGTTGCCGGGATCGTACTGCGCGACGCTGCTCTGCACGGCCGGGTCCATATACTTGAGGTTCGGCAGCTCGGACTTGTCGAGCTTCTCGAGCGCGCCCGCGCCGATCTCCAGCTCGAGGAACGGGGCCGACGGCACCACGACGTCGAAGCCGGTGTTGCCGGTGAGGAGCCTGGTCTCGAGCACCTCGTTCTTGTCGAAGACGTCGTAGTTGACCCTGATGCCGTACTGCTTCTCGAAGTCCTTCAGCACCTGCGGGTCGATGTAATCCGACCAGTTGTAGACGTTGACGACCTTGGCGCCTGATTGCGCGCCACCGGAGCAGGCGGCGAGCAGGGCCGCCAATGCCGCAGCCAGAACCGCGGCGCACCATCGTCTCATATCGGAGGGGGCCTCATCGCCGGACAGCCTTTCTGGGTCACACGTTGAGCAACAGGTGCTCCCGCTCCCAGGAGCTGATCACCTGCAGGAAGACCTCGTACTCGGCTTCCTTGACGATGGTGAAGGCGGCGACGAACGGCTCGCCGAGCAGCTTCACCAGCGGCTCGCTCTGGCGCAACTCCCGCAGCGCCTCATCGAGCGAGCGCGGCAGGCCGAAGGGCAGCTCATGGGCGCTGCCGGTGATGGGATCGCCCGGCTGCACTCCCTCGACCATGCCGAGGTAGCCGCAGGCCAGCGATGCCGCGATGGCGATGTAGGGGTTGGCGTCGGCACCGCCCACGCGGTTCTCGACCCGGCGATCCTCGGGGCCGGACATCGGCACGCGCAGCCCTGCGGTGCGGTTGTCATAACCCCAGTGCACATTGATCGGCGCCGAGAGATACCGGGTAAGGCGGCGATAGGAGTTGACGTTGGCGCAGAAGAGCGCCATCGCCGCGGGCATGTATTTCTGCAACCCGCCTATGTGCGCGAAGAACAGCGACGACGGGGTGCCGTCGGGATTGCTGAAGATGTTGCGCCGCGTCTTCACGTCCACCACGCTCTGGTGGATGTGCATGGCGCTGCCGGGCTCCTTGGCGTGCGGCTTCGCCATGAACGTGGCATACATCTTGTGGCGCAGCGCCGCCTCGCGGGCGGTGCGCTTGAAGAGGAATGCCTGGTCCGCGAGATCGAGCGGCGGCCCGTGAATGAGGTTGATCTCCATCTGCGCCGGCCCGTCCTCGTGGATCAGCGTGTCGATCTCGATGTCCTCGTCCTCGCAGAACTGGTAGATGTCATCGAAGAGCGGATCGAACTCGTTGACCGCCGCGATGCTGTACGACTGCCGCCCGGGCTCCGCCCGGCCCGACCGCCCCACCGGCGGCTTGAGCGGATAGTCGGCGTCCTTGTTCTGCTCGACCAGATAGAACTCGAGCTCCGGCGCGACGACCGGCTCCCAGCCGCTCTGGGCGTAGAGC
>JBOIAB010000187.1:0-3463 GCA_050738635.1 Steroidobacteraceae bacterium
CTGACCGCCTGGCTGGAACAACACGTCACCGGTTTTCGGGGGCCGATTGCCTTGACGAAATTCGAGGGCGGGCAGTCGAATCCGACTTATAGGCTCGATGCAGCGAACCGCACCTACGTGCTTCGTCGCAAGCCTTTCGGGACTCTGTTGCCGTCGGCCCACGCCGTGGAGCGCGAATATCGCGTCCTGACGGCGCTTCATGCACTCGGCTTCGCGGTGCCTCGCGCGTTTGCGCTTTGCCAAGACCAGGGGGTGATCGGCTCGGCTTTCTATCTGATGGCTCTGGTGGAGGGCGCGAATTTTACCGACGGCGCGCTTCCCTGTTTGACCAAGGATGCTCGCGCGCTCGTTTATCACGGCATGATCGATACGCTCGCGGCACTTCATCGGATCGACCCGCAGGCCGCCGGTCTGTCGACATTCGGTCGTCCAGGCAATTTCTTCGAGCGTCAGGTCGCGCGCTGGATCAAGCAATATCGGGCATCGGAGACCGAGAGAATCGACGCAGTCGAGCGACTGATCGTTTGGTTGCCTGCGACTCTGCCGCCGCAGACCGGCGTCGCGATCGTGCACGGCGACTACCGGATCGATAATCTCATCATGACTCGATCCGGCGATGAAATACTAGCGGTCCTCGATTGGGAGCTTTCGACTCTCGGCGATCCGCTCTCGGACTTCTCCTATTTCCTCATGAATTGGGTTACGCCGGTCGATGGGCGTGCGGGCCTGCTCGGCCTCGATCTCGATCGGCTCGGCATCCCGACGCTCGAGCAAGTGGTTGCGCGATACTGCGAGAAGACGGCGCGAGAGGCGATTCAGGATCTCGACTGGTATTTTGCATTCAACCTGTTTCGTCTCCTGGGAATTGCGCAGGGCATCAAGAAGAGGGTGATGGAGGGCAATGCCTCGAGTGCGCGCGCCGGCGAGTTGGCGGGCCGCATACCGCAGATCGCGGCGCAGGCGTGGCGCTTTGCGGAGCGCGCCGGCGCTTGAGGCCGTGGGATGAGGTCGGCCACGCCGTCCCTGGCGGCTCGCAGAGCTTGCACGACGCCGAGGCCATTGGTCGCTCGTCAGCTGATTCTTTGTTTGTCGGATCGCTGGCGAAGTCGGCTATGCCGACGGCGTGACATTGCGCACCTGCTGCGCCGAAAGCTTGGCCGCGGCGTACGCGAAATCCGTGGGGCTCACGGCGCCGCGCTCAATCTATTTGCCGCAGACGGCGTGAGGTCGTCATGACATTCAGCGGACGCGAATTACGTTCGACCGTCAATCCGGATGGAAAACTCACTCTCTCGCTGGAGCAGGTCGCTGGATCAGCGGGGCATACGCTCTGCTCCGGAGGCGCCGCGCGTCTCGGGCGATCCGACCTTGAGCAATTCGCTGGCCGCTGGCACAAACCCGCCAGGGAGAGCGCCGGAGAGTCGCTGGAGCGGCGGCGGAGTATGTCCGGCCAATGCGATTCGAGCCCTCACAGTCGCGCGAAGCGGAGTCGCAGCGCGTTGCCGATGACGGACACGGAGCTGAAGCTCATGGCGGCTGCGGCGATGATCGGACTCAGCAGGAGGCCGAGGGCCGGGTAGAGAGCTCCGGCAGCGATCGGGATGCCGAGCGCGTTGTAGACGAACGCGAGGAAGAGGTTCTGGCGGATGTTGCGCATCGTCGCCCGGCTCAACGCGCGGGCACGCGCGATGCCGGCGAGATCGCCCTTGACGAGCGTGACGCCCGCACTCTGCATCGCGACATCGGTGCCTGTCCCCATGGCGATCCCGACCTCCGCCTCGGCGAGCGCCGGAGCGTCGTTGACACCGTCGCCCGCCATGGCGACGGTGCGGCCCTCGGCACGTAAGCGCCGGACGATCGCGTTCTTGTGCTCGGGGAGCACCTCGGCTTCGATGTCTGTGATACCCAGCTTGCGTGCGACCGCCTCCGCAGTGGCTCGATGATCGCCCGTGACCATCACGATGCGAATGCCTGCCTTGCGCAGGCTCTCGAGCGCCGCAGGCGTACCGACTTTGATCGGGTCCGCCACCGCGATCACGCCCGCCGGGCGGCCGTCGATCGCGACGAACATCGTCGTCGCGCCCTCCGCCCGCAGTGACTCGGCTCGTGGTTCGATGGCGCTAAGCGGGATGCGAAGCTCGGCGAAGAGCGCGGCGTTGCCGACAGCGATCTCATGCCCGTTCGCCGCGCCAGTCACCCCTTTGCCGGTCACGGAGGCGAACTGCGAAGTCTCGGAGAGGGTGAGGCCGCGCTCGCGCGCGGAGGTCACGATCGCCGCGGCGAGCGGATGCTCGCTCGAGCGCTCGAGGCTCGCGGCCGCAGAGAGTACGGTTGCCTTATCGAACCCTGGTGCGGTCGTCACCCCGACGACGCGCGGCTTGCCGTCCGTCAGCGTACCGGTCTTATCGACTACGAGTGTGTCGATCCTCTCGAGCCGCTCGAGCGCCTCGGCATTCTTGATGAGGACGCCCGCTGTGGCGCCTTTTCCGACGCCGACCATGATCGACATGGGGGTTGCCAGCCCGAGCGCACAAGGGCAGGCAATGATGAGCACCGAGACGGCAGCGACGAGCGCATAGGCAAGCTGCGGCGGTGGTCCGGCGAGCATCCAGCCGATGAAGGCGCCGATGGCGGCGAGGATCACGGCAGGCACGAACCAACCGGAGACGAGGTCCGCGAGGCGCTGGATGGGGGCACGGCTGCGCTGCGCCTCGGCAACCATATGAACGATGCGCGAGAGCACGGTATCGGCGCCAACCCGCTCGGCGCGCATTACGAGCGCGCCTGTGCCGTTGATCGTCGCGCCGATCACCTTCGCACCCGTCTCCTTGGCGACTGGCATCGACTCGCCGGTCACCATCGATTCATCGAGCGCGCTTGTGCCGTCGAGCACCACGCCATCGACGGGTACCGCCTCTCCCGGGCGCACGCGCAAACGGTCTCCGACCTGGACGACATCGAGCGGAATTTCCTCATCGGTCCCGTCTTGGCGGATGCGACGCGCGACCTTCGGTGCCAGATTGAGGAGGGCGCGGATCGCACTGCCTGTCGTCTCCCGCGCGCGCAGTTCGAGTACCTGTCCGAGAAGCACGAGCACGGTGATCACGGCCGCCGCCTCGTAGTAGACGGGCACGAGTCCGCCCTCACCGCGGAGGCTCACCGGAAAGATTCCTGGCGCAAAAGTCGCAACCAGACTGTAGATATATGCCGCGCCTACGCCGAGGGAAATCAGACTGAACATGTTGAGCGAGCGGTGGCGTACGGAGGCCCAGCCGCGCTCGAGGAGCGGCCATCCGGCCCACAGTACGGCCGGCGTGCCGAGTGCAAACTGGACCCACACTGAAATCAGCGGTGAAAGGAGCCGCTGCGGACTCGCCATTGAGAGGTGCGCGCCCATCTCGAGGAGAAGCAGCGGCAAGGCGAGGGCGGCACCGATCCAGAATCGCCGAGTCATATCGCGCAG
>JBOIAB010000188.1:0-11187 GCA_050738635.1 Steroidobacteraceae bacterium
GCCGCAGGTGGTCAAGAGCGCGCGTGTCATGAAGCGCGCGGTGGCGCACCTCATCCCCTATATCGAGCAGAGCAAGGGAGCCTCCGGGGGGCGGCGAACCAACAACGGCCGGGTCGTGATGGCGACCGTCAAGGGTGACGTGCACGACATCGGCAAGAACATCGTCGGCGTCGTTCTGCAGTGCAACAACTTCGAGGTCATCGACCTCGGTGTCATGGTGCCGTGCGAAAAGATCCTGGAGACCGCCCGGCGCGAGAACGCGGATTTCATCGGTCTCTCCGGGCTCATCACCCCTTCCCTCGACGAGATGGTGAGCGTCGCCCGCGAGATGCAGCGCCAGGGATTCGAGCTCCCGCTGCACATCGGCGCCGCCACGACTTCGCCCGCGCCTACGTCCGTGAAGATCGCACCGCAGTACAAGTCGGCGGTCATTTACGTGAAGGATGCTTCGCGCTCGGTCGGCGTTTGTCAGATGCTCGCCAACCCGGCGCAACGCGCGGCCTTCCTCGCCAAAGTCGGCGAGGAGCACGAGCGCCGGCGCGAGCAGCACGCCGGCAGGAAGGTCAAGGCGCCGGAGCTCAGCATCGCCCAGGCGAGGGCCAACCGCCGCCGCATCGACTGGGCCGGCTACACACCGATCGCACCGCGGATTCCGGGCGTGCGCGCCTTCGAGAAATATCCGCTGAGCGAGCTCCTCGGGTACATCGACTGGATGCCATTCTTCAACGCCTGGGAGCTCACGGGCAAATTCCCCGACGTGCTCAACGATCCGAAGGTCGGCGAAGCGGCGAGCAATCTCTACGCCGATGCGCGCCGCATGTTGAAGCAGCTCATCGCCGAGAATTGGCTGGAGGCGCGGGCGGTGGTCGGCTTCTTCCCGGCCAATGCGGTCGGTGATGACGTCGAGGTCTACGCCGATGAGGAGCGGCGGCAGCCGCTGGCGACGCTGTCATTCCTGCGCCAACAGAAGGGCAAGCCTCCGGGACAGCCGCATGAGTGTCTGGCGGATTACATCGCGCCGAAGGAGAGCGGGGTGCGCGATTACATCGGCGCATTCGCCGTGACGGCGGGAGTCGGGATCGAGGAGCACATCGCGCGCTTCCAGCGCACGCACGACGACTATTCCAGCATCATGCTGAAGGCGTTGGCCGATCGGTTCGCCGAGGCCGCTGCCGAGCACTTCCACGAGCGGGTACGGCGGGAGCTCTGGGGATACGCGACCGCGGAGTCGCTCACCAACGATCAGCTCATCCACGAGGAGTACTTCGGCATCCGTCCCGCGCCGGGCTACCCGGCCTGTCCGGATCACACTGAGAAAGCGAAGCTCTGGCAGCTGCTCGATGTCGAGCGGCGCACCGGTATCCGCCTGACCGACTCCTTTGCGATGTATCCGACAGCGGCGGTGAGCGGCTGGTACCTGGCACATCCGGAGGCGCATTACTTCGGGGTCGGCAAGATCGCCCGCGATCAGGTCGCGGACTACGCGCGCCGCAAGGACCTGCCGCTCGAGCAGGCCGAGAAGTGGCTGTCGCCCAATCTCGGCTACGAGGGTTAGCTTCGAGGCAGGGGAGATGTGGTCAGTCTGCGGATCTCGAGATCGCCGAACAGCGCCAGGGTCAGCGCCGAGTAAAAGGTCAGCCCAACCGCGAAGACCGCGAGGACCGCAGCGGAACTGACCGCCCGGGCGATCGCCGCATCGTCGGTGCCGTTGTCGGATAGCGCCATCGCGATGACGGCGGCAACGAGCAGCCAGAGGGTCAGCACGACCCCTAATCCGACACCGTAGAGTCCAGCTACGCGCCACCAGTTGCCGCGCACGAGCTTGAAGCTGTAGGCGATGCTCGCGAGCACGCCCTTGCGCGCGAGTACCAGCGCCGGTAACGCGAACGACACGGCGATCGCGATGTAGGTCACGGGTGCCAGCATCACGATGAGGCCGGCGGTCCGGTAGGGCGGCGCGAGGGCGAGTGCCGGCAGCATGAGCGCCGTGACCGCCACGCCCGCGAGCAGCGCGATGGCCACGATGGCTGGCGCCCGTTTCAGCGTATCGAGAAGGTCGGCACGCCCCGACACCGGCCGGCCGGCGGCGATCGTCGCCTGACGCAGCAGGATCGTCAGCGACAGCACGATGAAGATCAGCGTTCCCACCCCGTAAAGGGCCACCCCCACCGGATCGTTGGTATCGAGCACGGGCACGCGGCCGCGCGTCAGATAATAGAGCGTCCACAGCTGGCCGGCGATGATGGCCACCGTGGCATAAGGCAGACACTTGGGCAGCGAAAGGCGGAAGATCTGCAGCACTGCATCGAGCAGCTCTGCGAACGTGCGCGGCTTGAGGGGCGGGTAAAGGGCATTTGGCATGGGGACATCTTAGCGTCGCGATGACTGCATCTGCCATCCAATCCGGAACCGCGACGGCCGCGGCGCTGCTCGCGGCCGGCACGCAGCGCCTGGCGGAAGCGCTGCTGGCTCGCGATGCCGGCGCCACACCGGGGCTCGATGCCGAGCTGCTTCTTGCCCATGCGCTGGGTGTCGGCCGCGCGCGACTGCGATCTCACGGCGAAGAAGTGCCCGCGGCCGATGTCGCCGCGCGTTTCCTGGCTCTCATCGAGCGCCGGGCCGCCGGTGAGCCGGTTGCCTACGTTGTCGGACGCAAGGCTTTCTGGTCTCTGGAGCTCAGCGTCAATCCCGCGGTGCTGGTACCCCGGCCGCAGACCGAATTGCTGGTGGAGCGCGCGCTGGCGCTCCTGCCTGCCGATGAGTTGAGGGCCGTGGATCTGGGTACCGGCTCTGGCGCCATCGCTTTGGCACTGGCGAGCGCAAGACCGCGCTGGCGGATTGTCGCTACCGACGCTTCCACCGCGGCGCTTGCCGTCGCGCGGGCGAACGCCGCAGCGCTCGGCCTCGAGCGGGTGGAGATGGTCCGCGGCGATTGGCTGTCCTGCCTACCCGGACGCACGTTCGAGCTGGTGTTGAGCAATCCGCCCTATGTGGCTGCGGGCGATCCGGCGCTGCGCCAATCGGAGCTCATGCGTGAGCCGCGGCTTGCGCTGGTGGCTGCGCAGGACGGCCTGGGGGCGTTGCGCGCCATCGCTGCGGCTGCCCCCGATCACCTCGAGCGGGGAGGCTGGCTGTTGCTCGAGCATGGGGCGACGCAGGCTGCCGCGGTCGCGGGCGCGCTTGTCGCACGCGGCTTCGCTCAAGTACGCTCGCACCGCGATCTCGCCGGGCGCGAGCGCATGACGGAGGGCCAATGGCCGACACATCGCTGATTCGATTCGAGACCTCGCATGGCGCATTCACGGTGGAGCTCCACGCGAAGGAGGCGCCGCTCAGCGTGGAGAATTTTCTCCGCTATGTCGATGAGCGGCATTTCAACGGCACGATCTTTCACCGCATCGTGCCGGGGTTCGTCATCCAGGGCGGCGGCCTCGATGCGCAGTTCCGCAACAAGCGCACGCACGAGCCGATCCGCAACGAGGCGAAGAACGGCCTGAAGAACAAGCGCGGCACGCTCTCCATGGCGCGCACCAGTGAGGTCGACAGCGCCACCTCGCAGTTCTTCGTCAATCTTTCCGACAATGAGTTCCTCGATCACAGCGCGCGCGATTTCGGCTACGCCGTCTTTGGCCGCGTGACGCAGGGTATGGACGTCATCGACAAGATCGCTGCCGCCAAAACGGGTCGCCGGCAGGGATATCAGGACGCACCCCTCGAGGACGTGGTGATCGTTTCGGCACGGCGCTCGGGGTCAGAGGCGCAATAGCTCCGCCGGGTATGCAGCGGGGGATGTGGGCGCGATTGCGCCGCGGGTTGCTGCTCGCGATCGTCGCGTGGATCGTCCTCACCGTCGGGGCGGTGCTCTTGCTGCGCTGGGTACCGCCGCTCGGCAGCGCCTTCATGCTGGAAGCGCGCCTCGAGGCGCTGCGGGCCGGCGACAGTGGCTACCGCACGGATTATCACTGGGTGAGTCTCGAGCGCATCTCGCCCCACGCCGCCGTCGCGGTCATCGCTTCCGAGGACCAGACCTTTCCCTTCAACTACGGCTTCGACCTCAAGTCGATCCGTAGCTCGGTGCGCGCGGCGCAGCGCGGCAGGCGCCTGCGCGGCGCGAGCACGATCGCGCAGCAGGTGGCGCGCAATCTCTTTCTCTGGCCGGGGCGCAGCTTCGTGCGCAAGGGGATCGAGGCTTACTTCACCGTGTTGCTGGAGACGCTCTGGCCGAAGGAGCGGATTCTGGAGGTGTACCTCAATGTCGCGCAGTTCGGCCGCGGCATCTACGGCGTCGAGGCGGCGGCACGCCGCTTCTATCACGAGCCGGCGGCGCGCTTGAGCGCGAGTCAGGCGGCGCTGCTCGCGGCCGTGCTGCCGGACCCGCTGCACTGGCGCGTGGACCGGCCGTCGCATTTCGTGGCGTGGAAGCAGCAGTGGATCCTGGTGCAAATGCGCAATCTCGGCGGCGCGGCCTACCTGCGGGAAGTGCGACAGAACCAATAGGTACATCGCGCCCGGAGCGCGGCGGATATAATCCCCGGCGTACGGGCATTGCGAACTACGCCCCCCTTCAGGAAGTGAAACCAACTCCATGGCCGAGCGCGAATTGACCACTGCGGACTGGCGGGGCTACTCCGCGGCGCAGTTTCCGCAGGGAAGCTGGAGCTTGGACGACGATGTCCTGCGCGCCCTGGCGGGCGGACCGCCGGTGGATCTGATCACGCGCGAGCGCTTCCGCGACTTCGCGCTCTACTTCGAATGGCGGCTGCCGCGGGGCGGCAACTCCGGGGTGCTCTATCGCGTCGACGAGCAGCTCGAGCACGCGTGGCAGTCCGGACCCGAGATGCAGCTCCTCGATGACGAGCATCACCAGGACGGCGCCAATGCGCTCACGTCCTGCGGAGCGCTGTACGGCCTGATCGCGCCGTGGCACGACCAGCGGGATATCGCCAACGCCTACCACAGCGCGCGACTAGTCGTGCAGGGCAGCCGGGTCGAGCACTGGATCGACGACACGCAGGTGCTCGGCTATGACCTCGCGAGCGAGGAAGTGAAGGAGCGGATCGCGCGCAGCAAGTTTCGCGAATGGCCGCAGTTCTCGCTTCTGGCGGACGGGCATATCGCCTTGCAGCACCAGAGCACGGAGGCCTGGTTCCGCCGTCTGCGAATAGAGAACTAACTCACTCGAGCTCGGCGAGGAGCTCCGCCTGGTGCTCCTGCTGCAACGCATCGAGCAGCTCGTCGAGATCACCGTTCATGATCTGCTGCAGCTTGTAGAGCGTGAGATTGATGCGGTGATCGGTGACCCGCCCCTGCGGAAAGTTGTAGGTGCGGATGCGCTCCGAGCGGTCGCCGCTACCGACCTGCAGACGCCGCGTCTGCGCCTGTGCGCTGCGCTGCTTTTCCTCCTCCGCGGCGAGCAGGCGTGCACTCAGCAGCTTCATCGCACGGGAGCGGTTCTTGTGCTGTGAGCGCTCGTCCTGACACTCGACCACGATGCCGCTCGGCAGGTGGGTGATGCGCACCGCGGAATCGGTCTTGTTGACGTGTTGGCCGCCCGCGCCCGAGGAACGATAGGTGTCGATGCGCAGATCCGCGGGATTGATGGCCACTTCCTCGATCTCATCGAGCTCCGGGAGGATGGCCACCGTGCACGCCGAGGTGTGGATCCGGCCCTGGGCCTCGGTCTGCGGCACCCGCTGCACACGGTGCGTGCCGGACTCGAACTTCAGCCGCGAGAATGCGCCGCGGCCGGCGATCCGGCTGATGATCTCCTTGTAGCCGCCGTGCTCGCCCGGGCTCTCGCTCAATATCTCGACCGAGAAGCCGCGGGTCTCGGCGTAGCGGGAGTACATCCGGAAGAGGTCGCCGGCGAACAGGGCGGCCTCGTCGCCTCCGGTGCCGGCGCGCACTTCGAGGTAGAGACCCTTGTCGTCGCGCGGATCCTTCGGCAGGAGGAGCTCGCGCAGCTGGGATTCCGTGCCGGCGAGCCCGGCCTGCAGCCGCTCGACTTCCTCGGCGCCGAGCGAGCGCATACCGGCATCGACATCGGCGAGCATCTCTCGAGCGGCAGCGAGGTCCCGCTCGAGCTCACGGTACTGCCGCAGGCGCTCGGCGAGCGGCTCGAGGCGTGCGTATTCGACCGAGAGGTCGCGGAATTGCGGCGAGCCTCCGGCGATATCTGCGGTCGCGAGCAGTCGGCCGACTTCCTCGAAGCGATCGGCGAGCCTGTCGAGCCGCTGGCGGATGGATTCCTTCATGATCTGGGCGTTTTTCGGGCGCGGCATTGTAGGCCATGCGCGTCGGGCACGGAGGCACTATAGTGACGAGTGTGCGTCTCCTGATTCACTCCCCGCGGCTCGTCGTCCCCGCCCTTTGCCTGGCGCTCCTGGCGGGCTGTGCCACCGTCGCCGAGAAGGCCGCCGCCCCACCGCAGCCCGATGCCGCCGCCCTGACCATCGTGGCGGAGATCGCGCTACAGCGCGGCGATTGCAAGACCGCGGCCGACACTTACGCCCGGGCGGCGCAGATCGCTTCCGCGCCGGTGGCGCACCGCGCGAGCGAGGTCGGGCTCGCGTGCGAGGATTTGCCGGCGGCGTGGAAGTCCGCGCAACGCTGGCGGGACCTCGAGCCGCAGAGCCGCGAGGCGCAGGCCATGTACGCGACCGTGGCGTTGAAACTCTATCGCATCGACGATGCGCGCGCGGCCGTGAAGGCGTTCCTGAACGCCCCGCCGCTCCCCGCTCGCGGTGTCGCGGCTCGGCGGGCCGAGCGCCTCCCGGCGCCAGGCGGCGCGGACGGCGGCCTCGCCGATCTCACCACTCTCCTGCTCGAGGAGTCCGATGCGCCGGAGGTGTACGCGGCGCTCAACGGCGTGATCGATACCTCGGATGCGTCCTCAGCCCGGCTGACACTTCTCGGGGAGCTGGCGCTCGAGGCTTACGACGCGGGCACGGCGCAGCGGTACGCCTTGCGCGCTGTGCTTGAGAGCCCGAAAAACCTGCAAGCCAACCGTGTGCTGCTGCGCTCTTATGTCGTGTTGGATGAACCGGCGAAAGCCATCGCGACGGCACGGGACCTGATGCGTGCGGACCCGCACCACGGCATGTTCGAACTGGCGGAGGTCTATCAGGAGCTCGGGCGGGTGGAGGATGCGCACCAGGAGCTGGAGCGGCTGAAAGCCGCCGATGCGCCGCGCGCCGAGGTCGACCGGCGCCTCGCGGTGCTGGCATACGAGTCCGGCGACCTGCAGGAGGCGCAACAGCGCTTCGCCGATCTCGCCGAGAGCGGCGAGGCGGACGAGAGCACCCTGATGTATCTCTCCGACATCGCGGCGCGGGAAGGAGATGTTGCCGCGGCGCTTGCCGGTTACGGCAAGCTCGCGGATTCCTCGCTCGCGCTCGAGGCGCGGGAGAAGGCCGCGGCGCTGCTTCTCGGCTCGCACCGCTCGAGCGATGCGCTCGCGCTGCTCAAGGAATACGCGCGGCATCATCCCGAGGAGAGCGTCGATCTGACCGTCGCCGAGGCGCAACTTCTCGGCGACCACGGCCGTGCTGTCGCGGCGCTGAAAATGCTGGATGGCGCGCTGCGCTCGCATCCACAGCACCCGGCGCTCGAGTACGAGCGAGCGATCGTCCTGGGGCAGGCCGGGCGCGTGAGCGAATCCGTGCAGGCGCTGCAGCGCCTCCTCGTCACGCGGCCCGACGATCCCACGCTGTTGAATGCACTCGGCTACACCCTGGCCGATCACGACATGGAGCTGCCACACGCCGAGTCGCTCATCGACCGCGCCCTGGAGCAGATGCCGGACAATCCGGCGGTGCTCGACAGCATGGGCTGGGTCCGCTTCCGCAGCGGCGATGCGGCCGGCGCCCTGGCGCCGCTCGCGCACGCTTACGAGATCAGCCACGATGCGCAGATCGCCGCCCACTGGGGCGAGGCGCTGTGGGTCGCCGGCCGGCATGAGGCGGCGCGCAAGGTCTGGGCGGAAGCGCTGGCGCGCAATCCCGATTCCAAGGAGTTGCAGGCGGTCGTCGCTCGCTTCATCCCGAATGCCGAATGACACGAGACGCGTTTCGGCCGGCCTGCCGTGGGCCGGCCTCGCGCTTGCCTTGGCGCTCACCGCGTGTCAGACCATCCCCCTCGCTCCCGCGCCGTCGGTGTCGTGGAGTGTGCGCCGGCCAGCTCTGCAGACTCTCAGCCGCTTCGGTCTCAACGGGCGCGTCGCCGTGGCTGTCGGCAAGCAGGGCTTCAACGCCGGGCTGCGCTGGACGCAGGCCGCCGCGGTGACCCACCTTGCTCTCACCGGCCCGCTCGGCGCGGGCGGTGTGGAAGTAACGGCGAATGGCGGCGAGCTGAGCGTCGTCACCTCCAACGGCAAGCGGTTGGGTAATGACGCCGCGCGCCAGGAGCTCGAGGCCAAGCTCGGCTTCGAGCCGCCGCTCACCAGCCTGCGATACTGGATTCTCGGCGTGCCCGACCCCGCCACCACCGCCACCGTGCAGCTCGATTCCCAACAGCGCCTGACGCAATTGATACAGGGCGGATGGCAGATCGCCTACAGTGCCTACATGCCGGTCGGGGCGGAGTGGCTGCCACGGCTGATGACGCTGCGGCGCGCCGATGTGCGGCTGCGGATCGTCGTCGACGGATGGCAGCTATGACGGCCGGTGAGGCCGCTCGCAGCCAGGAAATTCACTGGCCCGCGCCGGCCAAGCTGAATCTCTTCCTCCATGTCATCGGCAGGCGCATCGACGGTTACCACGAGCTGCAGACCGTCTTTCAGCTTGTCGATCTCTGCGACACCGTTGCGCTCGCTGTCCGCGACGACGGTGCGATCGAGCGCCTCGAGGGCCCCGCGGAGGTGCCGCCGGAGTCGGACCTGGTCGTGCGCGCGGCGCGCGCCCTGCAGGCGGCATCAGGCACAGGGCTGGGCGCTACCCTGCGGGTGCGCAAGCGGATCCCCATGGGAGGGGGGCTGGGCGGTGGCAGCTCGGACGCCGCTACCACCCTGCTGGCGCTCAATGTGCTCTGGGGCTGCCGGCTCGGGATTGAAGAGCTGGCTCGCCTGGGGCTGCCTCTCGGCGCGGATGTGCCTGTATTCATTAGAGGTTTTTCCGCCTGGGCGGAGGGCGTGGGTGAGCGGCTGACGCCGCTGCCGCTGCCGGACCGCTGGTACGTGATCATCCATCCGGGGGTCGGGGTGAGCACGCGCGACGTATTCCAGAGTGCTGAATTGACACGAAAGTCCCCCCTCATCACAATACGCGCCTTTTTCGAGGCCGGCGGTCGCAACGATTGCGAGCCGGTGGTACGGGCGCGCGTTCCCGAGGTGGCTGCGGCGCTCGATTGGCTGTCGCGATATGCGCCGGCACGGCTGACGGGAACCGGCTCCTGTATCTTCGCGTCTTGCGCGACTGCCATCGAGGCGGAGCGCATCGCCGCGCGCGTACCGGACGAGTGGACGAGCTTCGTGGCGCGGGGACTTAATGTCTCACCGGCGCATCGTTCCTTGATGTAGTTGCTGCTGGGGTGTCGCCAAGTGGTAAGGCAGCGGGTTTTGATCCCGCCATTCGGAGGTTCGAATCCTTCCACCCCAGCCATCCATTTTGAGGCGTTTGGCCTGACGAGCCTATGACGACGAGTGACACACTGGCGCTATTTGCCGGCAACGCCAATCCGGCGTTGGCGACGGACATCGCGCGGCATCTGCAGACGCCGCTCGGGCGTGCCTTTGTTGGCCGCTTCAGCGACGGTGAGGTGAACATCGAGCTGATGGAGAACGTGCGCGGCCGCGACGTTTTCGTCGTGCAGCCGACGTGTCCTCCCGCCAATGACACGCTGATGGAGTTGCTCGTCATGGTGGACGCATGCCGTCGCGCATCGGCGGCTCGTATCACCGCGGTCATGCCGTACTTCGGCTACTCGCGCCAGGATCGCCGCCCCAAGGCAACGCGCTCGGCGATCACGGCGAAGCTGGTGGCGAACATGATCTCGAGCGCCGGGGTCAACCGGCTGCTGACCGTCGATCTGCACGCTGACCAGGTTCAGGGGTTCTTCGACATCCCGGTCGACAACGTGTATGCGTCGCCGGTGCTGCTCGGCGATGCCTGGAAGCAGGCGTATCGCAACGTGGTGATCGTATCGCCCGACGTGGGCGGCGTCGTGCGGGCACGGGCCTTCGCCAAGCGCCTCGACGATGCGGAGCTCGCCATCATAGACAAGCGGCGGCCGCGGCCCAACGAGTCGAAGGTGATGAACATCATCGGCGAAGTGAAGGGCAAGAGCTGCGTGCTGATCGACGACATGGTCGACACGGCCGGCACGCTCTGTCATGCGGCACAGGCGCTGAAGGACGAAGGGGCCATCAAAGTGGTCGCCTACATCACGCACGCCGTGCTGTCGGGCGAAGCGGTGCAGCGGATCTCGCAGTCGGCGCTCGATGAGCTGGTCGTGACCGACACCGTGCCGCTCTCGGCCGCGGCGCGCGGCTGCAGCCGCATCCGTCAGCTCTCGGTCGCGGCGCTGCTTGCGGAGACGATCCGCCGCATCCGCGACGAGGAGTCAGTGAGCTCCCTGTATGTAGATTGAGTTTTTCGGTTGCGCCGGGCTTGGTCGCGAGCAGCGGCGCGTTTTGTCACCTGTCCCCCGTGGCCCGTGAGGGCGTAGGCGGACTCACGTTTGGAGAACATCATGCGTATTTCATTCAGCTTCGGCGCGGACCTGCGCGGAGCGCAAGGCAAAGGTGCGAGCCGCCGCCTGCGTCGCTCCGGCAAGGTACCGGCCATCCTCTATGGCGGCCACAAGGAGGCGCAGGCGCTCGTGTTGGATCAGCAGAACCTGCTCACCATGATCGGTGACGAGCGGTTCTACTCCTCGATCGTGCAGCTCAAGATCGACGGTTCAGCGCAGGAGGCGATCATCAAGGACGTGCAGATGCATCCTGCCAGGAACGTCGTCGTGCACGTCGACCTGCAGCGTGTGATCGAGAACGAGGCGATTCGCCTGCACCTGCCGATTCACTTCAAGGGCGAGAGCATCAGCCCCGGCGTGAAGACCGAGGGCGGCATCGTGTCTCACATGCGCGCCGACGTCGAGGTTAGCTGCCTGCCGAAGGACCTGCCGGAGTTCCTCGAGCTCGATCTGTCGCAGATGAGCCTCAACGACACCAAGTTCCTGGCGGACGTTCCGCTG
>JBOIAB010000189.1:0-20025 GCA_050738635.1 Steroidobacteraceae bacterium
ACGCCGAACCCGAGGCATGGGCCAATCGGGCGATCCTCAATATCGCCGGCTCGGGCAAGTTCTCCAGCGATCGCAGCATCGCCGAATACGCCACCCATATCTGGCACGTGCATCCCTGCCCGGTGGACTGAGCATTCAAGCGCCGAGCGTGTTGGGGTCCCGCCAGGCCCGCTCGAAGGGCAGCCGCCAGGCGTGAGGCGCCACCAGTTGATGCATCGAATTCGGCCCCCAGGAGCCGGGCGCGTAGAGCCGGACCGGCGGCGGCGATTCCAGCAGGGGAATCGACAGCTGCCACAGCCGTTCGATCCCCTCGGCGGTGGTAAACAGCGTATGATCGCCGCGCATCACGTCGAGGATCAAGCGCTCGTAGGCCTCGAGCACGTCCCCGATCAGCCCCGTATCATGCATGGCGAATTGCATGCTGAGCTTGTCCAGGCGCATGCCCGGGCCCGGACGCTTGCCATAGAAGGACAGCGACATCTTGGCGGCGTCCGCCAGATCGAACGTCAAGTGGTCGGGCCCCTGGGCGCCAATTCCCGAGCCGATCGGAAACATGCTTTTGGGCGGCTCGCGGAAGGCGATGGAAATAATCCGCCGGCCCTCGGCGAGGCGTTTGCCCGTGCGCAGGAAGAACGGCACGCCGGCCCATCGCCAGTTGTCGATGGCGCATTTCAAGGCGATGAAGGTTTCCGTATCGGATTCCGGATCGACGCCGGCTTCGGCCCGATAGCCGATATATTGCCCGCGCACCACGGTCCTCGGATCGAGCGGCAACATGCTGCGAAAAACCTTGTTCTTTTCCTCGCTGATGGGAGCCGGCTCCAAGGCCGTCGGCGGCTCCATCGCCATGAAGGCAAGGATCTGGAAGAGGTGTGTCACGACCATGTCACGGAACGCGCCCACCTTGTCGTAGAACGCCGCCCGCTTGTCGAGCCCGAGCGTCTCCGGAACGTCGATCTGCACGTGATCGATGAAGTTGCGGTTCCAGATGGGCTCGAACAGGCCGTTGGCGAAGCGGAAGGCGAGGATGTTCTGCGCCGGCTCCTTGCCGAGGAAATGGGCGATGCGGAAGATCTGCTCCTCCGCGAACACTTCGTGCAGTTTGGCATTGAGCGAGCGCGCGCTCGCGACGTCGGTGCCGAAGGGCTTCTCCATGACGATGCGCGAGCGCTCGACCAGCCCGGCCTCCCCCAGCATGCGCACCGCGGACAGGGCGGCGTTCGGCGGCACGCTGAGGTAGTGCAGCCGCCGGCTCTCAGTGTTGAGCGACTTCTCCGCGCGATCCACGGCGGCCCGCAGCCCGGCCGCTCCAGCGCGAAGCGGAACGTAGTCCAACGCCTCGGCAAACAATGCCCAATCAGCCTCGGCAACCACGCGCGTGGAGAACTGGTCAAGCGCAGCACGCGCGAACTTACGGAAGCCCTGCGCATCAATGTCGTCGAGCGAGACGCCGATGATGCGGCAGCCGGGTATGAATCCGACGGCGGCGAGATGAAACAGTCCCGGAAGCAGCTTGCGCCGGGCAAGATCGCCCGTCGCGCCCACCAGAACCACGACCTGCGGAAACCGCGGACCCACTCCAGGAGGTATCTTGGCCACCCTGCTCTACCTTTCACCTTGATCTTGAACGAAGCGAAAGGATAGCCGCCCGCTGCGCGCGATTCCATCGAGCGCGCACGCTTTTTCGCTCACCGGCCGGGTCGAAAGGCCTTTTTCAGCCCCGCCTACAAACGGTCAGGCCGTCGGGGATACGGGCGCGCCGATCTCGCGCCGACCCCGGCCCCGCTGCAGCAGCCAGCGGTGCAGCGCACCGGTGGCATCGATCGTCCACTGCAGCAGACGCGTCCGGCGGCCGAAATGCGAGGCTAATTCGCGGTTGATCTCGAGGGGCCGCCAGTAGGCGGTTTGCCACTCACGGAAGCAGCCGGCGAACTCGCGCTCCTGCTCCGGGCGTACGGACAACAGTACACAGTTGCAGGCGGCGCGGATCTCGACCCGGTCCTCCGGGCCGACTCGGAAGCTGTGCCAGCTACGCACGTGGCACAGCCAATCGCCCGAGAGCTCGAACTCCTCGGGAGTGTTGCGTAAAGCGGTGATCAGCGGGGCGACATCGAGATATGACATGGACTTACTCTCCATTAGTGTCCGATGGTGGATCACGAGGTCTTCGGGGGCTGGTCGCGGCGCAGGCGGCCCGCGCGCGGCCCGCACGGGGAAGGCTTGAGCCTTGAACCCTTCGCCCCGGGGAAAGTTCCCCCCTGGTACGCGCCTGAGCTCCACCAGGCGCGGGCGGAACTAAGACTGAGTGTCAGTTTGAATGGCAGCGCCGGGCCCGACCCGGGGTGCCGCCGAGCCGGCGGTTGCGTTGGTTCTACGCCGGGTGGTGATGACGATCACGCTGACCAGCACCAGCGCCGTCCCGATCGCCACAGGAGTATCCAACACCTCACCGCCGAGGAAATGGCCGATCGCGACCGCGACCACGGGGTTGACATAGGCGTAGGTGCCTACCTTGGTTGGGGACTGATGATGGATCAGCCAGGTGTAGGCCGTGAAGCCGACGATCGAGCCGGCGACGGTCAGGTACACGAGCGCGATCCAGGCGCCCCGCGAGACGGCCTGCGGATGAAAGCCGTGCTCCTCTCCGGCGGCGGCGGCGACCAAGCAAAGCAGCACGCCTCCGGCCAGCATCTGCGCGGCCGCGCTCATCACTTTGGACGAGGGCATCGGCAGCTTCTTGGAGAGGACCGAGGCACCGGCCAGGCTGCGGCGCTCACCAGCAGGCCTGCCGCGCCGAGGGGATACACCGGCACTCCCGCCATGCCGAGCGAAGGGTCGACCAGCACGACGACGCCGGCGAGCCCGATTGCCAGCGCGCAGCCGAGGCGCAGCGTCAGCCTCTGCGTGCGCAGGATGATGATCTCCGCGAGCGCCATGAAAGCGGGGATCGTTGCCAGGATCACCGCGGCGGTGCCCGAAGGCACGCGCTCCTCCGCCCAGAAGAGAAAGCCATAGTCCACCACGAAGATGAGCAGCGCCACGACCGTGATCGCCGCCCACTCCCGCCGGCTCGGCAGGGTCTCGCCTTTTGCCACGGCCCAAATGAAGAGAGTCGCGCCCGCGATGCTGAAGCGCATCGCCGCCAGCAGCAGCGGTGGCACCTCGTGGACGCCGATGCGAATCGCGTAGAACGTGGATCCCCAGACGACGTAGATGATCGCGAAGGCGATCAGGGTCTTCCATCGGGGCGGCTGGGCGCTGTGCACGGTTTCAGTAAGGCGGCGCCGCGCCGCCGGCTGCCTCGAGAGCGAGAATGAGCTGCGCGGTGGCGAGATCCTCGATAGCGGTGCCGACCGACTTGAAGAGGATGATCTCTTCCTGCGAGTTACGTCCGCTCACCCTGCCGGTGACCAGATCGGCCAGCTCCCCGGCGATGCGACCGCGCTCGATGATCCCGCGCCGCATGGGATCCAGCAGGTCGCCGGCCTCCGACAGCGCTCCCGCGAGCGTATCGACGAAGAGGCGCGAGCGCAGCACCGCCTCGTCATCCACCTCCCGCCGGCTCGGCGAGAAGCTGCCGACCAGATCGAGGAAAGTACCGGCGCGCAGCCACTTGCCCGCGAGAACCGGCTGCGCGCTGCTGGTGGCGCAGGAAATGATGTCCGCGGCGGCAACCGCCTGCGCCAGGTCCGTGACGACCGTGACTTCCACGCTCTCGTCGATGAGAGTCCGTATTTCGGCGGCAGTCGCCTGCGCGCGCGCCGCCACGCGCCCCGACACGCTGACTAGCCCGATCGGGCGTGCCGAGCAGTGCCCCAGCGCCATGTAGGGAGCAAGCGCGCCCGTTCCGATGACGAGCAGGCGAGCGCTGTCGGCTCGCGCAAGGTAACTCGCCGCCAGTGCGGACGCGGCGCCTGTTCGCAGCCTCGTGACCATGGCTCCATCGAGCACTGCCACCGGCGCACCTGTCGGCGAGAAAACCACGAGCGCCGCCTGTATCGTTGGCAGGCCTCGTTGGCCGTTGTCGGGAATGACGGTCGCGAGTTTCACGACCCCGTAACCATCCTGGCTGAACGCCGGCATTGAAAGCAGCAGCCGGTCTCCCACGCCGCCGGGAATCGCCGCGATCTGCCGGACAGGGGCGACGAAGCCGCCGACAAATGCCTTCCTCAGCGCGTCGATGAGCAGCGGCATCGAGACGAGCTGTCGAATCCTGTGGGCATCCAGTACGTGCACGCCGTCCTCTAACGTATGAGAAAGCCGTGCTTGAGGGAGTCGTCCGGGTCGAAGCAGAATTCGCTGCGGCCGATGATGTGGGCCGTGCCGCTCACCTCCGGGATGATGGCCGCGTGCGGACCGAACCGTGTCTGCGCGACACAACGCACCGTCATCGTGCTTCCCAGGATGCTCTCGATCGCGAGCTTCTCGCCCGTGCGCAGCTCGCGCCTGGCGTGCAGCAGCGCGGCGCGCGCACTCACACCCGTTCCCGTCGCGGAGCGATCCACCTCCCCGTCAGCGAAGATCGTCACGTTGCGGCTGTGGTGACCTGGCTGCGTCGCGGGTCCCGTGAAAATCGTCCCATAGAGGAAACTCAAGTCGCCCTCCGTGGGATGGGTGATGGCCTGCTGCTCCATCACGGCCCGCTTGATCCGGCGACCATGGTCGATCAGTCGGTCATACTCTTGCGGGGCGAGCGTGAGTCCGAGCGGCGCCGCCTCGGTGATCGCGTAGAAGGCGCCGCCATAGGCGATGTCGAGCTGCACGCGCCCGAGTCCCGGCACCTCCACCTGCAGGCCCTGCAGGTACGCGAACGAAGGCACATTGCGGAAGAACACCTCGCGCACGCGCCCGTCCTCGATCACCCCTCGGGCCTGCACCGTCCCGGCGGGAGCGTTGATCGTGAGCTGCGCCGTATCGCCGCGATCGGCGCGACGCCCGGTCTCGAGCGCAAGTGTCGTGAGCGCGATGATCGCGTGGCCGCACATCGTGCTGTACCCTTCATTGTGCAGGAAGAATACGTCGAAGTCGGCCGTCTCCGAAGGAGTGACCACCGCGCCATACATGTCAGCGTGTCCGCGCGGCTCCCAGATCAGTCCGGTACGCAGATGATCGTAGCGCTCGCGGAAGTAACGCCGCTTCTCCAGCACGGTGCGCCCTTCGATCGGCGGCAGGCCCGAAGTGATGACACGCAGCGGCTCGCCGCCGGTGTGCATCTCGACGGTGCTGATGCGACGCCAGTGCGTCGGCGGTTGCCAAGCCTCGTCGGTGAAAAACGCCATCGCAAACCGCTCCGCAGCCCATCGCCTGCAAAGGGGGTAAAATAGATGGGTTGCGCGCTCTTGTCGACGTGAGCTCTGCGACGGTGGTGAACCTCGATTCCGACGAACGTGGCTTGCTCGAAGGCGCCCGCGGTGATGGCGCGGCGCTGGCAATGCGCGTGGTGGTGGAATCCGCCCGGGTGCTCGGCGCCGAGCGGCTGGTGCAGATCCGCTCCGCGCACATCGACAGCTGCCTCTACCACGGCGACAGCGGCACTCTCTTCGCGGAGCGGCTGCTCAGCCTCGGGGCACGAGTCGCGGTGCCGACGACACTGAACGTCGGTGCTCTCGATCTATTGCATGCGAACGTGACTCGCCTGCCGCCGACGACGCGGCGCATGGCGCAGCGACTGATGGCCGCCTACGTCGCCCTGGGTGCCCGCCAGACCTGGACGTGCGCGCCCTATCAGGCGGGCCATCGGCCCGCCGCGGGAGAGGACGTGGCCTGGGGTGAAAGCAACGCCGTCGCCTTCTGTAATTCGGTGTTGGGTGCACGCAGCAACCGCAACGGCGACTTCCTCGACATCTGCGCCGCGATCACCGCACGCGCTCCGCGGACCGGACTTCATCTGCCGGAGAACCGCCTGGCCAGGGTCCTGATCGATGCCAGCGCCGTGCCGGCGGCCTTCTGGCGCGACGACATCGCCTATCCCGTCCTGGGAGCCTGGTTGGGGCGAGCCGTCGGCCGGAGAATCGCCGCCATCGAAGGCATCGGACAGCCGACCGAAGATCAGCTCAAGGCGCTCGGCGCGGCCGCGGCCTCGAGCGGCTCGGTCGGCCTCTTTCACGTCATCGGCGTCACGCCTGAAGCGATGTCCCGCGCCGCCGCATTCGGCGACTCCGCACCCGAGGAAATCATTCACCTCGACCTGACCGCGCTCGGCACCGCGCGGGCCAGCCTCTCCACGGTCAGCCGCGCCGCCGGCGATCCGATCGATGCAGTAGCCATCGGCAGCCCGCACCTCTCGATCGAGGAGCTGCGCAATCTCGACCGGCTGCTCGCCGATCGCCGCTGCAGCAAACCGCTCTACGCCTGCACGGGCCGGCACACTCTGGAGGCGCTGCGCGAGGAGGAGCTCATCGAGCGGCTCAGCATTCGCGGCGTGATCGTAGTGGTCGACACCTGCATCGTGGTCACGCCGATACTGCCGCGCGGATCCGGGGTCCTGGTCACCAACTCCGGCAAGTTCGCGCATTACGCGCCAGCGAACACGGGCTATGATGTTGTGTTCGCAAGCCTCGCGGAGTGCGTCGAGAGCGCGGTCCGGGGATCGCTCCATCTGGACCCGCGGGGCTGGCATGCGCCTTGAGGTCATCGTCCGCGGTCTTCCCGATGAGGATATCGAGCGCGCGCCCGCCATGCTGCTCGCCGAGCCGATCAGCTTCTGGGGCGGGGTATCTCCCATCAGCGGCGCACTCATCGATCCACGCTCCCGCCATCACAACCGGGTCATCGCGGGAGCGGCGCTCTTCATCAGCGAGCTGCGCGGCTCTTCCTCGGCAAGCTCGGTGCTACTCGAGCTGATTCACCGCCGGCTGGCGCCGGCCGCCATCATCCTCGATTGCGCCGACGCCATCCTCGCGCTGGGCGCGATCGTCGGCCGAGAGATGGGCTGGAAGTCGCCTCCCATTCTCCGCCTGCCCGTCGCGGAACAGCGGCTGCTATCCGATGGCGCCCCGATCGCGATCACCAGGCATGGCCACCTGACCGTCCTCGGGCGATGATGGACGCCATCCGCCAAGAGGCCCGATCCGATGCCAAGAGAAGCAAGCTCCTTTCGCTGGTTACCCGCCGCCGCACTCGTAGTGACCACGACCGCTTTCGCCAACGGCGCGGCGATCGCAAACTTTCCGCCGCGGTCACCCGCCGCGGATCTGGTGCTGCGCGATGCAGTCATTGCGACACTGGACCCATTGCAGCCGCGCACACAGGCACTGGCCGTGCGCGGCGGCAGAATTCTGGCACTCGGCAGCGATGCCGGGATAGCTCGCTACGTCGGGGGCAAGACCAAGGTCCTGGACCTGCACGGCGCATTCGTGGCGCCCGGTTTCATCGAGGGCCATGGGCACCTGCTGCAGACGGGCCAATCGCTGATGGAGCTGGACGTCGGCAAGGCACAGAGCTGGGATGCGATCGTGGCTCAGGTGAAGGCCGCCGTCGCCACGGCAAAACCGGGCGAATGGATCCTGGGCCAGGGCTGGCAGCAGACCAAGTGGAACCGGACGCCACAACCAAACATCGATGGCGTACCGCTGCCGGCGAGCTTGAATGCGGCGTCGCCGCACAACCCGGTGATGCTGTGGCATGCCAGCGGGCATGCAATCTACGTCAACGCCCGCGCGCTGCAGGCGGCGGGAATTACGGCGAAGACGCCCGATCCGGTTGGCGGCAGCATCGTCCACAACGCACACGGCGACCCCATCGGCATGCTGCGCGATACGGCAGAGCGTCCGGTGATCGCGGCTTTTGAGCAGTACCTCACGACCCTCCCGGCGAGCGAAGTCGAGGCCCTCCGCAAGCATGCGCTGCAATTGGCGGTGCGAAACGAGGTCAGCAAGGGCGTAACGACCTTCGTCGACATGGGCGAGGATTTCAAGACCATCGATTGGCTGAAACAGCAGGCCGCGAAGGGGTTACCTTTGCGGCTGTACATCAACATCAACGGCGAATCCGCGTCGGACCTCGACCAGCATTTGGCTGCGTATCGCACCATCGGATTTGCCGACAACCATTTCACCGTGCGTGGCGTCGGCGAGATCCTGTCAGATGGCGCGCTGGGCACGCGCAGCGCGTGGTTTCTGCAACCGTACAGCGACGCACCGGATGTCACGGGCAAGAACGTCACGCCGATGAGTGAAATCGCTCGCATCGCTGAAGTCTCCGCCCGTGATGGCTTCCAGCTCTCGGTGCACGCGATCGGCGATCGTGCCAACCACGAGACGTTGAACCTGTTCCAGCAAGTCTTCGCACAGGATCCCGCCGCGCACGCGCTGCGCTGGCGGATCGAGCACGCGCAGCATCTCGCGGCTGCCGACATCCCACGTTTTGCGCAGCTCGGTGTGATGGCTTCGATGCAGTCGATCCACGCCTGCTCGGATGTGCCGATGGTGATCCCACGCCTCGGCGAGGAGCGCGCACGGGTGGGCGCCTATGTGTGGCGCACACTCATCGACAGCGGCGCCATCGTGCTCGAGGGCACCGACACGCCGGTGGAGGACACCAGGCCCATCCCGAACTTCTATTGCGGAGTCACTCGTGCCGACGGACACGGCAGGACGTTCTTCCCGGAACAGTCGAAGACGCGCATGCAGGAGCTGCGCTCATACACCTGGAACAACGCTTATGCGATCTTCCAGGAGCACGAGCTCGGCTCCCTGTCACCGGGTAAGCTGGCCGACATGGTGGTGATCTCCGGGAATCTGCTGACGCTTCCGGCCGCCGACATCCTGCGCACACGCGTGCTCTACACGATCATCGGCGGCCAAGTGGCCTACTCGCGGCCGCGAGCGCAGGCCTGGCGCAGCGGTCAGCTCTTCGATGCGATGCCGGAATTCAATCACGCCGAGTAAGGGCCGCCGGCGGCTTTTTCACCCCCAGATTGTAGCCCTCGAAGGCCCACACATCCGCCGCCTGGGCAATCTGCTGGTCGGTCGGCATGTAGGTATGACTGGTCGCGCCCGTCGTACGCAACAGGATCGGGTTGGCGCAGCCCTGAGCGCGCTGGATCGTGGCGGCAAACTTGAACTCGTGCATCGGAACCACGCGATCATCGTCCCACGACGTCGTGATCAGGGTCGGCGGGTAGCACGTGCCGGAGTGAATGTTGTGCAGCGGCGAGTAGGCATAGAGCCACTTGAAGGCGCGCGGATCACTCGCGGTACCGTACTCGGGCGCCCAGAGCGCGCCGCCCGAGAAATCCTGGTAGCGCAGCATGTCGAGCACGCCATGGCCGATGTAAGCGGTGCCGAAGAGCTCCGGGTGCTGCGTGATCGAGGCTCCCGTGAGCAGGCCGCCGTTCGAGTACCCCTGGATGCCGATGCGCGCGGCGCTGGCATAGCCGTGCGCGGTCAGGTACTTCGCCGCCCAGGCGAAATCGTCGAACACATTCTGCTTCTGCCCGAGCATGCCGGCCTGGTGCCACTTCTCACCGTAGGTTCCGCCGCCCCGCATGTTGGCCACGGCGTAGACCCCGCCCAGCTCGAGCCACACCGGCAGCATCGGACTGAATTCCGGCATGATCGTGATGTCGAAGCCGCCATAGCCGTATAAGACGGTGGGATTGCGCCCATCGAGCTTCACGCCCTTGCGGGCGACGATGAACAGCGGCACCCGGGTCCCATCCTTGGAGGGATAAAAAACCAGCCGTGTCTCATAGCGGCTCGGATCGAATCTCACCTGCGGCGCGAACACCGTTTGCGTGCTCGCCTGCCGCAGATCGTAGCGGTAGATTCGCTGCGCATAGAGAAAGGAAGTGAATCCGAAATAGACGCTGTTGGAGTCATTGCGCGCGGATACGCCCGTCACTGTGCCGAGAGTTGGCAGCGGCAGCTCGCCCACCGCTTTTCCGTCGGTCGTGTAGAGAGTCAGGCGGCTGGTGGCATCGACCTGAGCGTGCAGGACGATGTGCCCGCCGGCCATATCGGCCTCCTGGATTACCCCCTTCCCCTCGGGGATGACAGTGCGCCAGTGTGCGGGCGCCGGGTCCGACAACGTGGCTGCGACGACACGTCCCTTTGGAGCATCGAGCGTCGTTTGCAGATAGAGGGTCCCCTTCTGCCCGCCGACGACGATGTACTCGGCATCGTTGCGGGTATAAAGAGGCTCGAGCTTCGCAGCGACATCCGGTTGCGCCGGATTGCCCAGGTCGGCGTAGTAGAGCTCGTTGAGCGGTGCCGTGCCGTTGACCAGGGAGACGAAGAGAAAGTGGCCGTCTTCGCTCACCTGCCCCTGGATGAGCCAGTGCGCCAGGTCCGGCCGACGGTAGATCAGCCGGTCGGCGCTCTGCGGCTGCCCCAGAGCGTGGAAGTAAAGCCGCTGATTCACGACCTCCTGGTTGATCGCATTGGTTTTCGGCGGCGTCGGATAACGAGAGTAAAAGAAGCCGTTATCGCCGTTCGTCCAGGAGATGTTGGAGAATTTCACCCAGTGGACGACGTCCGAGAGCGTCTTGCCCGTCGACGCGTCGAGCACGTGCAGAGTCTCCCAGTCGGACCCGCCCGCCGACAACGCATAAGCAAGATACCGTCCGTCGGGGGACGGTTGGAGGTCAACGAGGGCCACCGAGCCGTCCGGCGAGAGTTTGTTCGGATCGATCAGCACCCGCGGTTGCCCCGCGGGCGAATCCTGCACGTACAGAACCGACTGGTTCTGTAGACCCGCGTTGCGACGGAAGAAGATGCGGCTGCCGGCGACCTGAATCGGCGCACTCTCCTTCGGGAAGTTCCACAATTGCCGCAAGCGCCGTGTAATCCAGGCACGCACCGGGATTTTGGCGAGATAGGCGTCGGTCAGCCGATTCTCCGCAGCGACCCAGCTGTGCAGCGCGGGGCTCTGCATGTCCTCCATCCACCGATACGGCGCCGGCACGCGCGTGCCGAAGTAATCGGTCACGGTCTGGTCGCGGGGAGCGACGGGGTACTGCGGCGCTCTTCGCGGCACAGCGCTGCCGGCGGTGGTGGCGAGCAACAGGAGAGACGCGAGCACCGGGGCGGTTCTTTTCATTGGCGGAGCTTCCGGTCACGACAGAATTGATAGCTTATCTGCTGGCGGCTGACAGACCGGTCGCACGCCGGTAAATGGCCGATAATTGGCCGATAATTGGCCGATATCGCTTGATGCCGACCGTTGTGGCCGATATATTGGCCGATAAATGGCCGATAAATCTACTCTACTCTCTGTCCTGGAGGCAGCACCCGGTCGCTGGATGTCGGCTGCCGAACTCAGGTCAGCGGTGGGAAGCGTACCCGAGCGGACGCTTCGCAATTGGCTCGCCGACCTCGTTGCGAGTGGCGAAGTCGAGCCTGCGGGCGAGCGAAAAGGTCGCAAGTACCGCCTACAACCAAAAGGCGCGATGGCTGGCGCCGCGACATCAGGGAACACGGCCCGCGGGCAGCTCACGAGCAACATCTTTTCCGCAGAAAGCCAGCTGCTGCTCCGGCGTATCGAGGCGCCGATCTATACCCGCTCGCCGGCGACCTACCGTGAAGAGTGGCTCGCGGCCTACGCGCCGAACGAAAGTGCATATCTGTCAAGCGCGCAACGCGAGACCCTGCAGACCCTCGGCAAACGTGATCCGATCTTCAGCCAGGCGGGCACGTACATCCGCAAGATCTATGACCGCCTGCTGATCGATTTCAGCTACAACTCCGCCCGGCTGGAGGGAAATACATACACGTTGGCAGACACCGAGCGTCTCTTGCTCCAGGGCGCGGCCGCACCTGGAAAGCAGAACGCAGAGCGCATCATGATTCTCAACCACAAGGAAGCGATCGCGTACGTCGTGCGTCAGGCCACCACCGTGGAGGCCGACGAATCGACCATACGCACCCTTCATTACCTGCTTGCCGACAGTCTGGTATCACCGGGCAACGCCGGCCAGATACGAGATGAGAGTGTCCGCGTCTCTGGGACGACCTATGCCCCGCTCGAAGGCCGCGAGCGCCTGACCCGACTCCTCAACACGCTACTTGCGAAGGCACGGTCGATAGTCGACCCCTTTGAGCAGAGCCTTTTCCTGCTGACGCATCTCTCCTATCTGCAAGCTTTCGTGGACGTGAACAAACGAACGGCTCGCCTTGCGTGCATCATTCCGCTGATTCGCGGAGACTTCGTGCCACAGTCGTTCGTAGAAGTCGATCCGGACGCATATCTGAAAGCGACGATAGTGGTGTATGAGCTGAACGAGGTCGGGCCGCTAGCGGAGCTATACGCCTGGTCATACCATCGCAGCTGCGCTCGCTATGACACGCAGGCAAAGGTCATCGGGTTCGACGAGATCTCGGCGCTCTACCGGCCATCACGGCGTGCGGCCGTGGCGGATCTAGTGCGGCAACGGATACCGCCCGCGAAGGTTGCGCAATGGATCTCGGAACATGTTTCGCCCAGTGTCGAGCCGCAGCATCGGGAAAAATTCATTTCGGACGTACAAGCGGAGCTGGAGAGCCTGGATGGCTCGAGAATAGCGGGGCTGGGGATCACGAGGGAGGATCTAGACCGCTGGAAAAAACAGTCATGAAGTCCGGGGCGCCACTCCGACAGGCGGCTTAGCGCTTGTGTCCGGAGCAACCGCAGGTCGCGGCGTGAAAGCGGCCATTGCTCTCGACCGCGCCGCCCTTGCCATACTGATCGTGCGGCCGCGCCCAGTCGGCCAGCGAGTGGCTCGGACCGTTTTCGTTACGCCCCTTCGGCATCGCATCGAGGATCGCGTAGATGCCGAGTCCCCCCTCGCCGCCGCGCGCATAGCTGGAATAGGTGTGGAAAATCTCTCCCGCCTGGTTGCGATAGAACACGCTATGCCCGGAGAGGTCCTGCAGCTGGGCCACCCATTCCGGCGCGCGCCCATAGTTGTATTCGGCGCGTCCGGCAGCGACATCTTCCGGCCTGAACGAGACCTCGAAGTCGTAATTGAAATCGTTGTTGAATGAGGAGACCCAGAGAAACGTCCAATCCATCCGCTTGCGGACGACCTCGACCTCTTCGATCGGCGCGCGGGCGACGACGGCGTAACTGACGTCGTGATTCTCGAGGTGCGGCAGAATGCCGCCCATGTGGTCGACCTCGAGGGAGCAGCCCACGCACTGATGCGGCGCGCCGGGCCCCATCATGAAATGCTTGAGGTAGAGCTGACTGCGTCCCTGAAAGAGGTCGGCCAGGCTCAGCAATCCATTGGGACCGTCGAACACATAGTACTTGTCGACGCGGACCCATGGCAGCCGCAGGCGCTCGGCCGAAACGAGGTCGCGAAGCCTGGTCAGGGCTTTCTCCTGCTTGAGGAGCTCGATCCGCCGCTTGCGCCACTCTTCGGGCGATACGATTTCATGCTGCATCTCGGCTCCCATCCGCTCTCATTGGCGGCTACTGCCCCATCGGTGAACTGTAGCACCGCGCGCGGCCGTCGTCTTGCCGGCATAGCTCAGTTGCCACCACCATGATTGAGGAGCGGGCTCTCGATATGCATGGTGGTGATCGAGACCGAGTGTTGTCCCGATTCCACGGGCAGCATGTAGACCCGGGCGTGTGGATAGTCCAGCGCCAGCACCTCGACCGTGCTGAGCACATTCATGCCGATGATCAGCGCGGGCTGCGAATCGAGATGCCAGATCTTGAAGATGGGAATGTCCGAATAGACGATTCCGAGGTGCTCGATCGCCGCCGGGCCGAGAAAGACCTCGGGCGACAAGGCAATGCCACCCTTGGAGGTCTGGCGGGTGACACCGAAGATTTGCGTATTCACTTCCTCCTTGGCCGCATCACGCAGCAGCGCCTGGCGCAATGCGGAATTGCCAAGGGTTACGCTCGCGCCCGTGTCGATGACGGCGGCAACTCTGACACCCCCGACGCGTGCCGGAATCACCAGCAAGCCACCGGGCGTCCGTTGCGCCTCGATTTCCAGATACCCCGGTAACCCTCCCGGGCTCGAGCGGTCGATGATGACCCGGTTGTCGTGAAAATCCACCACCACCCGCACTGCACCGAGACCGGCCAAACCGAGAATACCGTCGATACCGTTGAGTACCGGGCTGTCGCCGATGGGCAGTCGCAGATTCTCCTTGACGATATCGCCGATGCGCAGGCTCCTGATCGGTGCCCAAGGCAAGCGCTCGCTGCCCGTTATGCCCTGGACCTGCTCGCCGTTCGTGGCGCCGCCCGGGGCCTGCGCCAGCTTTCGCAGCAGCGCCGGGGTAACCATGGAGCTATTGGCTCCTGTATCCACCAGGAATCGAAACGGCCCCTTACCGTCGACCATGACCTGCGCGATGATCCGTCCCTGGCGGTCCCGCGTAGTCGGTGCCCCCGGCAGCGGCGCTTTCGCAGCCGGCGCGGGAGCAGGCACCGTGACCACCGCGCATGCAACGCAGGATCCCAGGACGAAGCACGCCGTCAGTGTGAGCGCCGCCTGCGCCCGCATCCACCGCCGCAGCCGCGGTGGTCCTCGGGGCTTCACTGGGGGTAGCCGCCCTGCACCAACGCTTCAGCGGCGCGGCGACGCCTGTCTGCTGTGGGGATCGAGAAGCGGACGGCGTTCACGTACCGGGTAATCAGGTTGAACATCGCTCCCACCGCGATCGCATCCGCCAATGATTGCTCACTGACACCTCTACCGAGCACCGCTCTCGCGTCGCCTTCCGTGAGCTCCGCAGGGCGCAGGGTCATTGTCTCCAAAAACGCCAATGTCGCCTTGAGTCCCGCGGATATCGGTGCGGCATCGTAATTGGAAAGCACCGCCTCCACCGACGCGCTGCCCACGTGCTCTGCCGCGACGACGCTGTGTACGTCCGTGCAATAGATGCAGGCATTCCACTTCGCCACCAGCGCAGCCATCAGCTCGCGCTCGCCGATGCTCCAGGCGCTCGGTCCTCTCATTGCGGCTTGCGTCCATGCTCCCATGGACGCGCCGAAATACACCTGATGGTCGAGATTGGCGCGGAACTCATTCCTCCCCTTGCGCCGCTTGCCGGAAGCCCAGGAGATCATCCGCATCAGCATGCGGTCGTTCATGCGCCCGCTGAGATCAACTTCTTTCAGAAGCATGGCGGCTCCGTGTATCACTCCATGTCGTACGTAACGCCCACCGTCATGAACCGGCCCACCGCCCCATCCTCGTGCATCGCGGCATCATATGGATAGAAATAGCTGCCGCTGCCGTAAGTCTGTGCGTCGAAAGGCGGTTGCTTGTTGAACAGGTTCGTGATCGAGGCGTGCACCTCCAGGCTGGCACTGAACTGATAACTCGCGTACACGTTCGTCTCGAGGAAATATTTGACGGTGCAGAAATTCGCCTCGTTTGCGGGTACGGTGTCCGCAATTGGGAACCTCTGGAAGTAGCCAAGCCCTATATTGCAGTCGTCGACGTTAGAGGACGCGTCGGTGATGTTGAAGTGCGAGATGAAATCCACGCTGGGAGTGATGGTCAGCGGACCCTTCGTCCAGCTCAAGCGAGCGTCGAAGCGGTCCTTCGGATTGCCGGTATCGCCTGAGACGCCCGACGGGCCATGCGTTCCAGCCAGTTCATACGTTTGCCCGTTGACGATCTCCTGATACGTCAGCTCATGCGTCCAAGTCAGCTCGCCGGAGAAGCGGCCAATCGCCCCCCAGTTCCAGTGGTACATCAGATCCACGTCGAAACCGCTCACGTTGGTCGAGCTGGCGTTGATATAGGGCGAAAGCTCGTAGATGATCGGACCTACTGGACCCTGCTGCGGGACGAGCTGCGAGGATGTGCATCCTGCAGTGAAAGTAGTCGGGCAGTAAAGCATCGTGGTCGGCGAGCCACGAACATCGGTGAGATATCCCTGGCCGAACCCGCCTGCCTCGAAGGCCGGCAGAATGTCGTTGTTGATCTTGATGTTGTAGTAATCGACGGAAACGCTCGCGTCCCGGATCGGCTGCAATACGAGACCCGTCGTGAAGTTGGTCGATGTGACATCCTTCAGGTGCTGGTTCGCCAGACTTGCGCCCTCCAGAGCGAACTCGCACGTCCCCTGGTAGTCCCCGGGACCGACCACTGCTCCCGACGGTATCGCGTTCGGGCAGAGGACGGGGTCGGTAAAGCTGCCGGCGCCGAACGTCTCACCTGAAGACACGCCTTCGGCCGCCGACGGTACGCGAAAGCCCTTGCTCCACGTGCCGCGCACAGCGATCCATTGCCAGGGTGTGAACTTGACGCCGACCTTCGGCGTGGTATCCGATCCGAAAGTCTTGTAGTTGTCGTAGCGCGCCTCTATGTCGATCTCGATCGGCTTGATCGGATTACCCTGCAGCTCGATGAAGGCCGCCCGGTCGTACTCGTTACCCACCGCGTAGACGGGACTGGCACCCGAGGCGACGCCACTGACTACATCGGGCGAAGACACAACATCATGGCCCTCCTTGACCCACTGCACACCGAGAGCGAGACTCAGTGGTCCTCCAGGCATCGTGAATAGCTTGCGGGTACCGTGCACGTCCAGCAGATCCATGTCGCTGGTAGGCCGGAACTTCTGCACGGGTGAGAACAGCTGCGTCGCGCCGGCGCTGCCGAGAATGTAGCCATTGTTGAGCGCTGTCTGCAGTGCCGCGGGCTCAACCAGGTCTGCTTGCGAATACTGTGTCACGGACTCCATTGCCCCGACGGTACTCTTGATGTCCCAGCCGGCCACCGTGCCGGTGAGGGACGCCAGCAGTCGGTATGTATTCGTGTCGACCGACGTGACACCCTCTCCGAGCTCGGGGAACTGATAGATCAGCGGCGCGGGTGCCCCGAAAGGGTTGCCCGGGTAGTCCGCGGGTACGGTGATGGCGGGCGAAATGGCTACGGAGGGAGGGCTGAAGGGCCCGAATGCTACTGTCTGGATCGGGCCACCGTCATCGTTCCACGCATTCTGGAGCTGGTTGACGTACTGGCTCCTCTGCTGCGAGACGCTGTCGAACCAGGAAGCCTGCAAGCCGAACTCCCAGCCGCCTGCGAGCTGCTTGGTGAACTTTCCCAGGATGTCGGTGTTGGTTCCCGCCGGGCGTAGCTGCGCACCTGCGGGAAGGGACGAGCACTGATTGGCCGTCACCGCTGTATAGCTGCAGCCGGGAAGGAACGCTGCGGCCTGCAGGCTGGTTGGATTATTCGGGTCGAGCAGGTAGCCGTCGAGCGGCACGGGATACTGGAAGTTGGGATCCATGTGACCCGGGATCGTGTCGTACCCGCCCCAGGGCGCGAAGTCGAGGGAGTCCCACAGTCCCTGGCGGTTGGCGGCCAGGATCTGGTCCTGGTGGCGGAAATCACCGGAGATGTACCAGTTGTAGCCGTCATCCGCGAGATCGCCACGACCGAAGATGAAGCCGACGTGCTCCGTGGTGCCGTCCCAGTGCGATGAGGTACCCCCCTCTGCCGTGACGCTGAAACCCTCGTATTCCTTGCGCAGGATGACGTTTACCACACCCGCGATCGCGTCCGAGCCGTAGAGTGCCGAGCCTCCGTCTTTAAGCACTTGAACCTGCTGGATCGCGGTGAAGGGAATGGAGGAAAGGTCGACGAAGTTGCGCTCATTGTCATCGAGCAGCGGATAAGGCACGGTGCGCTCGCCGTCGACCAGCACCAGGGTGTCGCCTACCGAGAGGCCGCGCAGCGAAATCCCGGCACCGCCGGCGGCGAACGCGAAGCTAAAGGACTGCGTCAGCGTGCTCGCGCCGTTCGCCGAAATGTTACGCAACACATCCGAGATGTCTGTGTACCCGGACTGAACGATTTGCTTCATGTCGACGATCTGCACCGGGCTCGGGGTCACGACGCTCGTCTGGCTGATCAAGGAGCCGGTCACCACGATGGTCTGCAGCGTCTGGGTCGCCGCCGACGGGTTTGCCGGTGCCGGCCCTGCCGCCGGGAGAGCCACCCCCTGCGCCAGCAAAATCTTGTGCGAAGCGGTCGCCTTGTGCTGAGTGGCGGTCTTGTGAGTATTTTCAGCCGGCTGCGAAGTAGCAGTCTGCTGCGCATGCGCTGCAAAGCCACCTGTCGCGAGAGCGACGAGTGCGCCCGAGGCGAGGGCCTGCCTGACGGAGCGTCCGATAGCGAGATTGACGGTCATTACGATAGTCCCCAATTTGTTGTTCGGGCGCTACGACCCACCATACCGAGTGGTCGGTACACACTATACCGACTACTCGGTATGCGTCAAGAGCGGAAGAGAGCGCCGCCTTGGGATGGGAACTGACCGGGTCGGCGCGCGCCGACGTACCGAAGCGCGCGAGCGCGTGGCGTGCCGGCAACGGGCGTGCGCGTACTCCACCAACATCACGCTGGCGGAGGCCGTTGCTTCCTGGATTTCTGCCCCGGAGATGGGGCTATGTCAGGGGACTTTAGCGATCAGAAGCCCGGCGCCGGCGAGCCGTCGGACCAGATGGGCACCAGTACCGAGTACATGGTCATATCAGCGTCGGCGGGACCGGAAAAGACAGGAGTGCCGTCCATGTTGTCGCCCCAATTCGGGGCCTCCGACTTGGGAAAGAAGAACATCAGATGGGGACGCCAGGCGCCCGGCCTCCCGGCCACTCCCCGACCCTGCTTCGACATCATGTAGCAGATTGCCCCCGCCGCGGACGCGCTCATTTCGCCCATGCTCCGCGCCGCCTCTACCCGCTCGCCAATCTCGGCCTGCGATGCGCCGGCGAGCACCCATCGTGATTTCTGCAGGTACTCAGCGAGCATGGAGCGTGCACCCGCCGCATTCACGCAGTATGGAACCTTGGTCTTTGGATCCCAGAATCTGCCGCTCTCCACGTCTGCCGTGTTATCCCACGACCGCGTCACGATGCAGACAAAGCCATTGCTCCCTTTTGCCGCGGTGATGTAGCCGTGGGCGGTGAGCACCATTACCGCGGCCTGCTTCGAGACTGAAGCCGGCGCCGCGCTGCGCGCGAGCGCGATCTCCTGTTGGCTTGCCATGAGATATGGCGTAATCCGAGCCGATGCGGAGCGGACTGCCACTGCAGATGCGGCCGTGGCGGATCCTGCCGTAACGATCGCCATTGCGGATGCGAGCAACGCGGCGGTGCCTCGTCGATGCGTGAAGTGCTTCTTCATTGGCTCGTCTCCACGCAGATGCAGGCGCAGCTCAGTGTTTTTGGGATGTGGTGCGGCCGGTTCGACGCTGGGATCCCTGAGCGAACAGCAGCTCGATGTAGCGGCGCAGATGCTCCAGGCTTTCGGCTGCGGCCGTGGCGCTTCCATCTGCTTTCGCCAGGATGAAGCCGCCATGAATCACCGTCAGGATGTGCCGCGCAAGGCTTTCCGCGGTCCAACTTGCGCGAATCCCATGATCGCGCATCGCCTCACGGATATCGGTTTCCAGCATCTTGATATGGCCGGCGAAATCGCGTGCGCAGGCGGCAGTCACGTCCGGATGGGTCCGATACGCTTCCTGGATGATAGTACCCGCGAAACAGGTGAAATCGGGCAGGTCTCCCGTCAACAGCCCCTTGCGGAAGTCCACATAAGCCAGGAGCCGGCCGAGCGCATCCGCCGCGTTGTGATACGGCGCCGCAGCGAAAGTCTGTATCGACAGCGCCCGCCAATACTCGGCCGCGGCCAGGGCGAGGTCTTCTTTACTCTTGAAATGATGGAAGAAGCTGCCCTTGGTCAGCCCCGCTTCGGCGCAAACGTCCTCGACCCGGGTCGCACTGTAACCCTTGGTGCGCACTACCTTCAGCGTTGCTTCGAGAAGCCTCTTCTTGGATTCGTGTGGTGGCGGTGTCATGTACCCCTAACCGTGCTGTGATTATATATACCTACCGGTAGGTATGATCAAGAATCGAAAAGTAAAGGGTGCGGTCGAATCGGCACCGCGCAAAGGCATTATGGGGTGCTCGCGGAATGAGGCGTCATCCGTCGTGCGTATCGCGGTAGGGACGCCCGTCACCGGGCGCCCCCCGCACAGATCCCGGCGGGCGCGATTCGCGCACCGGGCTCCCACCTCGGGTGCTTGACGGCAAAGCGGATGCTCGGCCAGGGATGAAGGATGC
>JBOIAB010000190.1:0-4868 GCA_050738635.1 Steroidobacteraceae bacterium
GGCCCTCGCGGGCAACTACCTCTACTTCGGGCAGATCAACGTGCCCGAGGATCTGGGCGCGGCGTTCGTGCTGCCGGTGATCCTGTCGGCGGCTCTCTGCGGTCTATTCGGCGCGGCGTTCAACCTGGCGTTGCTGCGCTGGCGTGTCTGGATGCCGGATTGGCTGATCGCGGTGCGCCAGCGCACGCCATTGTTGTACGCGCTGGGTGTCGGCATCGTCGTCGCGGCGCTCGGTGTCGCCACCCATGGTGAGACGTGGGGGAGTGGCTACGATCAGGCACGCCATCTCCTGACGGGTGCAACGCCGCTGTCCGCGGGATATGCGGCGACCAAGTGGGGCGCCATGGTGGTGACCTACATGGCCGGCATTCCGGGCGGTCTCTTCTCGCCGACTCTCTCGATCGGCGCGGGGGTCGCGCAGTGGGTGCACGCCGCCTTCGGCTGGGCGCCGATGGCGGCGGTGATACCGCTCTGCATGACAGGATATCTCGCGGCGGTCACGCAATCACCGATCACGTCCTTTGTCATCGTGATGGAGATGACCAACGGCACCGGAATGGTCATTCCGATGATGGCGACGGCACTCATCGCCGCGCGCATCTCGGCCTTTTTCACGCCGCCTCTCTACGAGGCCCTCGCGCAAAGCAACTACTTCCATGTAGGCAGCCTGCCTGTTGGGAGCTTCCTGCAAAAAAGGCCCGTACCACCTCCGGGAGCTTAGGCTGGTCGGCCTGCTGTGGGTCCGGCAGCCGCCGATACGGCGGCGGCTGCCTGGACTGTTCCGTCACTCGCTGATCGCAACACCGCTGGATGCAGGCACCCCGATAGGGTTCGACGTGGCTTCCGGTGTCAGATCGCCGTATCTGTCGATGGCGAATACGGCCACATAGCCGCTACCGTTCGCCGAATAGATGACCGCCAGCCACTTGTGATCCTTCGAGACCGTGAGGTCGGTAGGCACGCCGGGCAGAGGTACGGACTTGTAGAACACCCCGCCCTTGCCGTCGCCGAAGAATATGGAGATCGCGTGGCCGGGGCTGTTGCCCGTGTACCAGGCATTGCCCGGCCCTTTCGCCACCCAGCACGGCGCGTTGGACGGATAGGCTGGCGTCGGCCCGACGATCGGATATACGTTCCGCCGCGCATGCACGATTGCAAAGCTGTCGGGGCTATGAGCTGGCGTGAAGCCGAGAATGTCGCCCCAGAACGCAGCGCCCAAGGGCGTGTTGTTGGCGTCGCTTGGGAGGGCGACCGGGATGACGGACCCGTTCAGCGCACCCGAACGCGTGAGGCCCACTTGCGCGACCGAGCCCGAGGTGAACGTCACGGCGCCCCAGGTCTTCCCTATCGCGACTTGGGCGGCCGACGCATCGGAGAGGTGCACGACCGTGCCGTCCAGGGTGCCCGACGGCCACGAGTGGCTCTCTACGCAGTTCGCGCCGGCGACGAAGAGCTGCTCATCCGTGAGGGCTACCGAGTCGGGCTTGGAGCACCCGGGCGCGAGCCTGATCCGACCCCTGACCTGGACGAAGTCTCCCTGTCTTACGAGTGCGCTGACACTGTTTGAGCCGTAGTTCGCCACGGCACCGAAGTCGTCGTTCATTTGCAAGATGCCGGCATTGCCGCTCGCACCGCCACTGCCGCCGGTAGGCAATGTCTGCACCAGAGAGAGAGCGGGATCGCTGCCGGTTTCCAACTGATATACCAGAACCTGATTGGCGTTCGAATTGTTCGTGCTCGTCAGAACGAGCAGGCCGCGGCCGGGCTCGCCGGCCAGCGCCAGACTGCCCGCGAGGACGGAGGCGACGACGGCTATACCGGCGCGCCCGGTCATGGATCGAGTCAGGTTTCGCAACCGCATGGTTGTCTCCCAGTTTGTGGCCATACGCGCTTATTTCGCAGCCGACCCGCGGCTGTTACAGGGTGGGGGGCTTTTTTTGGTTTGTGGTCTGCAAACCGCCCGCTTAGAATCGCCTGGCCCGCGCGTTGCGGGCGAGTCGACCACAAGTGCTGCAGCAGGACACCGAAGAGCGCCTCCGGCCGCTGATGACCCGCAGTTTGGAGGGGGATTCGGGCGCACACCGCCAGCTCCTCGAGGCCCTCGGCCGTTACCTCCGTGGATACTTCGCCCGCCGCATCGGCGCCGCCACCGCCGAGGTCGAAGACCTCGTCCAGGAGACGCTCCTCGCAGTGCATTTGAAGCGCGACAGCTACGACCGGTCGCTTCCATTCACCCCGTGGGCGTATGCCCTGGCCCGTTACAAGCTTATTGACCATCTGCGGCGCCGGAGCCGCTCGATTCAGGTCCCGCTCGAGCATGCCGATGCTCTTTTTGCCGCCGACGACGCTGAGGAGGGGGCGGTACGCAACGATCTCGACCGGCTGATGCAACGTTTGCCCGAGCGGCAGCGAACTCTCATCGAGGATGTGAAGCTGCAGGGGCTCTCCGTCGAGGAAGCCGCGCAGAAACGCGGTGTGACCGCCGTGTCAGCGCGCGTCATGCTGCATCGAAGCCTCAAATGGCTGAGTCAGGCTCTACGCGATGAGAACATCTGACCTCATAGACCTTCTCGCAGGCGATGTGCGAGCGACTCCGCCGGGGGTCGTGAACAGAAGGCTGCTGGCGGCTCTCGTCGCAGGCGGTCTGGTGACCTTCGTCATCGTCGCGCTGGGGCTGCACTGCCAACCGCTGCTCGCAGCCGTGCAGCAGCCCTGGTTCTGGATGAAGGCCGCCTACACCGGCCTGCTGACGGTGGCAGGCGTGATCAGCGTCAGGCGACTTTCGGTGCCCGGCGCCAGGATCGGTGCGGCCCCGCTCGTAGCTGCGCTGATCGTCCTTGCCATGCTCATCCTCGGGACAGGGCAGATCTTTTCAGCCCCGCCCGCCGGCCGTCTCGACTTGTGGCTGGGCCACACCTGGAAGGTGTGCTCGCCACTCATTTTCCTGCTCGCCGCGCCGATCTACGTCGCCCTGATTGCGGCCCTGCGCAGGTTGGCGCCCACTCGGCCTGCCCTGACGGGCGCTGCCGCAGGTTTCCTGGCGGGCGCGTTTGCGGGCACGCTCTACGGACTGCACTGTCCGGAGCAGGCCGCCGCTTTCGTAGCCACCTGGTATACGCTGGGAATCGCGGCGGCGACTGCCGTCGGTGGCATCATTGGGGCCCGGTTGCTGCGCTGGTGAGGCGGATTTCCCCGCGCCGGCTGTAACATCGCGCTACCGGCCGCGAAATAGTGGTGAGAAATGTCGACCCCAGCTGCCGAGGTGGTATCCGAAACCGGTAAACGTGGCGCCCGCCCGCGGCGGGAAGTCATCCGTCGGCATACCTGGCCGGTCCGTCTGACGCACTGGATCAATGCGCTGACGATCTTCATCCTGATCGGCAGCGGGCTCAACATCTTCAATGCCCATCCGCGACTCTACTGGGGACAGGCGGGAGCCGATCTCGACAAGCCGTTCCTCGCTCTGCGCGCGTGGCCGCATTGGCTGACCATACCCAGCTACATGGACCTGGCCGATGCCCGGCACTGGCATTTCTTCTTCGCGTGGATACTGGTCATCAACGGTGCGCTGTACCTGGCATGGAGTCTCGCCAGCCGGCACATCCAACGCAACCTGTGGCCGACCTGGACCGATCTGCACGCCATCCCGCGCTCGGTCATCGACCACCTCAAGCTGATTCACCCCAAGGGCGAGGCCGCCAAGCGCTACAACGTCCTGCAGCGGCTCGCCTATCTCGGTCTGGTGACACTGCTGATCGGCATGGTGCTGACGGGCCTCAGCATGTCGCCAGGCATCGATGCGTTCGCACCCTGGCTGGTTGTCGTGCTGGGCGGGCGACAGAGCGCGCGCACTCTGCACTTCCTGTTCGCCTCCGCGATCGTGCTGTTCATCGCGGTCCATCTCATCGAAGTGGTGCTCGCGGGGCCCTTCAACGAGGTGCGCTCGATGATCACCGGCCGATACGCCGTCCCCCCGGAGCACGACTGAAATGACGATCATCACGCGCCGCCAGGCACTGCTTGGCGGTCTCACGGGCAGCGGCCTGCTCCTCAGCGGGTGCAGCAAGATCTTCCACGCCGACGCGCTGACGAACAGCGAGAGCTTCCAGCGCGTATTGGCGGTCGCGCAGGGCTGGACCCGCGCCACGCAACGCTTCCTGCTCGCCGGCGGCCAGATGGCGCGGGAATACAAGCCGTCCGACATCTCGCCCTATTTCAAGCCCAACGGGACCTTCAGGCCGGGCGGCACCTACTATGCCCGGCAGGCCGCTGCTAATTTCGTGGACTGGCGGTTGCGGATCGACGGCCTGGTTGCGCATCCGCTGTCACTGAGCGTCGCGGACCTTCGCAGGCTTCCGGCGCGAAGTCAGATCACACGCCACGACTGCGTCGAAGGGTGGAGCGCGATCGGTGGCTGGACCGGCGTCCCGCTGTCGCTGTTGCTGAGAGCGGCAGGCGTCCGGGCGGCCGCCAAGTACGTGGTCTTTTACTGCGCCGACAACCTCGATGGCGATCCCGCGAAGGGCGGCGATCAGAGCCTCGGTCAGTACTACGAGAGCATCGGTCTCGCCGATGCCTACCATCCGCAAACCCTCATCGCCTACGACATGAACGGCAAACCGCTCGATGTGCCCCACGGCGCGCCGTTGCGGCTGCGGGTGGAGCGCCAGCTCGGCTACAAGCAGGCCAAATATGTCATGCGCATCGAGGCCACCGACCGGCTGGACAACATCATGGGCGGCAAGGGCGGGTTCTGGGAAGACCGCGGCTACGAGTGGTACGCGGGCATCTGACGGTCCAGACCGAGCGCGCCCACGATCGCGCGCTCCTGGGCCTCGACCGGCTGATCAATGGCCACCACGATGGGC
>JBOIAB010000191.1:0-12681 GCA_050738635.1 Steroidobacteraceae bacterium
CGTTGCGGTCCTGGAACTCGCGCGAGGCGAGCTCCTCGTAGCGCTGCAGGCGGGCCTTGCTCTTCGCCTGGCGGGCCTTCGGGTTCTGCCGCACCCATTCCAGCTCGTGCTCGAGCGCCTTGCGCAACGCTTCGCGCTCGCGCTCCTCGAGCTTCAGCCGCGCCTCCTTCTGCTCGAGCCACGAGGAGTAGTTACCATGCCAGGGGATGCCGTGACCGCGATCGAGCTCGAGAATCCATTCCGCCACGTTGTCGAGGAAGTAGCGGTCGTGCGTAACGGCGACGACGGTGCTCGGATATTCTTCCAGGTAGCGCTCGAGCCAGGCGATCGACTCCGCATCGAGATGATTGGTCGGCTCATCGAGCAGCAGCATGTCCGGCGCCGAGAGCAGCAAGCGGCAGAGCGCGACCCGACGCTTCTCGCCGCCTGAGAGGGTGGCGATCTTCGCTTCCCACGGCGGCAGGCGGAGCGCATCCGCCGCAATCTCGAGCTTGCGTTCCAGCTCCCAGCCGCCGGCGGTATCGATGGCATCCTGCAGCTTCGCCTGCCGCTCGAGGAGAGAGTTCATCTCATCCTCCTCCAGGGGCTCCGCGAAGCGGTCGCTGACGCGGTTGAATTCCTCGACGAGCTTGAGGGTCTCTCCAACGCCTTCCTGGACGATGGTGCGCACGTCACTCGAAGGGTCGAGCTGCGGCTCCTGCGGCAAATAGCCGACGCGAATACCGCTCTGTGGGCGTGCCTCGCCGTCGATTTCCTTGTCGATGCCGGCCATGATCTTGAGGATCGTGGACTTGCCCGCGCCGTTGAGGCCGAGGACGCCGATCTTGGCACCGGGAAAGAAAGAGAGGCTGATGTCGCGCAGAATGACGCGCTTCGGGGGGACGACCTTGCCAACCCCCTGCATGGTAAAGATGTACTGAGCCATTTCCTGTCGAGCTTCGGTGAGGCAGCAAGCGAGTATTATCATCGACTTGGCGCCTCTTGGGCAGGTGGGCTCTGCCCGGGCTGTGTTAGCCTAGGCCACCCCTCGGAAAATTCACTCCATGAGCGACAATGTCGTAGTGATCGCCGGCGAGCGTCTCGCACGCTACGGCTTCGGTGACGGCCACCCGTTCGGGGCCGATCGTCACGCGGCATTCCTGCGCGAGTTCGGCGCACGGGCGCTCGATCGCAAGGTGCGGGTGCTCGAACCGCGCGATGCGACCGAGGAAGAGCTGCTTGCGTTTCATACGGCGAGCTATCTGGAGTTCGTGCGCGAGCGCTCCGCGAGTGGGCAAGGCTATCTCGATGCGGGCGATACGCCCGCGTTCCGCGGTGTCTACGAAGCCGCGTCCTGCGTGGTGGGTGCGACCCTGCTGGCCACCCAGGGCATCATGGCGGGCGACTTCCGCCGTGCGTTCGTGCCGATCGCCGGACTCCACCATGCCGCGCGCGACCACGCCGCGGGCTTCTGCGTATTCAACGACTGCGGAGTCGCCATCGAGCTGCTGCGCCGCCGTTTCGGTCTCGGGCGAGTCGCCTATATCGACATCGACGCGCACCACGGCGACGGCGTCTTCTATGCTTTTGAGAGCGACCCCGCGGTGATCTTCGCCGACCTGCACGAGGATGGCCGCTATCTCTATCCCGGCACCGGCGGCGAAGAGGAGACGGGTCGCGGAGCCGCCCAGGGAACCAAGCTCAATCTGCCATTGCCGCCGGGCGCGGACGATTCCCGCTTCTTCGACGCGTGGCCGCGAGTCATCGCGCATCTCGAGCGCTTCGAGCCCGAATTCCTCATTCTGCAGTGTGGCGCCGACAGCATCGACGGGGATCCGCTGACCCATCTACGCCTGACACCACGCGCGCACGCGCGCGCGGCGGCCGAGCTCGCGGCGGTGGCCGAGAGGCTGGGTCATGGGCGGCTGCTGGCGCTTGGCGGCGGGGGGTACAATCGCGCCAATCTCGCCAGCGCCTGGAACGCCGTGGTGGAGACCCTGGCGGCTTAGCAGGCCAGCCTGCCATTCTGGCGCCGGGCAACAAAACCCCGTCGCCCTGCAACCGGTCACCCCCGGAAGCCTTCCGGTACAATGCCAGCCCTCCTTCCGTCCCCAGCGACAGGGCCCCCGAATGTTCTCCAAGCGCCTCGATATCCGCAGTTTCGACCCCGAGCTCAGCAGTGCACTCGACGGCGAGCGCCAGCGCCAGGAGGATCACGTCGAGCTCATAGCTTCGGAGAACTACGTGAGCCCGCGGGTGCTCGAGGCGCAGGGCTCCGTGCTGACGAACAAGTACGCCGAAGGCTACCCGGGCAAGCGCTACTACGGCGGTTGCGAGTACGTCGACATTGCCGAGCAGCTCGCGATCGATCGGGCCAAGAAGCTCTTCGGCGCGGCTTATGCCAACGTGCAGCCGCACTCCGGATCGCAGGCGAATGCCGGCGCCTATTTCGCGCTGGTGCAGCCGGGCGATCCCATACTGGGCATGAGCCTCGATCATGGCGGCCACCTCACCCACGGGGCACGGGTCAATTTCTCGGGCAAATTCTTCCGTGCCGCGCAATACGGCATTCGGCCCGAGACGGGTGAGATCGACTACGAGCAGGTGCGGCGCCTGGCCGAGGAACATCGCCCGAAGATGATCATCGCCGGCTTTTCCGCGTACTCGCGCGTCGTCGATTGGGCCCGGTTCGCGGAGATCGCCAAGAGCGTCGGCGCTTATTTCGTGGTGGACATGGCACATGTCGCGGGACTGGTCGCGGCGGGCATCTACCCGAACCCGATACCACACGCCGATGTGGTCACGACCACCACACACAAGACGCTGCGCGGGCCACGCGGTGGGCTGATTCTGGCGCGCGGGAACGAGGAGATTGCGAAGAAGCTCAATTCCATCATTTTCCCGGGAACGCAGGGCGGCCCGCTGATGCACGTCATCGCGGCGAAAGCCGTGGCGCTGCTCGAGGCGCTGCAGCCGGAGTTCGCCGCCTATCAGCGGCAGGTGTTGGCGAATGCGCGCGCCATGGCCGCGCGGCTTGTCCGCCGTGACTATCAGATAGTCTCCGGTGGCACCGACAATCATCTCTTCCTGGTCAGCCTGATCGGCCGCACGATCACCGGCAAGGAGGCCGACGCGGCGCTGGGCAAAGCCAACATCACGGTGAACAAGAACGCCGTGCCGAACGATCCGCGTCCACCCGCGATCTCGAGCGGCCTGCGGCTCGGCACTCCGGCCGCAACCACCAGGGGCTTCAAGGAGCACGAAGTCGAGCAGGTGGCCGACCTCGTCGCTGACGTGTTGGATGCCAGCGGCAGCGATGCCGTCATCGAGCGGGTACGCGCGCAGGTGCTGGAGCTCTGCCGGCGCTTCCCCGTCTACGGCGAGTAGGCAATCAAGCAAGTCCGTGTACTGCCCGTTCTGCGGCCACATCGAGACGAAGGTAACCGACTCCCGGCTTGCCGGCGAGGGACGTCAGATCCGTCGTCGTCGCGAGTGTCTCGCCTGCAGTGAGCGGTTCACGACCTTCGAAACCGCGGAGCTCGTGATGCCCATGGTCGTCAAAGGCGACCGCACGCGCGAGCCCTTCGATGAAGGCAAGCTCCGTTCCGGTATGGAGAAGTCACTGGAGAAGCGGCCCGTACCGCTCGCGCAGGTGGATGAGGCGGTTAGCCGCATAACCCACAAAGTCCGCGCCCTCGGTGACCGGGAGGTGCCAGCGCGAGTCCTCGGCGAGCTCGTGATGGAGGAGTTGCGGCAGCTCGATGAGGTGGCCTACGTGCGCTTCGCCTCAGTGTACCGGCATTTCGAGGATGTCGAGGCTTTCCACGAGGAGATCCGCAAGCTTCGCGACCAGCGCGAGGTCAATCAGCCTGCCCCGCAGCAGAAGCATGTGTCCAGGCGACAGCCGGCACCGGATCGCGATCAGCTCTCTCTCTTGCCCTCGGAGTCCCCTGCAGGGGAAGACCCCGGTGCGGGAGAGGGACACAAGTGAGGCGAGCCACTCGTGTCAGTCGACTTTGATCTCAGAATGATGGCTCGTGCTCTCGAGCTCGCGGAGCAGGGTCTCGAGACAACTCATCCGAATCCACGTGTCGGCTGCGTCATCGCGCAGGGTGAGGAAATCGTCGGCGAGGGATGGCACGAGCGCGCGGGTGAGCCGCATGCGGAGATTAACGCGTTGGGTGCGGCGGGCCCCAAGGCTGCTGGCGCAACCGCCTATGTTACGTTGGAGCCCTGTAGCCATCACGGCCGTACGCCGCCCTGCGTCGACGCACTGATTGCCGCGGGGCTGGCGCGTGTCATCTTTGCGTTGGAAGATCCCAACCCACGGGTGAGCGGTCGAGGCGCCGAGGCACTGCGGCGCGCTGGCGTGGTCGTCGAATCAGGCCTGATGGCAGCGGCAGCGGCGGAGCTCAATCCTGGCTTCCTGAAGCGCATGCGCACGGGTCGGCCATGGGTGAGGGTGAAGCTCGCAATGAGCCTCGATGGCCGCACCGCGCTGGCGAATGGGGCAAGTCAGTGGATCACGGGTCCGGCTGCGCGTGAGGACGTGCAGCGCTGGCGTGCCCGCAGCTCCGCGATTCTCACGGGTATTGGCACGGTGCTCGCGGATGATCCGCGGCTGGATGTACGTTTGCCGGATCCGCCTTCGGGACGTCCGCGGCTGCAGCCCTTGCGAGTCGTACTCGATGCGCGGCTGCAGACACCGGCAGAGGCGCGGCTGCTGACGACTGGAGGCGACGTCCTGATCATGGCGGCCGCGGACCAGGTCGGGAATGAAAAGGAGGTCGTCGCTCGGCGCGCTCAGCTCGTGGCGCACGGTGCCGCGATCGAGGAAGTGCCGGCCGCGAAGCCAGATGTCACGACGGGTGTGGGAAAGACCCGACTGAGCCTGTCTGATGTGTTGGACCGGCTCGGCCAGCGCGAGATCAACGAGCTGTGGGTGGAAGCGGGAGCCAGACTGGCGGGCGCGCTGTTGCAGCAGGCGCTGGTCGACGAGCTCGTCATCTATGTCGCGCCCAAGCTGCTGGGTCCACAGGCGCGGCCGCTGGTCGAAATTGCCGCGCTCGGCGAGCTGGACGATGCGCGCCAGTTCATCGTCGCCGAGACCCGCCAGATCGGGGAAGACGTGCGTTTGCGCCTGCGCTCGCGGCAGCCGCCACTTTGGCAGGATTGAGGAGGGCAGCGAATGTTCACGGGCATAGTGCTGGACGTCGGCCGGGTAGTAAGTCGCGAGCCTCGCGGTGGCGACGCGCGGCTGTTGATCTCGTTCGATCGTCTGGACCCATCCGGAATCAGTATCGGCGACAGCATCTGTGTGCAGGGCTGTTGTTTGACGGCAGTCGAGCTACGCGATCGAACATTCGCAGCCGACGCATCGCGTGAGACTCTTTCGCTGACAACTCTCGGCGATCTGGCTCCCGGTTCCCCGGTCAATCTGGAACCCTCGCTCAAGGCCGGCGATCCCTTTGGCGGCCATCTGGTCTCCGGCCACGTCGATGGCGTCGCTGAGATTACGGCGCTCGGCGGCGACGCGCGCTCAACGAGAGTCGAGATTTCCGTGCCGGCCGCCCTTTCACGCTACATCGCGCGCAAGGGTTCCATTACTATCGACGGTGTGAGTCTCACGGTGAATGAGGTGCAAGGTGCAACGTTCGGCATCAACCTCATTCCGCACACGCAAGCGGTGACGACGCTCGGGGCTCTCCGCGTCGGCGGCCGCGTCAACGTTGAGGTCGACCAGATTGCCCGATATGTCGAGCGGCTTCTTGCGGATTCCGCAAGCTCGGAGCATTGGGCCGACTGAGGGCTCGGTGGGCTGGCGTCAGACAGCGCCGCAGTCGCCCCGATCGTCGGCGCACCCTGAGGCAGTCCGCATCCCTGCTCCCCGGATTCCGGCGCGAAGAGAGAGGGGAAAGCCGGAATCCGGGGAACGCCTGCAACCCGTCAGTCGATATTCGCCTTGATACCTACGTAATACGTCCTGCCCATCACATCGTAGGTCGCCGCATCGGTCAGGAGCGACGCCCCCGCGACGCGCGGTGGCTGCTTGTTGAACAGGTTGGTGAGCCCTCCCGTGAGCTGGATCTGCGAGGTCACCTGGTAGTTCGCATTCAGGTCGAAGTAGCTATAGGCCGGAACACCCGGATCGCCGCTCCCCGGCCCATCCATGAGGTCCTGCATGGCGGAGAGATACCGCCAGTGCAGCGCCGCGCCAACCGGTCCCACGGTGTAGCCGAGCATGGTGTTCGCCTTCCACTTGGGATGGGAAATATCCGAAACGGTCGTGCCATCCGCCTGTATGGCCGTCTGCGTATCGCCGATCGAGCCGGCGAAGTCCAGGCTCGGCACGCCCGGCACACCCGAGATCTGCAGCGAACGCAGGTACGAGATGTAGGTCTGGAGCTTCACCCGTCCCGCGTTCTCCGATAATCCGAGATCGTGCAGCGCGAAGCCCCAGTGTCCCTCGATGTCCACTCCTTCGCTGAGGTACGACCCGATGTTCAGCGAGAACTCCTTGGCCAGCACGATCGCACCGGAGCCCGGATCACGCGTGAGCTGCTGGCAGTAGAAGTTGCTGTCCGAGTAGCTCGGATTGCTGCCGTTGACGTTGAAGCAGTTCTGCACGATCGAGTTAAGCGTCGCACCGGCAACCGCACCGCTGATCTTGATGTGGTAGTAGTCCACCGACGCGCCAAGATCGCGGCCCATCGGCGCGTCAAAGTGAGGCGTCAGCACGAAGCCCAGCGAATACGTATCGGCGACCTCGGGCTTCAAGTTCTGATTTCCCTTGTAGATACCGTTCGCCGACTGCAACCCGTAATCGAACGCCGAAGACCCTGCAGTCGGCGACTGCGCCGCGCACAGCGCCGTCACCTGCGCAGCGTTAGGACCCGTGCGGTAACTGCTGTTGTAGTTGCAGGGATCTACGGACAGCGAATCCTGTGCCTGAACGGTCGGGTTGTAGAGATCCTGGAGGCTCGGTGCACGGAACGCTCGCTCGAACCCCCCGCGGAACGCCACCGCATCGGTCGTCTGCCAGTGGAGGTCGGCCTTCCACGTGTTGGCGCCACCGAAGAGGTCGTACTGCGAATGGCGTCCCGCCACGTCCACCGAGAGATCCTTGGCGAACGGCTTGTCGGTGAGCAACGGCGCACGCAGCTCGACGAACACCTCGCGAACGTTCTGGGTGCCGCCCGCCGCGCTGATCAGATCGTAGGACGGCGAGATGACATCCGCCGGGATGCCCGCGGGCATCACGTTGAACGCGGGGTTCAGTTCCGGACTGGCCTGGTAGTTGAAGTTGTCGCCACGATAGTCGGCACCGAGGGCGAATTTGAGGTCACCCTCGGGCAGCTGCCACAGGTTGCCGCTGAGATCGGCCTCGAAGTACTTTTGCGTGATCAGGTTGGTGTCCGTGGCCGTGCCGCTGGCGTATTCCAGGCAGCCCTTGCTCATCGGCTGGCCGCCGAGCGGGTTCCAGGCGTAACCCTGGCAGGTGCTGCCGTCCGAGCCCGTGTAGTTCGCCGTGCCGTACACGATGTTCTCAAGCGCCGGCAGGTTGATGTTGTTCTCCTCGTCGTTCTCCATGTGCGTCTGGCCATAGGACGCGAACACATTCCAGGCGAAGGACGTGTCGCCGAACCCGCCCTTAAGGCCGGTGGTGAGCTGATAGTCGTTATACAGGAAGGTCTCGATACGCGGCCCCATGCTGGTCAGCCAGTCTTCCGCGTGGACCGTATTGCTCGAGCCCACGCCGGCCCCCGCCGGCACCCCCGCGGCGGTGAGAATCGAGCTCAGATCCGGGTTGCCGTAGACATACGGATTGTTCGTCGGAATATACAGGAACTTTCCAGGCCCCAGGTAGGAGGCGGCATTGACGTCCCCGGACGTCGAGTGCATGAAGTTGATCTGCCCGTACGCCTGGACGTTGTCATTGATGTTGTACGTCACGCGGGAGAACAGATTGTAGCGCTGCAGCGGCGTCTGGACGTAGAAATACGGTCCGAGGTACGACTCGACCGAGGTGCAGTCCGGCGTGATCGCAAGGCCAGGAATCTTGCCCACCGCTCCGCGGTAGTTCTGCGCGCAGTTACCCGGATCCTTGCTCGTGAACAGCGAGCCGTCACCGTTGATCCCGAGGTAGCCGCCGTAGTTGCCGCTCCCCGAGACCGAGTCGCCGTACTGGGAGAGCACTGAATTGACCGCGGCGACCGGTATGGCGCCACCGAGCTCGCCCGCGTTGAAGATGGCCTCCGGCCCACGCGCCACACCGCGGTTGAAAATGGTGCTGTTCGAGAAGAATGAGCTGTCGGCGCCGGTGATCGCGCCGCGCTCGTTGTACTCGAGGTCGACGACCGCATTGCCGCGGTTGTGATCGAAGTTCCCGCCCATCAGCACGCTGAGGCTGTCCTCCGGCCCGTATTGGCCGTTGGTGGTCGCCACGTGCTGGTAGGAGAGCTGGATCCCCTGGAAGTGCTGGCGCAGCCGAAAGTTGACAACGCCCGCCATGGCATCCGAGCCATATACCGCCGAGGCGCCGCCGGTGATCACGTCCACGCCCTCGATGAGCGCCATGGGAATCACGTCGAGGTCGATCGCCCCGTTGGGGTTCGTCGGCACCAGGCGCTCCCCGTCGAGCAGCACCAGGGTGCGCTCAGGACCGAGGCCGCGCAGGTCGGCGTAGGACTGGCCGCCCTGGAACCCGGTCGCGCCCTGCGCGTCGCCGGTTTCGGTCTGGCCCTGGGCGGCGGCGAACTGCGGCATCTGACCGAGGGCCGAATCGAGCGACACCTGACCCGTGGCGGCAATCTGCGCCGCGCTCACGCCGACCAACGGACTGTCGGAGGTGTAGCTGCGGCTCGCGATGCGGCTGCCGGTCACGACGACTTCAGTGAGCGCCGGCGCGGCGGCCGCCGGTGTTGCGGCCGGGGCGGGCGGATCGGCTTGCGGATCAGCGGCGGGCGGGTCGTTGGCCGGCGACGGCGGATCGGCGGCCGCGGGACCTGCCTGAGCGACGCGCACCGCCAACTGGGCCGACGCCGTCGCGTCGGTGCTCGCCGCCTGGCGCCGGCGGATCATGAGCGCCCCGGAAGGCGAGCGCGCCACGACCAGTTGCGTGCCCGCGAGCAGGTGGCTCAGAGCGTCGTCGGCGGTGAAATCTCCCACGAGCGAGGTCGCGCGCGCGCCGGCCACAACGGATTCGGTGAAGATCACGTCCTGGCCACAGATCTGCGCATACGTTCGCAGCGCCTGTGAAAGCGGCTCCGGGGTGATGTCGAAATGGAAGAGCTGCCCATGGGCCGCGGCGGGGGATGCGCCGAAGGCTCCGGCCGTGGAGGCGAGCATTGCAGCTAGGGTGATGGAGATTCGGGAAGCGCCGCGGTGCGTGCGGCGCCTGACGGAAACAGACATTCTCATCCCCCTCTCATCTCGTCACGTGCGGGTCATTGGGGGGTACAGACGCCAGCCGCCGCGAAATCCTCCTGCTTTGGCGCAAAAACAACACCAAAGCTGAATATGGGTTCAGGAACCGCCCTCTCCAGTCGAAGATGAGGCGTCGTATGTCAGCACCACGTCCCCATCCGGGAGCTCGTGCGCCCTCACGGAGAGGTAGGCCGCGATGGTGCTCACGAACCCGTCGACATCGCCCTCATGGAAGACTCCGCTGATCCGCAGGCTCGCGGCGCGATCGGCTCCCACCATGATGTGCCGAGGTCCGTAGCGGTTCATCCGCTGGATGACGCTCGCGAGCGGCTCGTTGTCGAAGACTATCTCGCCCCTCTCCCAGGCCGTGACACGCTCGATGTCGACATGGCTGACCCGCGGCGCGCCGCTCGAGGACATCACGAGCTGCTCGCCTGGGTCGAGATAGATGCGGTCCACTGCGTTCCCGGCGGCACTCAATGAGCGCGACTCCGCGCCAGCGGGTGTCGCGGAACCCGTGCCCTCAGATGCGGCGCGTGGTATCCATGGGACCGTCGCCGCGCTCTGCGGCAGCACCACCACGTGCCCGCTGAGCAGAGTCACCAGCAGCTTGGGTCCCAGCAGATCCACATCGAACGCCGTTCCTGTCGCGACGACCTTGTGACCTTCCGCGGTCACCGTGAAGGGTCGGGCGACATCGTGGGCGACGTCGAACCGTGCTTGACCCCGAGCCAGCGTGAGTGTGCGCGCATCCGCGGTATAGCGGACGGTCACCTCGCTGCGCGAGTCGAGTGTGATCTGCGAGCCGTCGGAAAGCGTGACGACCCGCCGCTCTCCGAATCCTGTCTGAAATGCATCAGGCCGGTACTGCTGCCAGAAGAGGAACGCGCCGGCTGCGAGGAGGCCGACCGCGGCTGTCGCGAGCATCGCCGGCCGCCGGAACCGCTTCGGCCACAGGTTGCTGCGGACAGTATTGTGAGCGTGCCCCAAAGCCGCGCGGCGCAGCTCGATGACACCTGGAGCCGCGGCATGTTGGCCGAGCATGTCCCACGGCGCCTGCACGGCCCGCCAGGCCTCGCGGTTGCGCGGGTCCTGTGCGAACCAGGAGGAGAACGCCTCGCAGCGAAGGTCGTGCGCATCCGCAAGCCGCGCACGCCAAGCGGCGGCCTGCTCCAGCAGCTGCGGATCGATTCTGCGCGTCATGTTGCGCCGCACCTCTTGCCGAGATGCAGCACGGCACGCATGACGTGCTTTTCCACCGTGCTCTGCGCGATCCCGTAGAGCGCCGCGATGTCCTTCTGCTTCATCTGCTCCAGTCGAAAGAGGATGAATACATTGCGGGTCATCTCGCTGAGCTCGCTCAGCGCCTGCAGCACTTGCGCGAGAGAAGTCTCCCCATCGAGAACACGCTCCGGCGAGCGCTCGTCGACCAGTGTCTCCTCGACCTCGCCTTCCTTGTCTTCCGCCACCGCCGCGCATCTTACTGTCGGATGCCGCATCGCATGCCGCCTCGAGTCCTTGAGGAGATTCGCGGCGATCTTGAAGACATAACTTTCCGGATGCTCGATCACCTCGAACTCGGAGGCGCGAAGGATGCGCAACAGCGCATCCTGAACCAGATCTTCCGCCTGCGCGCGATCCCGCACGCGACGGAGGAAATAGCTGAGGAGCGGCGCCGAGAAACGCGCCGCCCATTCATTCCCCGCGAGAGGGGCGGCGGCTTTGTGAGCGAGTGGGTTCATCGTTGCGCGGTAGGGCTGCCATGCTAACCCTAGCATGGCTCCGCCGTGAAATCGAACTCCGCCGTGGCGTGCACGTGATTGAACGTCCAGGCTGGAGGATTTTGCCCGGAGCGGCGTCTTTACTCTAATTGCACCAGCAGTAATCCTCTGCCTCCTAGCCGAGGGCCTTCGAATGTAACGCCGGATGCGCGCTTGCAGTTGCCGTGACGCACCGCGCCGGCGGCGCCGTCAGACTTCGTGAGGAGGCTCTGCGCGCGCAGGCCGCTGGAACGGCGCGGCCCTTGAAGATACCGTCCGTCGCGGGTGATGCTCCCGCTCTATCGCAAGGCAGGCCCGGGGGCCTTGCCTGAAAAAAACGTCAGGATGGTTTCAGTATGCGTTCAGTTTGCCGGCGTAGCTTCCCTCCAAAGGCAGATATCACTGGATTTGCCGAAAGGGGGAGCATGAAGAGTCCGTCACACCGCGTCGCCCGTACCGAAGCGGTCCTGCTGTCTGGTCTCGGTCTCATTTCCGCCGCACACGCGAACGCCCAGAGCGCCGATCAGGCCTCGAGCGAGCCGCCGCGGCAGATTCAGCAGGTGGTCGTCACCGGCACGTTGATTCCCACCAGTCCGGATGCGGCGGCAGTGCCGGTCACCAGGCTCGATGCAGCGCAGCTGCAGCAGACAGGCGTTACCGATAATGCGCTCGACATGCTGCGTAAGGCCATACCCGCCTTTGCGGGCCGCAGCAATGCGGGGACCAGCAACGCGCAGAGTCATAATCAGTTCACGGCCGGCGGTTCGCAAATCCAGCTGCGCAACCTGCCAACTCTGGTGCTGGTGGACGGTGAGCGCGTCGCGGACGATGCCGTCGCGGGCCTGAACGGAAGCAAGGACTTCGTGGATGTCAGCCAGATCCCGGCGGCTGCTCTCGAGCGCGTTGACGTGCTCACCGATGGCGCATCCTCTCTCTATGGCTCCGACGCCATCGGTGGGGTGGTCAATTTCATCCTGAAGCACGACTATCACGGCCTTACTTTCGGCGGCGATTATGGCGCGGCGTCGGGCGATTACAGCGAGCGCTCGTACTTCGCCACAGGCGGGGCGGACGTGGGGCCGGTGAATATCACCGCCACGGCCAGTTTCTCGAAGACCTCGCCCCTGTGGCAATACCAGCGCTCGTTCGCCAGCCCAAAGTTCGGGGTTACCCCTGGCGCCGATTTGCCTGGCGTGGTCGGCGGCGGCGGCTACGTGCTCGCACCCGCACTGGCCGCTCCCAACGTGCCGACCGGCACTTCCGCTACTGCCGCAAGTTACGCGCAGCTCGCAGCGGCTGGCGTCTACGATCCGACCACCGCTACAGCACTTTCGAACGGTTTCAACTACGCACCGTACGCCATGTTGCTTCAGCAGCAGGAGAACGAAGCGTTCGTCGGGAACGTCACATCGAAGGCCTTCTTTAACGGCAGGGTAAAGGCGTTCGGCGACGTGCTGGTCTCGCGCAACAAGGTGGATTCGACCGCCTGGGCCTCGGCCGGCCAGCCGTTTTCGAC
>JBOIAB010000192.1:0-18048 GCA_050738635.1 Steroidobacteraceae bacterium
ACCGCCGAGAGTACCGAACGAGCACCGCGCCAGGACGGCGTACGGAATTCCGTATTTCGCCACGGCGTGGCCGATGAGCAGCATCGGGACGAGAACGATCAGGTTGCCGAGCGTTACGGTCAGGATGGCCTGGCCCGCGGACATACCCGAGCCCACCAGGCTCGACGCCAGCGTGTACGCCGGCACGCACATCACCATGCCGAGCCACAGCGCCGCGTAGTGATACCAGCGCCAGGTCCGCTTCTCCGCCGGGGTAGGCGCGAGATCCGTGTTCCACAGATCCGCTGCCACTTCGCTTTGCGCGGTCATCACCGTTTCCGAATCAGGCGGACACCAATATCTCATGGATGATCGGAGGCGGCGATACCACCCTGTCGGAAAGCAACGTTGCCGCCCGTAACGCATCCGCGGCTTGCCGCACCTGCTCCCGCGACCGTGCGTGAACCATTGCCAGCGGCCGTGCCCGATCGACGCGCGCGCCAATGCCAGCCACGTCACTCAAGCCGACGGCCAAGTCGAGCTTCTCACCGGCGATGCGCCGGCCGCCGCCCAGCCCGACCAGCACGTTGCCGACCGCCCTGGCATCCACGCTCCAGACATGGCCCTCGGCTAACGGAAAGATGGGCTCTACGATGGGAGCACGCGGCAGATAACGCGCCGAGTGCGTCAACAGGTCTCCCGGTCCGCCGAGCTCCGCGATCATGCGCTCGAACCGTTGCCCGGCCTCTCCCGACCGGACCGCAGCATCGGCGCGTACGCGCGCCTGCGCGTGATCGTCGGCCAATTTACCCATGACCAGCATCTCCGCGACCAGGGACAGCACGACCTCCTCCAGGCGTGGCTCGCGCGCGCCGCCATTGAGGAACTCCACCGCTTCGGCGATCTCGAGCGCATTGCCCACCGTCCAGCCGAGCGTCTGCGACATGTCGGTGATGAGGGCATGAGTCCGCAAGCCGGTGGTGTCTGCCACACCGATGATGCTGCGCGCGAGAGCCCGTGCCTCCGCCAGCGTCTCCATGAACGCACCGGATCCGGTCTTGATATCCATTACCAGCGCATCCAGGCCCGCCGCGATCTTCTTGCACAGAATGGAAGCCGTGATGAGCGGGATCGATTCCACCGTCGCCGTGACGTCGCGGATGGCGTAGAGACGCCGATCCGCCGGCGCCAGATCGTCCGTCTGCCCGATGATTGCGCATCCGACCGAGCTCACCACTCTGCGAAAATCGTCCACCGCGGGCACCGAACGGTAACCGGGAACGGCATCGAGCTTGTCAAGTGTCCCTCCCGTATGACCGAGGCCCCGCCCGGAGATCATGGGAACGAAACAGCCGCACGCGGCGGCGATCGGCGCCAGCAGGAAGCTGACCTTGTCGCCGACCCCGCCGGTCGAGTGCTTGTCGATCACCGGCCCACGGTCGCGCAGCTCGTCCCAGCGCAAGCGCTGTCCCGAATCGGCCATCGCGGCGGTGAGCGCGCCGGTCTCAGCCGGCTCCATCGAGCGGTAGAACACCGCCATGGCCAAGGCCGCGACCTGCTCGGTGGGAATGGATGCATCGGTCAGGCCACGCACGAAGAATTCCAGCTCCTCGCGCGTGAGGGTGAGACCATCCCGCTTCTTGCGGATGAGATTCTTGAAGATCATGCCGCGGCCCGTCCTATCCCGCCCGCGACCGGCATCCACCGCTCAGAACAGATTCGCGGTCAGCTCCAGTGAGGCGAACATCGGCGTGTTGTAGCTCTCCCAGACGAACTCCAGACCCTTGCTCAGGTCCCCTGGCGTGTTCAACTGCGCTCCCGGGGAATACGCTATCGCGTGCCGATCCAATATGTTGTCGAGGTGCAGCTCCACTGTAACTGATTGCAGCGTTTTGTTGTCGAGGACCCAGTTGTAGTCTCCATCGAAATTCAGCGTCCCATAGCCGCCGAGCTGGTAAGGGGTCGTTTCGCCGTCGTTGTAGTCATGAATGTACTGCGAGCCGATGTAATGCTCATCCAGCCTGGCGAACCAGGGCCCGTAGCTGTAGTCGAGCTCCAGGTTCGCGGTCTGCTCCGGAATGTTCGGTCGCCACATGCCGTCGGTGATCGCCGAACCGTTCACGTTGGTGAAGGTCTGCGTGTACTTCGCGCTGGTGTAGCCGAAATTTCCCTTGAGCTGCAGGTTATAGGGCAGGTTGATGCCGCCATCGAGCGTGAATCCCCTGAAGGTCGCCTTGCCGGCGTTGTACGTCAGGGTGATACCGGTTACGTCGCTGTAAGTGGAGCTGAAGATGTTGCTGAAATCGCGGCTGAAGAACGCCACGTCCCAGTTGTAGGTGGCATTCTTGAAGCGGATCCCGGCGTCGATATTATTGACGTATTCGGGCTTCACCGTCGGCGCGACCGGCTGCGGGCTCGCGCCGATATTGCCGTACAGCGCGCTGACATCGGGCGGCTTGGTCGATTGGCCGTAATTCACGTACGCGTTCAACTCGTGCGTGAACGCATAGTTCACGCCGATCGAGCGCTCGACCCACTTGTAGGTCTCCTCCACCGAGCCGGAGTAGTCGTAGTAATACCCCTGGTCATCGTTCGAGTACATATCGAGACTGTTGTACTTGAATCCCGGGTAGATGTGCAGCTTGCCATCGAGCAGCGCGATGTTGTCCTCGGCGTAGACGTTGTACCACGTCTGGCCGTCGTGCTCGAGCCACGCCATGTTATATCCCGTCGTACCGATCGGCACCGGATATGATCCGTACCAAGACTCCTCAGACAGTTCCGAGCCGAGAAGACCCATCACGCCCACCGTGACGGTGTTGTTCGGGATGAGCAGCGTGAGCGTGCCGACTCCGCCCTCATCGTCGTAATTGTTGATGTAGTGCTGGTAGGCCGTTCCCGCCCCGGCCCCGCCGAACAGCGTCGTGGCCTGAGAGCAATCGTATGTCTCCGGGTACGATCCCGGCGCCGAACTGGAAGTGTAATAATTGTTGAGCGCAGAACAGCTCTTCAGCGTCGCCGGCAGGTCACCGTAGTATCCCAGGTAGGCGTTGTCGTAAGTCGGGTTGGACCAGTCGGTGCGGTCGTTCGACGTGCCGTCATAGAACACCTTGGCCTCGCCGATCACCCAGGGATTCAGCAGTGACTTCATCGACAGGTCCACGAACGTGGATCGGGACGTTGTGGTGAACTGCGCAACGTCCGACGGGTAGTTGTAATCGTACTGATTTCCGATGAGCACCGAGGGATAGCCATCCGACGGCGGGTGGGAATTCTGGTCGGTGACTGCCGCGATCAGCTTGACCTCGCCTGACTCCGTCGGCTGCACGGCCGCCAGATAGAACGCGTTTTTACGGGCAGATACATCGTCCCACGGCCCATCCAGGGTGGTATGGCTGACCTTCGCCAGCACATCGAGGCCGTTGAGCGAGCTGATCGCCCCCGAGTTGAATCCAAAGTACTCCTGCGCCTCGTGCCCGCCGCCCGCATAGAAGCCGCCATTCACGCCGAGCTGCACGTTGAAATTGGGAGCCGGCAATGCCGGCAGGTAAGCCAGCGTGCCGCCCAGATCGTCGAGCGAGGACTGCGACATCGTATTGGCGCCGCTATACAGCTTCATGCCGCTGATGAAAAGGGGATCGATGGGTGATGCGGCCTGATCGTCGCCTTCACCGTAGAGGCCGCCGAGGAATGTATTGATGTACGGCACGCCGTCGAAGGTCGTGCCGACCTCGTTGCTGGCAAAGCCGTCCACCGTGAAAGCGGTATCGCTGGGGATGAAGCCCATGGGGCCCAACGCCTGGGAGTTGACTCCAGGGATGGTGTTCAGCACCGAAACGACGGACATTGCCGGACTGATATGCGTGAAGGCGACGGGGCTTATGGTTGCCACCGCCTCTTCCGGCGCCACGACCACTACCTGATTGAGGGTCATCGCCGGCGTTGCCGTGCTGGAACTGCTCTCCGACGTCGAGATGCTCTGCGTGGAATCGGACGTTTGCTGGTCGGATGACGATGAGCTCGTGCTGCTGGAGTCGCTCTGGCCCGCGGTTTGCGGGGCCGCGAACGCCGGTGCGGCCGCCATCAACGCCATGCACGGGACGACAACCGCCACCGGCGCCAGGATCTGTCGTACGACCTTACGGATCTCAATGGACATTGCAGACTCTCCGAAATTGATCACAACACGGCCGCGCCAACCGAAAATTCGGGGCTCGATCGGCAGGCGGTGCCGGTCGATCGCCGGATATTCAGTAGTGTTGCGGGGACAATACGATGGTAGTTGCCGAACATTGCATTACTGTTACGACACAATGCCCGGCTGCGCCTCTTTTTGCTGAAACGTTTAACCCCTTTTGTAAAACGATAGACTTACGGTAAAAGGCTGTCAATCGTTAGGATGCAAAACCGCGCCCACGGCTGCCGTGTTGCTGGCGGGCAACGGCGCCGGGCGGTTCACGGCCAACATGGGGCGACGCCGCAGCACTTGCAGGCCGGCGATTCATGCGGAATCACCGTACGGCAGCCATATGTTCTTGATCTGAGTTGCCTGCCGGAGGAATACGCGTCCCTCCCCATGGCGCGTGGACAGCCAATCGCGGCTGCGGCCGTGGCTGACCCAGGTGCGCTTCACGGAAGCCGCCGCCAGCTCCTCCACTCGCCTGCTGCCTTCTTTCGAGCCGAAATACCAGACGGACGCCACTTGCTCGTGCGCCGCCAGCGTTTCCGTCAGCTCCTCGCGCGGGCCAGTCACGATGTTTACGACGCCCGCAGGCACATCCGAGGTCTCTATGACCTGGCACAGATCGAGCGCCGGCAGCGGCATCCGCTCGGACGGGATGATCACGCAGCGATTGCCCATGGCGATCACGGGTGCGAGCAGCGAGATGAACCCGAGGAGCGGCGCCTCATCCGGACAGACGACGCCGACGACTCCGATCGGCTCCGGCACGGCGAGCGAAATGCTGCGTACCGGCGGTGTATGAATCAGGCCGTCGTACTTGTCCGCCCAGCCGCCATAGCCGAACAGGCGCTCGATGGTCAGATCGACTTCGGCGCGGCATTCGGCCGGCTTGCGGCCGGTCAGACGCCGCAGAGTGTCCGCCAGCTCCTTGCGCCGCAGCGCCAGGTTCTCCGCGAAATAGTAGAGGATCTGGCTGCGCAGGTGGGTGGTGGTCGCGGCCCAGCGCTCGGCGACGAAAGCCGCCTCCACCGCATCGCGAATGTCCTTGCGGTTACCGCGCGCAACCCAGCCGGCGAGATGCCCCCGCGCATCGTTGACCGGCAGCGACAGGCCGCCGTCGGGACGAGTCTGCTTACCGCCGATATAATTCTTGAAGGTGCGGTCGATACCATCGCCTTGCGGCTCCGCCGCCGCCGGCGGCGCTTGACTCGAGGGGCCGCCCGGACCCGAGCTCTCGGGGCCCGGCTGCCAGGCGTCGCGCTCACGCATATAGTCCAGCATGCCTTCGAGGCCGCCCTCGCGCCCGAAGCCGCTCTCGCGGATGCCGCCAAATCCACAGGCCGCATCCAGCTGGTTGGTGGTGTTGATCCATACCACTCCGGCCTTGAGCTTCACCGCCAGTTCCAACGCGCGATTGATGTTCTCGGTATAGAGCGTCGCTGCGAGGCCGTAGCGTGTGTTGTTCGCTAGCTCGACCGCTTCCGGCAACGTGCGGAAGCTCGTTGCCGCGAGAACGGGCCCGAAGATCTCCTCGCGCCACACGATGTTGGCCGGCGACACGTCCGTCAGCAGGGTCGGCGGATAGAATGTGCCCTGCCGCGGCAAGGAAATCTCCGGCTGCCAGAGCGTCGCGCCCTGCGCCTGCGCCTGCTCGACGAAGCGCTGCACCCGTTGCCGGTGAGCGGGCGAGATGAGCGCGCCCATGTCTATTGCCTTGTCCAACGGATCGCCGATGCGCACATGCGCGAGGCGCGCCTTGATCTTGCTCACCAGCGCGTCGAGGACGCTTTCCTCGACGATGAGCCGCGATCCGGCGCAGCACACCTGCCCCTGGTTGAACCAGATCGCATCGATCAGGCCCTCGACGGCGGCATCGAGATCCGCGTCTTCGAGCACGACAAACGGCGACTTGCCGCCCAATTCAAGAGTCAGCGATTTGCCCGTGCCGGCCGTGCTGCGCCGGATCAGCCTGCCGACCTCGGTCGAGCCGGTAAAGGCGATCTTCGCGATCCCGGGATGCTGCACGATCAGCTCACCCACCCTGCCGTCCCCGGTCAGGATGTTGACGACGCCCGGCGGTACACCGGCATCGGCGCACAGACTCGCGAAGAAGAGCGCCGTCAGGCTGGTGTCCTCCGCAGGTTTGAGCACCACGCAATTGCCGGCGGCCAATGCCGGAGCAATCTTCCACGCCAGCATGAGGAGCGGAAAATTCCACGGAATGATCTGTCCGACCACTCCCAGCGGCTCGTGATCGGCGAGCTCCCGCCCGACGAGCTGCGCCCAGCCGGCGTGGTAGGTGAAGTGGCGTGCCGCAAGGGGAATGTCGAGATCACGCGTCTCGCGAATCGGCTTGCCGTTGTCCAGCGACTCCAGGACGGCGAAGAAACGACTGTGCTTCTGCACGAGTCGCCCCAGTGCGTACAGCACTCGAGCGCGCGCGTAGCCTGACTTCGACCATGACGGGAAAGCGGCCTGGGCGCAGCCGACGGCCGCAGCGACATCCTCGGCGCAGCTCTGCGTTAGAGTCGCGAGAGTCTCGCCGTTTGCGGGGTTCACGCAGGGCAGCGGCGGATTTTGCTCCTGCGAGGACCGCCATTGCCCGCCGATGAACAACCGGAAACCATCCGCCTGCGCCACCAGCCACTCGCGCACGGCGCGCGCATCTTCCGGCGCCGGACCGTAGCTCAGGGTGTCGAAAATCTCCGGGACGCTGCTCATTGAATCGAGGCTCCGGGTCCGCTGGCTAGCTCAAAGGGTGGCGGTGGGCCGCCGAATACCGCCCAGTGACCTGGTGCTCGAGCTGGCGCTCGATGTCACCGAGCAGCCGGGAGGCACCGAAACGGAACCTCTCGGGCGCCAGCCACTCATTGCCCAGCTCCTCCTTGACCAACATCAGGTACGTCAGCGCCGCTTTGGCGGTGGAGATTCCCCCCGCCGGCTTGAACCCCGGCCGGTAGCCGGTCCGCTCGCTGAACTCGCGGATCATGCGCATCATCACCAGGCTCACGGGCAGCGTCGCATTCACCGGCTCCATTCCGGTGGAGGTCTTGATGAAGTCCGAGCCGGCCATCATCGCGACCACCGCGGCCTTCGCCACCTTGCCGATCGACCCCAGTTGGCCCGTGCCCAGGATGGTTTTCATGTGGGCAGGTCCGCACGCGTCGCGAAAGGCGCGCACTTCCGCGTACAGCGCCCGCCAATCGGAAGTCAACACATGGCGGCGGCTGATCACGACATCGATCTCCGTCGCGCCCGCCTGCACCGAGCGGCGAATCTCTTCCAGACGCAGCTCCATGGGAGAAAGACCCGCCGGAAACCCGGCGGAAACGGCGGCGATGGCGATTGCGGTGCCGGCGAGCGCCATTCGCGCGGTCGGAACCATCTCATGGTAAACGCAGACCGCCGCGGTCGTGAGAGAGCGCGTGCCCCAGCCGAGCGCTTCCAACAGATCCGACCGGACCGGCGCGCGCGCCTTTGCGCACAGGCGGGATACGCGTCCTGCCGTGTCATCGGCCGACAGCGTTGTCAGGTCCATGAGGCTAACCGCTTTGAGCAGCCACGCGGCCTGCCAGGCTTTCTTGACCGAGCGCCGCTTGGGCAGCGTCTCCACCCTGCGCTCCGCCGCGGACAGATTCACCCGCACGCGGTTCACCAAGCCGGCGTCGAATTCTATGCCGGGATTGCTCGCCGGCGAAGCCACGGTCGCAGGGATGGCCTGTGCCCGCTCGGTGACCAGGCGGGGAAAGGCGATCGTCGGGTCTGAACCGGTCATCGAACTCATTCGGTACCCGCCGCGGCGGAATCTTCCGTGAGACTCTGATTTTGGACCAATTGGTCAAATACCGTACCGAAGCCACGCACCCAAGTCAATCGAGGTCAATCGAGCGGTTTACCTCAGCTGCGCCGTACCGCATCCATTGCCTGATCGATCGCACGCTGGGTAGTATTGGCCCGCCCGTCGTGAGTGACTGGAGTCAGAATGAGGCGCGCGATCGTCGTCGTGCTGGATTCGCTGGGTGTGGGAGCGGCCGCCGATGCGGATGCTTATGGCGACGGCGGCGCCGACACACTCGGTCACATTGTCGAGGCGTGCGCGGCCGGCCATGCGGATAGCGATCGCCGCGCCGGTGTCCTCAACGTCCCCGAGCTCACGGCCCTCGGACTGATCGATGCGGCGGAGGCGGCGCGCGGTGCGCCGTTGCCGGCCACGAGGCCGCCCTTCCGCACCGGCCGGTTCGGCTATGCCGCCGAGCGCAGCCGCGGCAAGGATACTCCGAGCGGCCATTGGGAAATGATGGGGCTGCCGGTCGAGTTCGACTGGGGCTACTTCCCGGACACGCAACCGTGCTTTCCACGGGAGCTCACCGACGCGCTGATCCGTCGCGGTCGAATCGACGGCATACTCGGCAATCGACATGCCTCCGGCACGCAGATCGTCGCGCAGCTCGGCGAGGAGCACCTGCGCACCCGGCACCCGATCGTGTACACCTCCGGCGATTCGGTTCTGCAGATCGCCGCGCACGAGGAGCGCTTCGGACTCGAAAGGCTGTACGCACTGTGTCAGGTCGCGCGCCAGCTGGTCGACGACTACCGTATCGCCAGAGTCATCGCACGCCCGTTCGTCGGCGATCCGGGCCGCGGGTTCACCCGTACCGGCAATCGGCGCGACCTCGCGACACCGCCGCCTGGCCCGACGCTGCTCGACTTATCGCAGGCCGCCGGCGCGGAGGTCATCTGCGTCGGCAAAGTCGCGGATATCTTCGCCCATCGCGGCGTGACGCAGACCCTCAAGGCGCACGGCAATCGGGTGGTAATGGACCGGCTACTGGAAGCGATGGCTACGGCTCCTGACCGCAGCCTGTTGTTCGCCAATTGCGTGGATTTCGACACGAACTTCGGCCACCGGCGCGATGTGAGCGGCTATGCCGCGGCGCTCGAGGACTTCGACGCTTACATACCGCCGCTGCGCGCCGCAATGCGAGCGGAGGATGTCGCGATCATTACAGCGGATCATGGCTGCGATCCGACCTTCCCCGGCAGCGATCACACCCGCGAGTACATTCCGGTGCTGGCCTTCGGCCAGTCGGTCACTCCGGGCCCGATCGGCAGGCGGTCGGGGTTCGCGGACATCGGCCAGAGCCTCGCGGCCCACCTGGGCCTGCAGGCGCTGGCGCACGGGGTCGCTTTCCTCTAATCCGGTTAAACGTTTTTCCGGACATCGGGGCGTGTATACTCGCCGCCAATACCAGCCCACGCACGCACGATGGCAACCATCAAAGACCTTGCCGCCAGAGTCGGCGTCTCGGTCGCCACCGTCTCGAATGTTCTCAACGACAAGCCCAACGTCGGCGCGACGGTGCGGCAGAAGGTACTGCGCGCTGCCAAGGAGCTCGGCTATCGGCCGCACCGCGCAGCGCAGGCCATGCGCAAAGGCCGCACGCGCGCGATCGGCCTCGTTCTACCCGATCTCACCAATCCGTTCTTCCCGCAGCTCGCCCAGGCGGTGGAGAACACCGCTCGCAACCTCGGGCTGCTGGTCTGTCTGATCGACAGTCAGGGTGGCGCTCAGGGGGAAACCGACGGATTGATCCTGCTGTCGCAGCACGGAGTGGATGGCGTCATCTGGTGCCCGGTCGGATCGCAGGTGCCCACTCCGATACGCACGCTCGATCGGCCTGTCGTGCTGATCGACCGCCCGAAGCCGGGATTTGCCGCCGTGCACTCGAACTACCTCTTGGGCGGACAGCTCCTTGCCAGGTACGCACTGCAGCAGGGACACACGCGCGTCGGACTGCTGTCGGGCCCGAGCAATCTGGAAAGCGCGCAGCAGCGGCGCAACGGCTTCGTGCGCGCCTTTCCCAGGCAGATCGACATCGCCTGGGAGGTGCGGGTTGGATTCGACGGAATCCTGAGCCGCGAGGCCAGGGACGCGTTGCTGCGGCGGCAGCGGGCAACGCTGATCGTCGCGGGCAATGACCTGATCGCCATCAATGCCATTCATTTCCTGGCCGAGCACCACGTCAATGTTCCCAACGACGTTTCCGTCACGGGATTCGACGATATCAGCTGGGCCAAGGTCGTCAGCCCGCGCCTGACGACGATAGCGCAACCGCTCATGGCCATCGGCACTCGCGCCGTCGAGCTGCTGCAGGAGCGCATGGCCGGCGCCAAGATTCCCAGCCGGGCCACGGTATTCGACGTCTCGCTGATCGAGCGGGAATCCGTGAAGAACATCTGATCGCCCGCCATTTTTCATAGGAGGCACCGCATTGGCCAAGAGACCTCGGATCGTCGTAGTTGGTAGCGCCAACACGGACCTGCAATTCATGAGCAATGTGGTGCCCAGAGGCGGCGAAACGGTGTTCGGTACCGGCTTCGACATGGGGTTTGGCGGCAAAGGCGCCAATCAGGCCGTTGCCGCGAGCTTGTGTGGCGCGGAGGTGGAGATGGTGGCCGCGGTCGGCGGCGATCTGCTCGGCGCCGAGACCGTGAAAAACTTCACGTCCATTGGCGTGCGCACCTCGGGTGTGCGCGTTATCGCCGATGCACCTACCGGTGCGGCGCTGATCCTGGTCACGCCGGACGGCGAAAACCGCATCATCGTTGCAAGTGGCGCCAATGATCTTCTGCGACCCGCCGACGTCGATGCCGCAGCGTCGCTGCTGGCCGGCGCAGATATGGTGCTGCTGCAGTTCGAGGTCCCGCTCGAGACCGTTTACCACGCCATCCGGCTGGCGAAGCGGCACAAAGTGCGCTGCATGGTCAATCCGGCGCCGGCGCTGGCGGTCGACTTGAGCGTGCTCGCCCTCGCCGAATATCTGATTCTCAACGAGACCGAGGCCGAGGTGATCACCGGCCGACACGTTCAGTCGGAAGCTGACCTCGATGCCTGCGTGACATCCCTTCTGGATGGCGGCATACCCCGAGTGATCCTCACTTTGGGTGCCCGCGGAGCGGTGCTGGCATCGCACTCGGAACGCGTGCACGTGCCGGCATTCCCGGTTTCCACGGTTGATACGACGGGTGCGGGAGACGCGTTCATCGGCAGTCTCGCGGTATTCCTCACCGAAGGAATGTCCGACGAAGAGGCCGCGACCCGCGCCAATCTCTACGCGGCACTGTCCACCACCCGCACCGGCACGCAGAAATCCTTCATCAAACGCGCCGACTTCGAAGCCGAGCTCAGCCGCAGGCGCCCGGGTGCCGGGCGCAAGGCGCCGCAGTAATGCTGCGGCGGCCAACACAATAATCGGGGGTATTGCGCAATGTACGTCGTCCACAGCTATTCGCTGGCTGTCCTCCTCTGCGTCATCACGATGTTCTGTTGGGGCTCATGGGCCAACAGTCGCAAGCTCGCGCCGTCAGGCTGGCGGTTCGAGCTCTTCTATTGGGATTACGCCGTCGGCGTCCTGCTGATCACCTTCATTCTCGGCGCCACCCTCGGCACCCTGAGCCATGGCGGCCCGGCATTCTTCGCCGATCTGCGCCAGGCCGACCAGGCGAGCATAGGCCATGCACTCTTCGGTGGCGTGGTGTTCAACCTGGCGAACATCCTGTTGGTGGCCGCCATCGAGGTCGCCGGCATGGCGGTTGCCTTTCCGGTCGGCATCGGCCTGGCGCTGGTGCTGGGCGTCATCCTCAACTATGTGGCGGCGCCGGTCGGTAATCCGGCTCTGCTCGGCATTGGGGTCGCGCTGGTGACACTCGCGATCATTCTCGACGCTCTCGCCTATCGCCGGCAGGCGTCCGCCGCCGTGCGCATGAGCGCGAAGGGCCTGCTGCTGTCTCTCGCCTGCGGAGTGTTCATGGGAGTGTTCTACCGCTTCGTCGCCGCGGCGATGTATGCCGATCCGGCGCACCCCATTCCCGGCCTGATGGGCAGTTACGCCGCCGTCTTCGTCTTCGCGATCGGTGTATTCATCAGCAATTTCCTCTGGAACACCCTCGCAATGAAATTCCCCGTCATGGGCGCCCCGGTGCCCTTCTCACATTACCTGAAGGGGCGGTTCAATACGCACCTCGCGGGCGCGTTCGGCGGCGTGATCTGGGGCATCGGCATGTCGCTCAATCTCATTGCATCCGGGCGCGCGGGATACGCCATATCGTACGGGCTCGGTCAGGGCGCGACGATGGTCGCCGCACTGTGGGGCGTATTCGTGTGGCGAGAGTTCCGCGGCGCGCGCACCGGCGTAAACGGTCTCCTCGCGGCGATGTTTCTCTGCTTCATCGCCGGCCTGGCACTCATCATTCTCGCGCGAACGACCTGAAGGCACATGGGTTCTTTCGGAGTGCAAGACATGAGCACATCGGTATCACGGATCTCGCGGGCGGTCGCCGTGTTGGGCGCCCTCCTGGTGGCGCAGCTCGCGGGCGTCATGCTAAAGCCCGCCCACGCCGCGGCTACCGACACTCGGCCGAAGGTCATCATCGATCAGGATGCATCCGGTCCGGCCAGCACGGACATTCAGTCGATACTGATGCTGCTGCAGGCTAAAGATGTCGATCTCCTCGGCATCACCGTGATGACCGGCGACGCCTGGCGGGATGAGGAAGTGAGCCATGCGCTCAGAGTGCTGGAGATCGCCCACCGCACGGCCATACCGGTGCTTCCCGGCGCCGTCTTCCCGCTGCTCAATTCGCGCGAGCGGACTCTGGCGTGGGAAAAGCTCTATGGCCCGCTTTTCTACGACGGAGCATTCATGAGCAGTTGGCCGTCGGAGAACACGGCTACCTGGACACCGCTTCATCCGACGCGACCGTATTGGGTGCCACCGCTTCCGGAGGGCGAGCCTACGACACACGCGGCCAATGAAACTGCAGTCAGCTTCCTGTTGCGAATGGTGCACAAGTATCCACACCAGGTCACGATCATCGCCGCCGGCCCGATGACCGATCTCGCGCTGGCGACAACCCTGGACCCCCAATTCGCTGCGCTGGCCAAGCAGCTGATTTTCATGGGTGGCAGCTTCAATCCCGTGCCGGCCGACACTCCCTTTGCGCAGGAATACGACAACAACCCGCGGCAGGAATTCAACATGAGGTTCGACCCGGAGGCCGCTTCCATCGTGCTGCACCAGCCATGGAGCCGGATCATCGAGGTACCGGTCGATCCCACCAGCCCGACGCTCATGTCGCACCAGCTGCTCGCCCAGGTGGCAAGAGGCAAGGCACCGTTCGATCACTACCTCGGCCGATTCGGGCAGGTATATCCGCTTTGGGACGAGACGGCCGTTGCCATCTGGCTCGACCCATCATTGATCACGCGCGAGAAGAACCTGCTCGTCGATGTGGATACGAGCTTCACTGCGGATTATGGCGCCACCTTGAGCTGGCCCGAAGGCGCAGGCCCGGGCCTCGGTGAGCGCCCGGTCCAGGTCGTGTTCACAGTCGATGTGCCGAGGCTCAACAGCCTCGTGGTGCGGTTGCTGACAGCGGCGAGTCCCATTTCACTGCCACGGACTATGACCTCGGCGCACTGACGACAGGACGTTGCTCATGCCCGCATTGAATCGCTCGCGGTGGACCGGCCGCATGGGGCTGAATATCGCGGCGATCCTGCTTGCGGCCGGAAGCACCCTTTCCGCTGCGCAGCCACCGGCGCCCGTCGCCATCTCGTCCTGCCGGACAACCGTCAGCAGCTTTCTGACGCGCGCTCCGGAGACGCGCCGGTCCGATGACAGAATTGCGCGATTGCTCGATGGACGGCATTACCGACGGGCCGCGTCGGCATTGCGCGCCGCCGTGAGCCGCTACCCGGACACGTGGGCCGGATTCGCGTTGGGAAATCTCCATGCCGCCGGACTGGGCGTGCCCCGCAGCGCCACAAGCGCTTTCCGGTGGTATCTGTGGTCCGCGCGGAGAGGCAACATGTTCGCGCAACGACAGGTCGCAAACGCCTATCTCGACGGTGAGGGAACTCAACGCAATATCGCCGCAGCCGCTTACTGGTTTCGTATCGGCATTGCTCCCTTTCAGGTTGCCAGGATGTACTACAGCCTGTCGCAGACCTACGTCGAGGGCCATCTCGCTCCCGTCAATCACGACAAGGAAATCTATTACCGCGACAAGAGCCTGACTGAGTTGCGCGCGCTCGCGAAGGATCCCAACGCAGAGGCGGCGTACTACCTGGGGCTCGCCTACGAGCACGGCGATGGAGTCCCCCGAGATCGGACAAAGGCTGTCGGGTATCTGTGCCGTGCCGCATCGTTGCAATACGCTTCAGCCATTACCGCCCTTCGCCGCCTTCAAGGACACTCGCAATGAAGCGCCGTGATTTTCTCAGATCCGCGGGTCTGAGCGCGGCCGCGGCCGCTTTACTGCGCAACAGCCTGGCGCGCGCCGCCACGCTGCCGGCTGTCGGCCGCTCGGGCACCCTGGAAGATGTCGAGCATGTGGTGGTCTTCATGCTGGAGAACCGCTCGTTCGACCACTACTTCGGCCACCTGAGCGGCGTGCGCGGTTACAACGACCGCTTTGCCGTGCGCCTGGCCAACGGCAAACCCGTGTGGTTTCAGCCGCGCATGCAGCGGCCGGATGAGCCGATCCTGCCGTTTCATCTCGACACTCACAGCTGCTCGGCTCAGCTGCTGCAGGATCTCGACCACGAATGGGCCTCGCAGCATGGGGCGATCGCCGCCGGGCGGATGGATGCGTGGCCCCTCAACAAAACAGACATGACGATGGGATATTTCCTGCGCCGGGACATCCCGTTTCACTACGCGCTCGCGGAGAGCTTCACGCTCTGCGATCATTATTTTTGCTCCATCGCCGGCCCCACCTGCCCCAACCGCTCCATGTTGTGGACGGGCTCGATCGATCCGCATGGTACGGGCGGCGGCCCGTTCATCGACAACGACGTGTGGATCTACACCAAAGCAGTCAAGCCGTTCGGCTGGAGCACCTATGCGGAACGGCTGCAGCGCGCCGCAATCACCTGGCAGGTGTATCAGGAAGCCCTGACGGAAACCAACGATGACCCGATGACGGGTAATTTCGACTGCAACGCGCTCGCCTACTTCAAACCCTTCGCGCAGGCTCCGCAAGGCTCGCAGCTGCAGCGGCGCGCGATGTCCGATGGCGGCACCGCCCGTCTGCGCCAGGACGTCTTGAGCGATCGCCTGCCGCAGGTATCCTGGATCGTCGCGCCGGCCGGATACTCCGAGCATCCCTCCTATCCGCCCGCCTACGGCGCCATCTACCTCGCCCGTGTCCTCGAGGCCCTCACCGCCAACCCGAAGGTCTGGGGCAAGACCGTGCTGCTGTTGAACTACGACGAGAATGACGGCTTCTTCGACCACATGGTGCCCCCGCAGCCGCCGACAGCCGTACAGCCGGGCATTTCCACTGTGTCGACGGAGGGCGAAGTTCACGACTTCATCAACACCGAGCACAAAACTCTCTACACGCCGGATCAGCTGCCCTATGGTCTCGGACCGCGCGTACCGATGATGGCGATCTCGCCGTGGAGCAAAGGTGGCTACGTTTGCTCCGAGGTCTTCGATCACACCTCCGTGATTCGCTTCCTGGAGAGGCGCTTCGGCGTGAAGGAGCCGAACATCTCCCCCTGGCGCCGGGCCGTTTGTGGCGATCTCACCGCGGCCTTCGACTTCGGCTCTTACAGAAGCCCCCGACTCACCCTGCCGAGCACCGCCGGCAATCGGAGCATGGTCTATCGGCAGGCCAAGCTGCCAGCCCCGGAGGTCCCGGAGCGACAAGCGACCGAAATTATTGCGCAGGAGCCCGGCGTACGACCGGCTCGGCCGCTGCCTTACGCGCTCGAGCTCAGCCTCGTCGCAAGGGGCGGCGGAGTCCGGCTGCGGTTCGACAACCGCTCGAGCGCAGGCGTGTGCTGTACCGCCTACTGGGATGGCAGCTTCGCCGTCCCGCGGCGCTACACGATCGGAGCAGGACACCACCTCGAGGATCTCGTGCGTCCCGCCTCGGGGAGCAACTTGGCGCTCTCCGTGTACGGACCCAACGGCTTCCTGCGAACCGTGCGCGGGCCCGGCGACAGTGCCCTCGAGGTCGTCAGTCGCGCAGCACCTGGAGGTGATATCCGGCTACACCTGCACAATGGCGGTGACCGGACAATGACCGTGAGCGTGCGCGACGCCAGCTACGGTCGCGGCGAGCAGCATTTTCCACTGGCGCCGCGAGGTACGCAGGAGCTGCTCTGGAATCTGCAAGGCAGCCACCACTGGTACGATCTGCTCATCAGCGCGCAGCAGCACGAGTGGCGACTGGCGGGGCATGTCGAGGACGGCCATGAGAGCTTCTCTGATCCGGCGAATGTCGTCCCCGTCCTGATGTAGCCAGGTCCGAGTGGCGCCCGGAGCCGGGCAGGCTTCTCAGGGGATATAGGGATAGAGCACGGCCGCCAACATCAGCAATGCCGTCAGGCCGATGACCGCTTTGCCTTTGTCCATCTCGAATACGTCGAGCCAGTCGGCAAGCAATAGCGCAAGCACGATGGACAGCGTCCCCGAAGCGACGGCGGCGACCGGCCCGGCGAGGACCGTCGGCAGAGACAGCTCGAGCAGAAATCCGGCGATGACGTATGAGGCGATCTCGTAGTATTTGAGGGTAAAGGCCGGATCCTCGGGCAACTCCGGGTCATCGCCGACGTCCGCCAGGGGCTCGCCCTTCATCATGACTACGGGTGAGGCCCGATGGGTCCCGGGCCGAGCTCGATGGCGGCGCGCCCGATTGGCTGTGCTCCAGGTCTGGCAGGGTGGCGAGCATCGGAGCTGAGGGGGTGGTGGAGCCAGGCGGGATCGAACCGCCGACCTCTTGCATGCCATGCAAGCGCTCTCCCAGCTGAGCTATGGCCCCACGCGAGGTCGGCGAAGGTACGTAAGCCCCGGCAGCCTGTCAAGGAGAAGCGTTCCGGGCGGCCGCGCGGCCGGCACTGCTGTGATTTGCAGCTCCAATCGAGGCCGCCCGCCCCCACCGAGGCGCCCGCTGGGCAGGCCTTCCGGCCCGAAGCCGCGGGCGCGCCCGACCGCCCGGCCATGCGCTCTCGGCGGGCGGTAGCACCCCCGTATACCGGGCACAAGCAGCCCTGACACGTTGCCATGATGACGCTCCGCGGCGTCGCCAAACACAAACAAGCTGTCTCCAACTTCGCACGTCTGCCGCGCGAGACATTTGCGCGAAGGGCCTCCAACGCTCTAACTTAGCGTCAAGGGCAAACCCGCCGCGAGGCGGGGACGCAAAGCCACCGGTCTCGACGGCGCACGACGGCCTGAGGAGACAGCGGGGTTGCCGGCAGCGCGAAGGAGCGCGCCCGCCGTCATCCAATCCGCGCAGCGAGAGAGCTGCGCGGATATCCGCAGCGCTTCGCCGCCCTTGACTGTAGCAACATCATCGTCGGGGCGGTCGAACATGCAACAACCAAACATCAGACATCCGGGTCGGCCGGCCAGTCAGCCGGCGCGCGCGCGGCAACTCGCAATCTGCGCCTGCGCGATCGCCGCGGTATTCGCCGGCGGCGCGGCGCACGCCCGAACCCGCTGGCGGGTCAGGCCGACGATAGCCGGGGCGCCCGCAAGCACCGACGTCGCCGGAACCGCCTACAGCTTCACGCCAACCGCGAAGGGACCGAGGGGCCTCAGGCTTCGGTTCTCGATCTCCGGCAAGCCGTCGTGGGCGAGCTTCAACAAGGGCACCGGCAGGCTCTCGGGCACGCCTACGAGCGCCAACGTTGGCAGCTCCAGGAGCATCGTCATCCGCGTAAGTGACGGCTTCGCCGCGGCGTCACTCGCTCCCTTCACCATCAAGGTCTCGGCTGCGACCACGGCCCCGCCGCCCCCGGTCAGGCCGCCGCCGCCCCCGGTCAGCCCGCCGCCGCCCCCGGTCAGCCCGCCGCCGCCCCCGGTCAGCCC
>JBOIAB010000193.1:0-6617 GCA_050738635.1 Steroidobacteraceae bacterium
CGACCGAGGGCGGCACCCACGTCAACGGACTGCGGTCGGGCGTCGCTCAGGCCGTGCGCGAGTTCTGCGAGTTCCGCAACCTCGTTCCCCGGGGCGTCAAGCTCACCCCCGAAGACGTCTGGGACAAAGCGAACTACGTGCTCTCGGTGAAGATCCACGAGCCGCAGTTCGCCGGCCAGATGAAGGAGCGGCTCGCCTCCCGCGATGCCGCCGGGCTCGTCGAAGGCTTCGCGCGCGACTCCGTGGCGCTCTGGCTCAACCGCCATCCCGACGCCGGCGAGCGCATCGCCCAGTTCGCGATCGCCAACGCTCAGGAGCGCGCCAAGGCCGCGCAGCGCGTCGTGCGCAAGCGCATCGCCGGCGGCCCCGCGCTCCCCGGCAAGCTCGCCGACTGCGCCACCCAGGACCCCCGCCGCTCCGAGCTCTTCCTCGTCGAAGGCGACTCCGCGGGCGGCTCCGCCAAGCAAGCCCGCGACAAAGACTTCCAGGCCATCATGCCCCTGCGCGGCAAGATCCTGAACACCTGGGAGCTGGAGCCCGGCGAGATCGGCTCCTCCGAGGAAGTGCACAACATCAGCGTCGCCCTAGGCGTCGACCCAGGCTCCCAGGACCTGAGCCAGCTTCGCTACCACCGGGTCTGCATCCTCGCGGACGCCGACTCTGACGGCCTGCACATAGCGACGCTCCTCTGCGCACTCTTCCTGCGGCACTTCCGCCCCTTGGTAACCAACGGCCACGTGCACGTCGCGATGCCACCCCTCTACCGCATCGACGCCGGTAAGCAGGTCTATTACGCCCTCGACGATGGCGAGCGCGACCAGCTCCTCAAGCGCATCGAAAAGGAAAGCCCGCGCACCAAGCCCACCGTCACCCGCTTCAAAGGCCTGGGCGAGATGAACCCCAGCCAACTGCGCGAGACCACCATCGATCCACGCACCCGCCGTCTCGTGCAGCTCACGATCGACGGCAAGGACAACACCGACCAACTCATGGACATGCTCCTGGCCAAGAAGCGCGCCAGCGACCGCCGCGAATGGCTGGAGCAAAAAGGCAATCTGGCAGACGTGCAGGTGTAACAGTAGCCCATGCAAGACCAGGAATTGAACTTCGAAGGCGTAGAGCGCCAACCGCTGCGCACGTTCACAGAGAAGGCGTACCTAGACTACTCGATGTACGTCATCCTGGACCGCGCCCTCCCCGCGATAGGCGACGGTCTGAAACCCGTGCAGCGCCGCATCATCTACGCCATGGGCGAACTCGGGCTCGCCGCGGCCAACAAGCACAAGAAGGCCGCCCTTACGGTCGGCGACGTGCTCGGCAAGTTCCACCCCCACGGCGACACCGCCTGCTACGAGGCGATGGTGCTCATGGCGCAGCCCTTCGCCTACCGCTATCCGCTGGTCGATGGGCAAGGCAACTGGGGGTCGCAGGACGATCCCAAATCCTTCGCCGCCATGCGCTACACGGAGGCAAAGCTCACGCGCTACGCCGAGGTGCTGCTGAGCGAGCTCTCGGACGGCACCGTCGACTGGACGCCAAACTACGACGGCTCGCGCGAGGAACCGGTGCTCCTGCCGGCGCGACTGCCCAACCTGCTCTTGAACGGCACCACCGGCATCGCGGTGGGCATGGCGACCGACATTCCGCCCCACAACCTGCGTGAGGTGGCCGCGGCAGCCATCCATCTGCTCGAGGAGCCCGACGCCACCACCGCCGCGCTCATGAAATTCATCAAGGGCCCGGACCTGCCGACGGGTGCGGAAATCATCTCGCCCCGCTCCGACCTCAAGGAGTTCTACGAGAAAGGCGTCGGCTCGTTCAAGGCGCGCGCCACCTGGGAGATGGAGGACGGGAACGTCGTCATCACCGCCTTTCCGTACCAGGTGTCGCCGACCCGCGTGCAGGAGCAGATTGCCGAGCAGATGCGCGCGAAGAAGCTGCCGATGGTCGATGACCTGCGCGATGAGTCGGACCACGAGAATCCGACGCGGCTGGTCATCGTGCCGCGCTCGAACCGCGTTGACCTCGTTGAGGTCATGAACCACCTGTTCGCGACCACGGACCTGGAGCGCAACTACCGCGTCAACCTCAACATCATCGGCCTGGACGGTCGCCCGCGCGTGATGAGCCTCAAGGACGTGCTCAGCGAGTGGCTCGAGTTCCGCACACGCACCGTCACGCGCCGCCTCTCGTATCGCCTGGAGAAGGTCTCGCGCCGGCTGCACATCCTCGATGGTCTCCACGTCGCCTTCCTCAACCTCGATGAGGTGATCCGCATCATCCGCCGCGAGGATGAGCCGAAGCCCGTGCTGATGAAGCGCTTCAAGCTCTCCGAGGAGCAGACCGAGGAGATCCTCAACACGCGGCTGCGGCACCTCGCGAAGCTCGAGGAGATGAAGATCCGCGAGGAGCAGAAGGCGCTCAACGCCGAACGCGAGGAGCTCGAGGCGCTGCTGAAGAGCAAGGCGAAGCTGAAGAAGCTCATCGCGACCGAGATCCGCGCCGACGCCGAGAAGTACGGCGACGACCGGCGCACCAAGATCATCGAGCGCGAGGCGGCGCAGGCGATTGACGAGACCTCGCTCATCCCCAACGAGCCGGTGACGGTCGTGCTCTCGACCGGTGGCTTCGTGCGCTCGGCCAAGGGGCATGAGATCGACCCCCATTCGCTTTCCTACAAGAGCGGTGACGGCTTCCAGTCCATTGCGCGGGGACGGAGCCTCCAGGCCGCGGTGTTCATCGACAGCACGGGCCGCACATATTCGCTGCCCGCACACTCGCTGCCGTCGGCGCGCGGCCAGGGCGAGCCACTCTCCGGCCGGCTGAATCCGCCGGACGGCGCCAAGTTCGCCGGCGTCATGATGGGCGAGCCCGAGGACCTCTGGCTGCTGGCGAGCGATGCCGGCTACGGCTTCACCGTTCGTCTGAAGGAGTTGATCACCGACCGCCGCGCGGGCAAGACCATCCTCAACGTTCCCGACAATGCGATGGTGCTGCCGCCCACCCTGGTGCCGTCACCGGAGTCGCTGGTCGTGGCGGTGAGCAGCGAAGGCAAGCTGCTCGCCTTCCCGGTGAAGGATGTGCCGGAAATGCCGCGCGGCAAGGGCAACAAGCTGTACGACATCCCGGGCAAGAAGTCGGCGGCGCGCGAGGAGCTGATGAGCGGAGTCGCCGTCGTGCCGCCGGGCGGAGCGCTCGTCCTCTGGGCGGGCGACAAGCAGAAGACCCTCGATTGGGGCGATCTCAAGGCTTACCGCGGCCAGCGCGCGCAGCGCGGCGCGGTGTTGCCGCGGGGTTGGCCGAGAAAGGTCGAGCGACTGGAGACCGTGCCGCCGCCGCCACGCGACGCCGGCAGTTAGCCCATCACGACTTCTTCCGGGGCATTGACGAAGTAGCCCTGGATGTACTGCACGCCGAGCTGCCACAGCACGGCCATCGTGTTGGCATCCTCGACGCGCTCCGCGATGGTGTGGATGCTGCGCTTGGTGGCCGAGTCGACCAGCGCGCGCACGCGCGATTGCAGCTGCGCGTCGCGCGCCAGTCCCTGAATGAGGGCGCCGTCGATCTTCACGAAATCGAGCGGCACCGAGTGGATGAGGCTCAGCGGGTCACGGCCGGAGCCGAAGCTCTCGAGCGCGAACCGAAATCCCCGCTGGCGCAGGCCGCCCGCGAGCAGCCGCACCTGCGGGAAGTTCGCCGCCACTTCCTCAGTCACCTGAAAGCAGACCCGCTGCGGCTCCGCGCGGGTGGAGCGGATGTGCCCGTCGAGCCACTCGACGAAGGTCGCATCCCGCGCCGTGTCCTTCGAGAGCCGCACGAAGAGCGCCTGCGGCCGCCGTTGGGCGGCGAAGGCGAGCGAGGCACCGACGACCCAGCGGTCGATGTTCTTCAGCAGATCGTTGCGCTCCGCGGCCGCCATGAACTCCGACGGCAGCACTTCCTTGCCTTGGGTGTCGATCATGCGGACCAGCACGTCCCACATCTGCGGATCGTCGCCCTTCAGGCTCGCCACCGGCTGCTGCGCCAGGCGGAACCGGTTCTCCATGAGGGCCGCTTTGATGTGTTTGACCCAGATCTGATCGTACGACTGGACGCGGTTCTCGACGTCGGCTCGTCCGGAGGTCAGCGCCTGGTTGCCGCCTTGTTTGATGCCCTTGGCACAAGCCTCGATGGCGTCCGCCACTATGGCGTCGAGCTTGGGCTCGCTGGGGGGCACGATGGACAGGCCCACGGTGCAGGTGACCGCCACGGTTTTGTCATTGACGCGCATGTGGTGCTTGTGCACGCGCGCCAGGAGTTGTTTGCCCCACGCCTGGATATCGTTCTCGTTGCCGCGCTCGAGCAGGGCGAGGAACCTCACCCCGCCGAAGCGGCCGACGATCTCGTTGGGATAGAGGGTTTCCTTCAACAGAGTCGCGAAACCCATCAGCACGTCTTCGCTGGCCGTGGCACCGACGTCCCGCTCCACGGCCGCGAATGCGTCGAGCTTGACCATTGCCAGGCAGCGCATACCGCCAGGGCTAGAGGCCGCGAGGCGCGCATGCAGCGCTTCCATGAGCTCGCGCCGATGCAGGAAGCCGGTCGTATGGTCCGAATGGACCGCATGACTCAACTCCTCGACGAGATTCTGCTCGTCGCGTGCCTTGGCGGGCACGACCAGCCGCACGCTCGGCTCGCCGTCGTGGTCGCCCAACGCCAGCACGATCTCCACCGCCATCCTCTTGCCGTCCGGGAGCAGGGCGGTCGCCTTGAGCGCGAGATCGTTCCAACGGCCCTGCAGACAGGCGGCGAGCGCGCCCTTGAGCGCGGGTTGTGTGGCTTCGTCGAAGAGGTCCATCACGGGCTGGCCGACCAGCGAGTCCGCGATGCCGAACAGCTCGAGCCAGGCGGGGTTGGCATCGATGACGATGCCCTCCTGCACCTGCACGATCGCATCGTTCGAGCGCTGCAGCACGCTCTCCAGCTGATTGCGCGCGTCATGCGCGGACTTCAGGGTGGAGGTGAGGGCGCGCTCCAGGCGGAACGCACGCAGCTCACGGGCCATTACCGCCGCCAGGCGTGCAGGATTGCCGAGGGAAACCACATCGCGCGCGCCCGCGCTCATGGCCGTGGCGATCACTTCCTCATCCACCGTGTCGGCCACCAGGATGATCGGCACGGTGGGCGCCACCTGGTCGCGCACGTCGACGACGCTTTTGAGGGCGCTCTGCGACACCGGGACGTCGATCAGCAGCTCGGGGTTGATCTGCGGCAGGGCGTCGGGCAGGTCCCCCAGAGCGGGTATCCAGGTGCAATGCACCGCATGTCCCGCGCGCCGCAGGATGCTGTTGATGGTCTCGACCGGATCCCGGGCGGGAGAAAGTACGATGAGCGGAACCGCGTTCTGCTCGGTCAAAGGCGCTCTCCGGATACGGCAGATGAGTGGCGGCAGCGCCGGGGGGAAAATTCTAGCATCGGCGCGCCAGCCGCCCGCTTGTCCTGTGTCTCAAAACGTGGACACAAGAGGGACTTTCGCCGGTGCGCCGGGCAGCTCGCGCACGAGCCGCGGGACGAGGTAACCGGGCAGCTGCGCTGCCAGTTGGCCCGCAAGGGCTTGCGCGCGCTCGTCGGCGACCGCGAAGTGCGCCGCGCCCCGAACCCGATCCAGGGCGTGCAGGTAATAGGGGAGCACTCCTGCATCGAAGAGGCGGCGTGACAGCTGCGAGAGCACTTCGACGTCGTCATTGACGCCGGCCAGCAGGACCGACTGGTTGAGGAGGGTGGTTCCCGTTGCGCGCAGCCGGGCGCAGGCTGCGGTCAGCTCCGCATCCAGCTCGTTGGGATGGTTGACGTGCAACACCACCACGGTCGGCAACACGCTGGCGCGCAGCCACTGCAGCAGTCCTTCATCGACACGCGACGGCAACACCACCGGTTGGCGGGTATGCACGCGGATGCGACGCACATGCGGGATGGCGGTGAGGGCGCGGGTGAGACTCTCGAGGCGGGCATTGCTCAACGACAGCGGATCGCCGCCGCTCAGGATGATCTCCTCGAGGGAGACGTCGGCGCGGATCTCGGCCAGTGCCTCGCTCCAGCGTGGTGCGTCCCCGCTCTGCTGCGCATACGGGAATTCCCGACGGAAGCAGTAGCGGCAGTGCACGGCGCAGGTCGAGGTCGTGATGAGAAGCGCGCGCCCGTGGTATTTCTGCAGCAGCCCGTGTGTGCGCAAGGCGCCGCGCTCGCCGACCGGATCGGCGATGTAATCGGCCTCAGCGGCGAGCTCAGCGGCCGCCGGCAGGACCTGGCGCAGCAGCGGGTCCGCCGGGTCGCCGGGTCGCATCCGGGCCACGAAGCTTCGGGGCACCCGCAGACTGAAATGCTTGCCGGCCGCGTGTGCGCCGATGAGGGTCCGCGGGCTCAGGCCAAGGGCCGCTGCGAGCTCCTCCGGGCTCGTGATGGCCTCCGCGAGCTCCTGCTGCCAGGTCCGGGGCTCGAGCTGGCGGGGGGTGACCGATGCCGTTATCATACGCGGCCCTTTTGAGGAGGGGCCGCGCATTCTGCCGCCCCAGCCACGAGAAAGAAATGGCCAGCTACACCACCAGCGAGATCCGCTCGGGCATGAAAGTCCTGCTCGA
>JBOIAB010000194.1:0-26026 GCA_050738635.1 Steroidobacteraceae bacterium
CCCGAAGGACAAATCCGGGAATGAGCGCATCGAACACCTCGTACTCACGGCCACTCGGCTCACACTTCTCGGCGACGGCTTGGCTGAGTTTGGCGTGCATGCGACAGCTCCGCGGGCCGGGATGAGCTATTCTGCCTGGGGCAACTCTGGGGCACAATAGGCGGCAAGGTCAGGCGAGCTGCAGCGTGCGTCAGCGTGCCAAGGCGTAATAACTCTCTTTTAACTTCAGTCACTTATAATGAAACCTGATTGATTTCGCAGGACTTGAAAGGAAGCGGGGCAATGTATTCGGGACGTAGGTGTCGCAGGTTCAAATCCTGTCACCCCGACCATTGATTCAAAGACTTACGTGCGGATCGTTGGCCCAAATCGCGTCCTTGGCTCGCGAGTACCGCATTCACGATCAAATCGAACGTTCAAATCCTCAATCCCATGGGCACCGCAAGGGAACACCTCAGGAAACGGATTTTTTAGCACGCCCCGCTCCGGGGATCGCTGATTTGCAGGCTGTACCGAACATGCCCAAGACCTCGGGACCGCGCAGTGCACCGACTCTACCGCCGGTGGCCAGGCCGTCGGCCGCGCGCGCCGTGGCGGGGCACCGGGCCGGGTTGGCCGATCCGGGAGGCGACCGGGCCCTCGAGCGGCCGACGGCCGTGTTCATGCTCCCCGGCCCTTTCGCGCCAACCGTCTCACCGCTCCAGGCCCTGCCCCGAACACCCCGCCTGAGAACATCCCATCACCGCGAACGGCTTGAGGCCCCTATGCACCCGATCCACACCACCTCGCGGCGGTCGTCTCAGTCGCCCTGCTGTTCACAAGCGCGGCGCAGGCGATGGAAATACGGCAGTTCGATAAAATGGCGGATCGGGATCAGGCTGAGTACGTAGGTTCACTTGTGCAGGGCGCTGAAGACCTTTTGACGAATGAAGGCAGGCCCGATCTGCAAGAGAAAATGCATAAGCTCTTTTCTACGATACCTACGGGTGACAAAATGTTTTTGGGTATGACTGAATTCGAAAGAAATCTGGCACTGGCTCGTGTTGCCGATGTTGAGAGAGCCGCAAAAGACCCGAGTGCGCACCGGCTGGAAGTTGAAGATGCGCTGCTTGTGACACTCAAGAGGAATAATATTCCTCTGTCGCAAGATTTTATAAGAGATTTCAGGGCGTTCAACAACGGCTTTCGCCCCAAGTTTCCATCTCAACAATGAACGGCGGATCGAGCGCGGGGAGCCTGCTTTCCTGGATTCTCTCTCAGGAGACGCCGAAACGGTTCTGAATCAGGAAGGCCGCAGCGACGATGCCGCGAAAGTATTCGATCCTTTCAATGACATTATTCCGGGCGATGCGTTGCCGATAGGCGAGGCGGAACTTGAACTGAATCTGGCCAATCAGCGGGTCCGCGATGCGAAAAAACACATCCAGGACTTTGTTAGAGCCTTCATGCAGCTGACCGGCACTTTTCGGCCCCAGTCCCCGCCGTAGCACTCCGACGACACGCAGTCACTGACCGGAGAAGAGATGCCAGCGTTTTGCCTCACTCGCTTTTCCGGGCTTCTGTCGGCAGCCACGCTGTTCACACACGCCGTGGCCGGTCTGGTCCTTTTGAGTGCTTGCGCGTCTGCGCCCATGACAGCAGAGGATTCACCGTCATCGAAATCGGCTACCGCGCGGGCGCAGACTCCCATTTGCGCCAGCAAGCCCATGATTATCGATAACCCTGACGGGACGTTTACCGTTCAAAAATGGCCTCCGGACCGGAACTCCAACGGCTCCCAAGCCAAGAATGGCTTGGTGATACCGGCCCAAGTCGTGGTGCCCTTCGTCCCGGCCGTCGGGAAAAAACCCCAAGGTCGCCGAGAGGCAGGAGGCCTATGCTCATGACTATCGGCACCCTCATGGCGACGTTCACGGGCGTGGCGATGGTGGTCTACGTGTTCAGGCGAACGCGTTGGGCATCAGGCATCACGAAAGCGGCTCGCTCCCGTCAACACAGACTTCATGCCCCAGCGCCGCACGCAGCCCCCGTCGCCCACACGATGCCACCTCGCTTCGCTGCGCCAACGCAGTGCGTCTATTGGCACAATCCAGAGCTTGTGCGCACCGCGCCGATGGAGGAGGGCTTCGAGCTGATCGATACCTACGCAGACGAGAGTCACCTGCGCAGATACCTGCTGAAGTGCCGCGAATGCGGGCAGCTCTATTTCTTTGAATTTTACGAATGGATCGATTGGGAGCACGGCAACGACCCGCAATACAGCAAATACATTCCGGTCCCGACCCTGGACGAGGCGCAGAGGCTCAAGCAGGCGAGCCAGGCTGAGCTGCTTCTGTTCTCGCCTTCATTGAACATCGACTTCCCCAAGGAAGCCGAAACGTCGACGATCTATTGGGCGGGCAAAGTATGATTTCCCGCTTGCGCCGCTCGTCCCCATCAGACCGTCATGGTCGGGTTTCCGCCACTCCAACGGGGATGCGGACCATGCGCGGCTTAAAGTTTCTGGCGGCGCGTTCCTGTCGGGGTCCTTGCTTGCCGCAAGCGCGGCGCAGGCGATGGAAATACGGCTGTTCGACAAAATGGCGAGTCAGGACCAAAGTGAATATGTGGCCGGTCTCATTGAAGGAGCCCAGAGAGTTCTGATTAATGAGGGCCAAAGCGACTTGGGCACGGAGTGGGCACGGAATGTTCGGGAGCCAAGATTGACCGAGCGAACGGCGGAACGTAGTATCATGAGAGGGGCGGTTACCGTGTGCGCACGCGGTATCAAGATCAAGCAAAATGACAATACCAGCGCAGTACGACTCGGCCGGCGATGTCTTCGATTCGCTTCTGTATGAATGGCTCTGCGAGGAAAGCCGCGCTAGGGCCCAAGCGATGTTCGATCTTAATTCCACTTGCTGGTGCCCGGCGGGAAATGGCTGACGTGGATCGGCATGCCCACACGATTAGCCAGATCTTGCAGTGCAACCTTCCACAGGCGGCAGCGGCTGCCGTTGCTGCCGCCTCCATCGGCCATGATCAGCAACTCCCTGGCCCGTGGGTGACGGCGGGCGCCCATCTTGTGCCACGGTCGGGTGATGGCCTGTACTGCAGAGCGCGTCGTGTCGTGATCGATGCCGACACCGACCCATCCCTCGTCGTGTACCCGGACCTCCTCGGGCGATTGACGGGAATCGAAACCTTCTCCAAACCGTCGCCGTAGCGCCCCTGGTGGTTACAAAACAAGACAATTCAAAGGCTTACACGAGCAAGAAGATTCGGACTCCTGCCCACGGGCTGCAACGGGGTCTTTGAAAGACCGGCTTTGAATTGCACAATCAGGCCCTGATCTCGCAGTTCGCAAAAAAATGAGGCCGGCGGTGCCGTCTCTGGCATCGCCTGCGCTGCTAGCGCATCAACCCCCCAGCATCGACCGGGAAACTTCGATGGGGTCGTTTGAGCACGGCTGTAAGACCTTCGAGGGACGGAGGTCTTGAGGAGCGTGACCGTAGATTTTCCCCCGGAGGGTGCAATGGCCGGCATGTTTGGTGACCACGACTTTGTTCCCGAAGTTCCGCCGGAGGTCCCGGGCCTGCAGGACTTCGCGCTCGAGGTCCCCTCTCACCTGGATGTTCTTCCCGACGGTCGTGAGACCGTCGTGATCGGGGACCCGGAAGGGGACAAGGCATTTACCCACCAGCAGGGGCAGAACTCGCGGGGCTTCCTCGGCACGTGTGGCCTGTGCTCCTGCGAGAACGTGCTGCGGTCCTTCGGACTGGACGTGTCCGAGACCAGCATGGTCATTTTTGCCTCGGAGCTCGGATTGTGCACGGCGGACAATCCTGATCCAGCGCAGTGCGGCGGCACCTCGCCCGTGGCGATTGCCGAGCTCCTCACTCGCCACGGCATACCGGCCGACTGCTCCTTCGACGGCTCTCAAGATGAGCTCGCCGCAAACATCGAGCAGGGTCGCGGTGTGATCATTGGAGTCAATGCAGGCGCGCTGTGGAATGATGCAAACAGTGATTCGGGGGGGCCGGCGAACCATGCCATCACGGTGACGGGAGTGGCTCGGGATCCGAGTACCGGTGAAGTGCAAGGCTTCTTCATCAATGACAGCGGCCCCGGCAGAGCCGCCCAGTTCGTGGATGCCGCGCTCATGCGCGAATGCTGGGAGGATGCCGGAGGAACGCAGATCGTGACGGCCGAAAGCCGTCCCTATGGCCAGTGAGTGGGAGTCGTCATGAGTCAGCAGGATATGGGCATCGAGAAGCGCTTGATGAGTTACGGCGAGTTGCGCGAGCGACAGAAGTCGCACGTGCTGATTCGCTCCGAGGTTCCCCTGGAGCATGCAGTCTCCCTGCCGCTGCCGACGTTGGCGTGGGGGGAGCCGGCCTATGGGTTCTTCGCCTCCCCGGCGCTGCGCCGCCCGGATGAGCCGATGCAGCAGGGCGCGCCGGATCGTTGGTGGATGTTGGCTGCATATGGGGGGCGAGTGCTGGTCTATGCGTTGTGCAAATCGCTGCCTTTCCCCACCGGTGCGCAGTTCGAGACCGTCACGCTGCCGCGCGTCGCGGTCTCCAGGGACGAGCTGCGCCAGTCCCTGAAAGCGGTGGAAGGCGCACTGGACAGCCTGGTGCCGAGGTTCTTCGCACAGGAGCCGGGCGATGCGCAGGAGCGCAAGCACCTTCGGGGAATGCTGACGGAGCTGCTTCCCAGGCCGCTGCACCCGCAGTATCGCGCGCTGGTTCCGGACTTCTTCTCCTGGCTCGAAAGATAGACAGCATGGCGCCTTCGGTCCGCACCGAGGTGATCCGGGGAGTCCGCGAGCTCGCCGTGCGACACCGCTGGAAGGCGGTGGAGGATCTGGCGGCCAACCTGCTCTCAGCGGACCGCGGCGAGGCGGTCGTGCTGGTGCCGGGAAGTGGCATCGAGACCGCCCCGTTGCGCAAGTGGATACGACAGGTGACGGCCCGGAGGCGAGTCGCACAGATCGACATCGACCAGACTGCGAGCTCGGCTCATCCAGTGCTGTCCGCCGACAAGCTGATCGCCGTGTTCGAGTGTGGCCGTCTACTGACGGCGCCGGAGTTGCGAATGCTCGCGGAGCAGTTCCTGCCTCGGCCTCTGGAGACTTTCGCGATCGTCTTCACTGGTGCCGAGCGCCTGGAGACTCGGGAAGATCTCGAGCTCGCCGAGCGCGCGATCTGGCGCGTTCTCGTTTCAGGCGCGAACCGGGACTGGCGTCGACAGGACCTGCTCGGTTGCCAGTGCTACCTGTGGAGCTCCGCTCAGCCCGTGGAGTTCCTTCGCGATCGCTGCGCTCGCGACGGCGCCAGACTCGCCGCACTGCTGCGTCGGCAGACTGGCGACGCGGACGCCGCGTCGTTGGACCACCTGGCGGTGATCCGGCTGCTCGAGCTGGCCACCGCACATCTCTCCACCGTACCCAAACCCGATGAGCCGGATATTGCCAGCCTGGGTCGGCGCCGGGAGGAACTAGCGCAACTGCGCCAGCGCCTGGCTCGCAGGCTGGCAGACGGTACCCTCGAAGTCGGTCGCGCCGCCGTTGCAACGCTGCTCAAGGCCGAGCCGGAGATCGTTCGGTGCGTGGAGGCGGCCTGCAGCCATCCCGCCGCGGCGCGCAACGCCGTGCGCACCCTTTCGATTGGATCTGCGGCGCGCCTGGGTTGTCCGCCCCCACTCGAGGCCGCACTGCGTGCCTGGCACACACGACTGGAGGCTGAGCTGAACGAGCGAGTCAGCGCAGTCGCCGCTGACATGCGGGCGCTTCTCGAGCAGGTGCAGTGCGGGCTCGCGGATAGCCGGGTCGCGGATCATCGGCGGCTGGCGACGGGATTGGAGCCCGTATCGATCGACGTGCCGAGAGTCGACCAGGGCACCAGGAGCGGAAAGAGCCACGGCTTGCTTGCCGCAGAGGCGGCCACGGCCGTCTCGGGAGTAATGGCCCTCAGCGCGGGGATGATCGCAGCGTTCATCGTTTCCGCGGTGCTGAGCGCGGCTCTAGCGCTTCACCGGACCCGCCGCTCGCTCGATCACTCGCGCAGGTTGCTGCGGCTGGCGGTTCACGACGTGACGGAACGGGCCGTGCCGGAAGTCAGGGCCGCCGTACAGGCAGCGATCAACGGCTACGGCGAGCGATTGATCGAGGCTCTGCGGGAGACCGAAGCGGAGCTCGAAGCCGCGTGCGATCGCGCGCGCGTGTCCCGTAAGGCGATACTCGCCGATCTCTCGGACCACAAGCAATTGGTCGAATATCGGTGCCGGCTGTAGTGGCCGGGCCGCAGCCCCGGGGGGCCGAACATGGTTTTGAAGCAGTTACTCGACCAGATGCAGGCCCACTCCAAGGTAAGGGCGAAGACGGTCATCGGCAATCTGGCATCGATGGCCGCCGGCCTCGACATGAAGGAGACCGCGGCCCGTCTGGAACTGACGGCCGAGCGCCTCGCCTCCGATACGTTTCAGATCATCGTGACCGGGCGCTTCAAGAACGGAAAGTCGACCTTGCTGAATGCCCTTCTGGGACGCACGACCTGCCTGGTTCCCGAGCTCGGGGTGGGCCGGGGACCGATGCCGGTGGGCGAGCTGCCTTGTACGGCGACGCTGACCTCGATCCGCTATGCGGAGCGGCCCTGGGTACGTGCGTGGGCCTTCGACGGGACTTCCGAAGAATGGTCGCTCGAGAAGTACCAGCGCGAAGGAACCGTTCGGCAGAGCGAAAATGAGACCCGCGACTTCTTTCGCTCGATTCGCGAATTCGAGATGGCCTTTCCGGCGGAGCTGTGTCAGTCGGGGATCACGCTCATCGATTCTCCGGGCACTGACGACATTCCCGAGCGCACGGAGGTCACCCGCCAGGCGATCGGCCGATGTGACGCGGCGATCGTGGTCTATCGCAGCGACATTCTTGCCGGTGAGGATGAGCGCAGCTTCGTGCAGGAGACACTGCTCGGCTCCGGAACGCGACTCTTTACCGTGGTGAACATGCAGGAAGGGCGAGTCGCGGATGAGCGCTACAGGGGATTCGTCCGGCAACGACTGATGGGGGTGTGCGAGGCCGATGCGCAAGGCGCCTTGCGGGACGTGTTCTTCGTGGATGCGAGGGAGGCGGAACAGGGGAAGCTGCTGGGCGACATGCGCAGGATCGAGAGCTCCGGGCTGGCGGCTTTCGAGAGCAAGCTGGGTGAGTTTCTCATCAACGAGCGGCACCGCATACACATCGACCGCTTCCTCAAGACCGCCGATCACCTGGCAACGACCATCGAGCAGCAGATCCGTCAGCGAATGGCGGCGTTGCAGGCCGATTCCGCGCAGTTGCGCAGCGCCCTCGACGCCATCCAGCCGCAGTTGACGGATATTCACCGCCGCCACGAGCGCTTGCCCGAGATCTTTCGCACCTATCGCGAGCGGGCGGTACGCGAGATCCAGACGGCCTTCGCCGTGGTGGCTCTGCAGTTGCGCCAGTCTCTACCTGACAAGTTGATGGCGGAGAAGCTGCCTTCGGACAAGCTCGTGGCGGCCCTCCACCAGAAGGAATTGCGGCAGGAGGCGTATGCGTTCTGTGAGCGGCAGATCAGCGACCAGGTGCGCGCCTGGTGCAACGGCGCGGGGGGCGAAAGCGACAGCGCTCAGAAAGTCCTGCAACCCTGTCTCGAGGGGCTGCTCCGGGAGGTGCAGCAGGAGGTGGCGGCCATCGAGCGACAGTTCGATGAGGCCCAGTACCAGGTGACCGGGTGGAAGCTGGAGCAGCCCGGCGAGCAGCGCCTGGTCGGACAGCATGAGCAGATATGGTCGACCGTGCTGGGAATCCTGCTGCTGCGAGACTTCACCATGGTTACGGGTGTGTCCACGGGATTTCGCGGGCTGGCCTTCAATCTCGGCGCGCAGATACTGGCCTTTGCAGGCCTCGTGACGGTGGGAGCTCCAGCGCTGCTGGTTGCAGCCGGTATGGTCGGTACCGGCATGCTGGCGAGTGTAGCCGGCGGCAGCCTCGGTCTCACCCAACGGGTCAAGTCGAAGGTGCTCGAGGACGTCCTTGCCCGGCTCGATCAGGTCTGTGAGAAGCTCTGCACCCAGATCGAGGAGGAAACCGGCGCTTACTTCGAACGCCTATCCGGCCGGATCAGCACCGAAGTGCTGGCGGCGATCGAGGACAAGGAGGCCAATCTGCGCGCCATCGCCGAGAACAATCGGCGCACGCACGCCGAGAAGACCCAGATGCTGTCCGCCCTGGAGCAGTCGCTGCGCCGTATCGGTGCATCGCAGCAGGAGCTGGCGACCCTGAGCGTAAATCTCCAGCAGAGCGCGTAGAGTAGCCTGACCGTGAGCATGACTGCCTCTTCCGCCGACTCGGCACAGTCGCAGAGCTTTCCACCCGCAGCCGTACAGGGAGTGACCGACGAGATCGTGGCTGTCGGCGCGCAACTGCACGCGCACGCGCCCGAGTTGGGACAGCGGATTCGAGGGATCGCCCGCATGCTCGATCAAGAGCAGGTCACGGTGAATTTCGGCGGCGTATTCAAGGCCGGGAAGTCAACGATGATCAACGCTGCGCTGGGCCGCGGCATCCTGCCCGTCGACGACGTACCGGAGACCGGCGCGGTCTGCTGCCTCTTGGCCGGTACCGAGGATCGTGCGGTCGTCGTCGAAGGCGCGATCAGGCGGCCTATTCAGTGTACGACGGAGGCGATCCGATCGCAGATCACCCTCCTCTCGGAACAGGGTGAGCGGCGCGACGCAGTGGCCACGATCGACCGCGCCGAGATCACGCTGAAGGATTGCCTCATTCCCCTGAATGCCTGCTGGGTGGACTCTCCAGGCTACAACGACACTGCCGAAATGGACGAGCGCACGCGGCGCTCCGCAGGCTACTGCGATCTGCTCGTTTGGGTGTTGACGTCCCGGCAGCTTCTGTCGCAAGTGGAGATGGCGTTTCTCGCCGACCACGTGCGCCGTTCCGGCCCGCTCTCAGTGGTGTTCGTCCTCAACGGCTTTCTCCGTCGGGACACTGTCGAGGAATGGCAGCAATTCCTGACTCGCAGCGCTCCGCAGCTGCTCGACAAGGTGCGCCACTTTGCCCCGGACATGGGCTTTCCTGCTGAGGCGCCCGCGGAGATCATCCCGGTGGCCGGGCGTGCAATGTGCACGCACGGTCAGGATACCTTCGGCGGCACGGATCTGCTGCGCTTGCTGCTCGGAGTCGACTCGAGATTTCATGCCCGGGTCATGCGCACTCGTTTGTGGCGCGCCGGCGCAGAACTGAAAAGTTGCGTCGAGCCCCTCGAGGCGTTGCTCGCCAGCGAAACGGCCGATCTGAACCGGCGACGGAGCGAGTGGGCGGCGGCGCGCCGCCTGGCGGAGTGCAAGCGGCAATTGGCCGCGGCGCTGGAGCAGAACGTCGAGCAGTTTCTGCAGGAATTCTCCTCCAGCGCTCGAGCGCGTGCCACGGAGCTCGCCGCGCGTCTGACGGACGTAGTGGCAGTGTCCGGGGGCGTTTACCCGCGGCAGCTGCATCAGGGGATCGTTGCCGCGGCGGAAACTGCTGTGAAGCAACTGAACACTCGCGTCGCGGCAACGGTGAAGCGGTTCGGCGAGGCTGCTTTGAGCGAGGAATGGACTGAGTACTTGCGCAGCATTGCGCGGCCTCCCGAGACCACTCTTCAGTTTCCGGAGCGACTGGAGGGCGGAGGTATCGACGCGATCCTGGTGGCTACGCCCGCATTCGTTGCGGAGAAGCTCGGTCGGCCACCATCGTGGCTCGCCTCCGTCAGGGCAGCTATCGCCCGCGTGACCGATAGCGTCATCGCGGCGATGCAAGGCCGGCGGGCGCTTTTCTGCGAGGCCTTCGAGAGGCTGTATTCACTGCGTGTCTCGGAGCCGTCTCCGCCGGATGAGTCCGCCCTCGCCCTGCTGCGGGAAATGCGGGACCGCCTCGCCACGTGCGCTGTGGAGGCCGTCAGACTGGCGGCAACTGCCGTCCCTGCCGTGCCGGGCGCGGCTGAAATGGCCGAGCGCGGCTGGAAGCAAGGATTCGCAGGATGAACACGTTCGGCATCGATCATCAACCGGGCGTCACCTGTATCGCTCTGCGCGAGAATCGACAGGAGACTGCGACGCTTGCCTCGGTTGGCGATGGAGTGCGGTCGATGATTCCCAACACCGTGTCGCCCGACGGGCAATGGGGAAGTCGCGCCTGGGGTCGTGCCGGCGCGTATTCACCCAGCGGCACGAGGGGCGCATGGATAGAAGACCCGGGCGGGCCCCTCTTCTGGAGGGGTGTGTACACGCGCTTGAGCTCCTATCTGGGCCGCCTGGCACCAGTGCGCGCCAACGGTTACCGCTTGGCGATCGCTTTGCAGGGCGCCGATTACGGTACGGACGCACACGCTGTTACCGCACTGGCACAGGCCGCCGGGTTCGATGACGTGGCGGTCCTTCCCAGTACGCATGCCCTGCTGTGCCGCTGGCTTGCCTCACCCGGGGAGCGTGAGCATGACCCGCGGACAGTCATCGCCATTGCGGTCGGAGAGCGCTCAACGCTGGTGGGAGGATTTCACATCGAATGGAATCTACGCGGGCTCCCTGCCGTCCGTGCCGCCAGCCTGCCGACGTCATTGGAGGAGGCGGGTTACGAAACCTGGAACCGGCGCCTCCTGGAATTGCTGCAAGTGCGCTTGAAAGAGGCGCCGCCGGAGGGATGCCTCGGCTTGCTGCGCGACGCCGCCATTCGCTATGCCGTTCGCTTGTCGCAAGCTCGAGTCGATCAAGCCGTGCAGTGGCGCGAGACCTTCGAAGAGCGGCTCTACGCCCCCTTGGCCCTCTCCTATTCCCAGTGCGCAGCCTGGCCCGAATGCGTTGCACTGGGGCGCGCGCTCACTGACGCGGTCCGCGCCGCGCTGACGACGCTCGGCAGCAGCACGGCGGATCTGCTGGTCGTGGGCGGCATCGGCTCGGTCTGGCCCTTCGCGGAGAAGATCGCCGCCGCTCTCGGCCCTGTATGGTGCAGCGGCGCGGCCGGTGACGACGTCGCTGTCGGTGCGACCTGGTGGGGTGATTTGGGCGAGTACGCATCGGGAACGTTGCTCGCAGTGTCGCCGGTGCTCGGCGTTACGGCGGAGCCAACTGACTCCGAACGGGTACTGCCCGAACCGCCTCGCGCCTTCGTCCCTCCGTGGCAACGAGGAGCCACTGATGTCGACTGATCCCGCACGCTTGCCCGTGGCCGCCGCTACTGTTGTGGTGGCCGAGCCAAGCCCCTCCCTGGCCGCGGAGGTGCAGTTCACCGAAGGTCTGCCCCTGGCGCTGGTCTCGGTTCTCGAGAGGAGATACTTGTCGCACTTTCGCGCCGCTGACTGGAGGGTCGAGGCTTCCGCAGACGACAACGCACGCCCGCTCCTGCGGGAGATCACCGCTCTTGGCCGACCGCAGGAGCCGGGAATCTTTGCCCGGGCGATGCCCCACGTTCTGACAGCCTGTCACGATCCGGGGCACTCGCTTTTGATGGTCCTGCACGGCAGCGGCGGGCGCCACCGACTCTACGTGGGCGGGCGGCGCATCATCGGTGCGGGCGCCCGATCCACCGAGGATTACCTGTCCCTGCAGGAGAGTGCGTTCCGCTCACATGTGAGCGGGCTGGCATTCGGTCCACTGTGCCGTCTCGATCAGCAGGAGGTACCCGAGCTGGCCACATTCCTGCGCGACGCTCCGGCGATACGGATCGTCACCGGGATTCCCTCGCGCCGCGCACACGATCCCTCATCGAGCTTGCAAAGCCTGGATCGGCTGGTGGCCGCAGTCGGTGACCAGGCGTACGTCCTGATGGTCGTCGCGGAGCCGCTCGACGCTACGCTGATCGATGAGGCGATCGATGTATGCCGGCGCCTCAAGAGTGAGGTGCACGCCTATGTCCGGCGCACCGTTCAACGAGTACAGGGCGGAAGCAAGTCCGAATCGCGTACCGAAACGGAGGAGACACAGCGCAAGAACCCTCTCGTGGACGATCTTCCGGTTTGTCTCTCGAGCCTCGCCGCCTTTGCCAGTTTCGTGGCCCTGCCGCTGGGCCTGAACGCTGCGCCCCTCGTGGCTGCGCTCAATACCACGATGACGGCAGCCACCCTGTTCGGCCGCCGCGACAGCACCGGCAAGTCCTCTCAGGCCCAGGAAGGCACCAACTGGTCGGAATCCGGCGGCGTCGACCTCCTGGATGCACACGCAGAGGCCTGCGAGCAGATGATCCAGCGTTACACTGATCGGCTGGTCCTCGCGCGCAGCGGCGGCTGCTGGCGGACCGTCGTCTATCTGATCGCCAACAGCGATGCGGCGATTCATGCCGTCGCGGGAGGGCTGCGAAGCTTCGGCAGCGGTGACAGCTCGGCCCTGGATCCCCTGCGTGTCCTCGCTCTGCCGGATCACTGGGTGCGCGGCGCCATACAATCCGGCCAGATCCTGCAGATGCAACCCTCGAGCGGCGCGCAGGGACACCCGCTGGGGCGGGCGTTCGACACGCTGGCGACGTGCCTCGATGGTGAGGAGCTGGCGGTACTGGTGACGCCACCGCAGCGGGAGATTCCCGGGCTGCCGATGCGCGAGCACAGCGATTTCGCGTTGTCGGTGCCCGCGCCCGAGAGCGATGCGGTCACCGTGGGCTCGTTGCAGGATGCTCTCGGCAGGGATCTCGGCCCCGTTGCAATCCCTGCCCGCTCCCTCAACCGGCATGTCTTTGTCACCGGCACGCCCGGCAGCGGCAAGACCAACTCGTGCATGCAGATCCTGCTGGAAGCCTACGATCGCCTGCGCGTGCCGTTCCTGGTGCTCGAACCGGCGAAAAGCGAGTATCGCCGGCTGCTGCAGACCCCGGAGCTGAAGGGCAAGCTAGGGGTGTATGGATTCGGCGGCGGTGTAACTTTGCCGCTACGGCTCAACCCGCTCGCTCCCGTTCGAGGCGTCCCCCTCGGGCGGCACATCGACATGCTGAAAGCGGTCTTCAACGCGTCCTTCTCGATGTTTGCCGGAATGCAGTACGTCCTGGAGGAGGCGTTGCTGGAGATCTACACAGAGCGCGGCTGGAGCCTGTACACCTCCGGCAACGCCCACTTGGGCGAGCGCCCCTCGCAGGACGAGCTGAGTGCCCTCACGCCGAATCTGCAGGATCTGCACGACAAGATCGATGTCGTTCTCACGCGCAAGAAGTACGGCCAGGAAATACACCAGAACATGGGCGCCGCGCTGCGCTCGCGGCTGCGGAGCCTGCTGGTCGGCAACAAGGGGCTGGCGCTGAACACGCGCCGCTCGACGCCGCTGGAGTCCATCTTCTCGCGGCCAGCAGTCATCGAGCTACAGGATCTGGGCGATGACGATGAGAAGTCCTTCGTCATGGCCTTGCTGTTCGTGTTCCTGTGTCAGTACGCGGAGGCGCGGCAACGCGACTTGCCCGAGAGCCGGCGCGAGCGCCTGCAGCATCTGACACTGGTGGAAGAAGCACACCGGTTGCTGGAGGCCCCGCGCGGGGGAACCTCGGCGGAAACCGGCGACCCGCGCGGCAAAGCGGTCTCGATGTTCACGAACATGCTCGCCGAGATGCGCGCCTACGGCGAGGGCTTCATCATCGCCGACCAGATTCCCAGCAAGCTCGCCGCAGACATCCTCAAGAACTCGTATCTCAAGATCGCACATCAGCTGCTCGATGCTCAGGACCGTCATGCAGTCGGGGGCTGCATGAATCTAACCGAAGCGCAGATTCGCCACCTCAATACGCTGCCCACCGGGTATGCCGCGGTCCACGATGAACGCATCGGCTCCGCGGTGCTGGTGCGAATGTTGCCGGTGAAGAGCTCCCGTGCCCCGGCCCTGGCTGACCGGGAAGTCCGCGACCTGGCACGCCTGGCGGATGCCGGCGAGCGCGCCCACCTGCGCCGCCATGCCGGTTGCAGGGTGTGCAGCTCACCGTGCGACTTTCTCACGCCGCTCGAAGAGGCGCCCGGTTGGGAGCGCATCAAACGCACCCCGAGCTCCTTCTTCGAGGAGGTTCTGCTGGGCGAGGCGGACCGGGCCTGGATGGCGTGGAGCGGCTGGCGAGCCGATCTGCGCGCCCTGCCGGGCTTGCGACTCGACGCCGGGCTGGGAATCGAGTACTGCGCAGCAGGGCTGGCCGCCCACGAGTGGCTCGGCACACTGCTGGAAGCGCGGCGCGCGGCGAGTCCGGAAGGTGGCCTGATGCCGACGGACCGCCTGCAGCGCGAGGCCGCAGCGCGCGCGCTCAGCCCCTTCCTGATGACGTGGCTGCGAGCGTCGGCGCTCGGGGCGGACGAGCACGCTGCATTTCAGCAGGCGCGGCAGCACCTGCTGGCCACCGTGGTCAGCGCGCCTCCGCGTGAAGATCCCAACTGCCGCAGCTGCCCGATGCGATGCCGGATGCTCTCGTTTGTAGCACCGCACGTCGCGGGTCTGGCACGGCAGCTGCCCCCCCTGGTACTGCAGGATTCAACTGAGAGAGCCCTGTTGGCGATCGAGCGCAGCGCTGCCGCCGCGATGCGCACGTCCGGGGTGATCGCGGAGAGTCCGCCGGGAAGTATGCTGCGTTACGCATGGTTCTATTGTCTGCTGGCCAACGCAAAGATGCCTGCAGCCGACACTGCGAGCGCCCGGGACAAGCTCCTCGGCAAGTTGTCCGATCTGTGCAGGCACAGCGCCGAGAAGGATCTGGAAGTCTTTGGAAGCTCATGACGGACGAGGAATTCGCACAGCAATGGCGAGCCGTCGCTTCTCAGGTGATGCGCACCTGTCGCTATGCGTTGTCCGATTCCGCTCTGTGCGCCGATGTCGCGCAGCAGGTTGCCGTTCGCGCTTGGCGCGGCGCGGCGACCTTCAGAGGCGATTGCCCCTTCAGCCTGTGGGTGCTGAGGATTACCCGCAACGAAATCAATCGCGCCATCCGTCGTCTGGCTCGCCAGCGACTCCGCGAGACCCCGCTCGACAGCCTGCCCGAGGCAAGCTCGCAGCTCGCCGCCACAGAGGGCCCAGCGGAGCCGCCGCGGGCCGCCACATCATTCCCCCGCCTCGTTGCGGGCGCCGCCGCGACGGGCGAGCTGACTGCCGCGGAAGCGCGCTGCGTTCTGGAGAGGCTCGAGCGTCCTCACGCCTCATGGGATGAGATCGGTGCGCTCTTCGGGATCACCGGAGCCCACTGCGCCGTATTGCATTGCCGTGCGATCCCGAAGCTGCGCGCTTACCTGCTCATGAACCATCGGGACCAGATTGCCCCCGGCGTGATGATCGAGGAGGCGGTGCGCAGGGCGGCGCGCGATTCGAAGCAACCCCTGACCGCAGCCGAGGAGGCGGCCTTCCGCCAAATCGTGCTGGAGCGCGACCAGCGCCCCGCGCAACGGCGCAACCTGGGTGCGTTGCGCACGGCTTGTGGCAAGGTCATCCGCCATCTGCCCTGCACGGCCGACTCCCTGACGCTGCCGTAGAGGTAACCCCGTATGCTCGAAAATCGAGAAGTGCCTCTGCAGATCGACGTTCCCGTTCGCCGTGAGCGGCTGCATGGGCGGGAAGTGACGATTGCCTGCGTCGCCGACGCCGGCGCGAATCGCGAAGCCCGGCCGGTGGGCGCCAATCCCTTCGGTTTTGCGAATACGGCCAGTCTTGCGACCGTCGCGTTGTCTCTGGGGGGCGCAGTTTCCGAGAGCGAGCTGGTCTCTCTCGGCCTGAGCAGAGGGTTGTGCAGCCGCTCGGACGACACCCCTCTTTCCGGTGGCGTGTCGCAGGAAGACCTGCTGCGCCTGTTGTCCGAGTGCCGCGCGCCGGGCCGGTCGGAACGCGGCTATTCGCTGGAGGATCTCGCCCAGAGCGTCGAGTCGGGGTCGAGGGTCATCGCATTCGTGAACGCCGGCGAGCTCTGGGATCGGTCCGATGAGCCGAGCCTGAGCGAGGCGAACTGCGCCGTCGTGATCGAGGGAGTGGCGCGGGATGCGCTGTCTCAGGAGATCTGCGGGTTCCTGCTGCGCGACCCGACGGCGCCCGCTACGCCGGTGTTCGTGGATGCCCTCAGGACCGGCCGCATGTGGCTGGACGCCGGCGGGTGGCAGATCGTGCCCGCGCAGCCTTCCTTGTAATGTATGCGTCGCCGGAGGGTCTGAAGAGTCAGTAACGACGTCCTGGGGGTCCAGCAGGAGGGCGCGAGCGGCGGCACAGTGCCGGCGCGCGCGAGACTCGGCTCAATCGGCCATAACAACAGCAGGCCCAACATGCCGACAAAGAACACGCTCCGGATCCTGGTCGCTCTGCAGATCGCAGCGCTGCTGGGCTCTGTCGTTGCCACGAGCCTGTCGATCCCCTCGCTGGTGCGCACCTACCACCTGCCCACCTACGTCATTTCCTCCGCGCCCGAGGTATTGTGGCTCGCCAACGTCCTGACGCTCGCCCTCCTGGTTGTCGCTGTGGGCCTGTGTTTCTTTGCCGATGTCTTTCGCACGCTGTACGTTACGCTGACGGTGGCCCTGCTGCTGCTCTACACGCTGCGGCCATCGGTCAGCAGCGGCTCGATGGACCTTCTCCAGGGGACCGATGAGCTGTTGCGCGGAGTGATCATCGCGGTCGTCTACTTTTCCCCGCTCAGCGACCTGTACAAACCGCGGGATCGTGGCGATGTGCGCAGCGCGCAGCGCCTGCTTCGATACCTCATCCTGGCGCAGATTCCCTTGTTGCTGGTGGGCTTCGGCGCGGGGCTCCTCACGCAGCTCCACAATCCCGACCTCGCGGCTATCAGCGAGCAGCTCGATTACGGCCATCCCGGGCGCGGCCCGCTGGCGGGGACATCGCTGGTCGCCTATCTGATCGTCAATGTCTGCCTCTATTTGTTCTGGAGAGGTGCTCGGACCGCTTATTTGATCGTGACCGTGGTGACGACCCTCGAGGCGCTCTATCTGAGTCCGTCGCTCACCCCCGCCGGGCTGGGGCTGTTCACGGCCGGCGTCACGATAATGAATGGCGCGATCCTCGGCCTGGCCTACTTTTCGCCGCTGCGCGCCGTATTCGACCGAGGGGTCGGCACACCGGCGCCTGCCGTGTCCCCTGTCACCTCCCGACAGGCCAGCTCGCCTGCCCCCGCCGGCCCTGTCGGCTCAGCTGTCCTGGCCGGTCCTGTCGACTCGGCAGCGACGGCGGCTTTCGCCCGGTCCGTCACGGCGGCGGTCGTCCCAACCGCCGAAGTCAGATTTGAGCCGCCAGCCGTTGTTCCGCCGGCCGCGGCTGCGGAGGCGCCCCCGGTTACGGGTCCTGCCGCCGTCGGGCAGCCCGCATTCTGTGGCGCCTGCGGGGCGCGCTCGCAGGGAGGAAAGTTCTGCATGCAGTGCGGCGCACCGCTGCCGCAGAGAGTCACCTGTTCCGGCTGCGGCACGGAATCCGAGCCAGGCAAGAAATTCTGCCGTGAGTGCGGCCGCCCATTGTCCGGATGACGCGCCGATGAAAAAACCCTGGTTGGCATTCCTCCTGAGCGCGCTGTGCGCCGGTGCAGGCCTGGTGTATCTGGGAAGGCTCGGCTGGGCAGTGCTGAATTTCTTCGCCGTCGTGCTGGTCGGGATCGCTTTGGCCATGGCTTTGCCGAGCGATTTTCTGCAGCCGCTGGGGATCGGCCTGTGCGTGGCTTCGGGCTCGCTCGCGATGGGCGTGGCACAAAGCATGAACGCAAAGCTGCGCGTACAAGGTGCGGTGCCGGCAGCGGGGCTGACCGGTATTCCGCCAGGGCCTGCCGCCCTGCCCGCACCGGGCGCGACTCGCGCGAGCTTCTGTGGCGCGTGCGGCGCACGAGTGGACGGCGCGAAGTTCTGTCCAGACTGCGGGCAGCGGCAGCGCCCGCGAGACGAGTGCGCGCGCTGCGGGGCAAAACTACACGCAGGCGGCCGCTTCTGTGTCGAGTGCGGCGCGCCAGCGGTGTGAAGGGGAGTGAAATCGATGAAGAAAGCGATACTCATTGGCCTGCTTGCCGTGTTGTGGCTGGTGCTGAAGCTCCTGCTGCGCTGGTTTGGTACCCCGCGCCTCGGCAATCCCGCGGCGGACCTCGCGCTGCTGCTGGTCGTGACGGCTGCGGCCGTCATCGTGGGTGTGTTCCTGATGAAGACTGAGGAGGCAGAAGACGCCCAGAAGAAAGCCAAGCCTCAGAACAACCTCGCCGCTTCGGCAGCCGCGTTGACTCCGGCCAATGCGCCGCCGCCCGCCGTATCCGTACCCACACCCACGCCTGCACCCACATCCACGCCCACGAGAGTGGAAACCGGCGCGGTCAGCAGTGTGTCGGGCGATGCCGGCAGTCTGGTATGCCCAGCGTGTGGCGCCGCTGCTCGCGGCGGAAAGTTCTGTCAGGCGTGTGGCCGCGAGCTGCAGCGAAGGACCGCATGCATGCAATGTGGCGCGCAGTTTCCGGATGGTGCGAAATTCTGCCGCGAGTGCGGCACGCGCGCGGCCTGAGGCGTCGGCGCGACCTGAACTGAACAACGAGAGGAGCACCCCAATGGCGACGATATTCTTCTCCTGCAGCCACTGCGGCCATCAAGCCAGCACCGAGTCGAAATTCTGTCCGAGCTGCGGGACCGCAGCGGTGCGAGCCCCTGCACAAGCGGACGCAGGCGCAGCGGCTGCGCGACCGAATGCGGGTGCCGTTGCACCACCGCCGCCTTTCAATGCGACGCGCTTGTGCGGTCAATGCGGAACTGAGTTCGGCACCGGGGGCCGCTATTGCCCCCAGTGCGGTGCGCCTGCCGGTGGTGCGCCTGCTTCATCCGGGCCCGCGCCCGGCGCTGCAAACTACGGCGCCGCCCCCGGCCTAGCGGGCCCCGGCGCTGCAAACTACGGCGCCGCGCCTGGCCCCGCAGGCTACGGCGCTGCGCCCCACGCTGTTGCAAATGCCGGCCCGCAGTACGGCACCGCCCCCTTCCTCTGCGGCCGCTGCGGCGCCCAGATTGCCCCGGGGACGAATTTCTGCCCGCGCTGCGGGAACAGCGCCACCGGTGCCCCCGCCGCGAGCGCCATTGCCTATGCCGGATTCGGAGTGCGCTTCGTCGCCGACCTGATCGATACGATCATCATGGCGGTCATCTTTGTGCTGTTCATATGGTTGCCGATTGCCAACATCGGCATTTCGTTCGCCGCCATGTGTCTTTACGGCGCGCTCACTGAGAGCTCCACGCACCAGGCGACCCTCGGCAAGCGGGCCATGGGTTTGAAGGTCACCGACCTGGAGGGCAAACGGATCTCCTTCGGGCGGGGATTGGGGCGCTATTTCCTGAAGGAGCTCTTCAGCCTGTCCCTGGTGGGCTGGCTGACCTTTCTGGTGATCCTGTTCACGAACAAGAAGCAGGGCGTGCACGATCTGATGGCAGGGACCCTCGTGTGGAAGACGCGCTAGTCGCCGAGGCCGGGCAAGAGGGCCTCGTAGCTGTCGAGCTGGCCTATCGGCGCATGGATCAGCACCTCGACGAGCCGCTGGCGGGGTTCCGGCGCCCAGCCGAAACGCAGATCACGCTTTTGGATACTCAAACGGCTTCGGATCCAGGAACCGCTGCAGCACGTTCGCGGTGATGCGGGAGATGTCGTTGTCGTACGTATTATGCGCCAGCGCGGCCGCAAACCCGATGGAACCGGTGGAGAAGACCGCTCCGCCGGCCGGCGTCTCAAAGAAAGTCATGTCGGCCCTCAGACGCGGACGGTCATCGCTGGCAAACTCGCCGTACCGCTCCTCGGAGACCAATTCAAAATCCGGCGGATGCTCGACCGAGCTTGCGAGCACGAGCGCGTGCGCCGGTGAGCCGCGCAGGGGATTCCAGCGATCGATCTCTTGGCTCACGGCCCCGGCGCCCACACTTCCGTAGCGACCAAAGTCGGCGCCCTCGCGAGTACCCCGGAAAATGAACTCCGCACGCGCATCCTCAGCGCCGCGCTGCTTGCGGTAGAAGCTGCCCGCTTCGCCTCCGAGGGCGACAAATCCGACACCGAGTAGCCGATTCGGTGCGCGATCCAGGTTGCGCCATAAGCCACCATACTCGCCGGTGAAGGAGTGGTAGTACTCCCCGGGCGGAGAATCCCAGGCACGACCGCGACCTTCGGTGCGGCGCAATTCGATCACGGCGGGATTGTGAGTCGTGGGACGGGGATGTCGCGCGATACGGGGCGCAGAGGCATGGCCGAGACGGCTTTGCGGAAGGCTTTGCATGCCGGCGCAGATGCTTCGGAAGGCGAGCCAGACCGAGCTACTTCGGTTCCCGCCTTCGCTGAATATCGATTTCCCAAGGGATGCCGATTCGCCGACGATCTATTGGGCGGGAAAACCGCCATCCTGACCTGCTGGCTCTCGTCGTCAGACGAGTGCCAGCTATACCGTTGCTCCAAACGACGGACACCCATGAATCGTTTCAACAAAATTCTGGTCGCGGCGTTCATGTCGGCGGCTATGCTTCTTCCCAGCACTCCGGCCAGCTGTTGCAGCCGGACGCTCAGACAGTCCGGCCCCTGCTCCACGATCGCCGCCTTCTCGAGGTCGAGATTGCCGATGGCGGCTCCGTCGACGGGCGTAAGCACCACGCGGGAGCCGTCGCTCATCTCGGTCGTGGTGGACTGCGAGGCCATGACGACGCGTAGTCGTCCATGCCGAAGGACGAAGAGGTGATCTGCGTGCCGAACAGGCGCGTCTTGCAGCTCTGAAAGCCGGCCAGCACGTCCTCGATCTTGCGAATATTCTCGGCGACAGGAGCTTGCCCGGTGGAAAACTGCTGCTTCGGAAGCAACGGAGGCAGCCCCGTTTTGGAATCGACCAGCTCGGGCGGAAGCTTGACGCCGTTGGCGTAGCTCCACTGGCTGCCGTAAAGCGTGACTTCGTCGCCAAAAATCAGCCGCGCTCGGGCGCTCGAGCGCGTGCCGAATTTGGCGCTGTCGGTGTCTCCCTTCCAGGCATGCATGGTGTACGAAACCTGGGTGTCATCGGTGGGTGGCAGGTACATGGAGAAATCGAGCAGCTCGAATCCCAGCTTGCACTGCCGCAGTTCCTCTTTGGTCTTCACGGTGTAGTCGAAAGGAGTCGGCGGCGCACAGAACTTCTCGTCGGCGGCCCGCAGGCTGGCGTCCGAGGTTCTTTCCGGTTGGGTGACCCAGGTTCGCAGCGTATCGTGTTCGTCCAGATACGCGAAGCCGAAGTACACGGTCTCTCCGTTGCCTGAGTCGTAGACCGTGCTGCAACGATTCTGTTCGACGGTGTACCAACCGGTCGCGCGATAGCTGTCTCCGAAGAGCAACGATTGGGCATAGACAACGCGCGCCACGTGGAGCGTGGTGTTGCCCTGGCTGCAGATCTCGACGCTGGTGTCCGCCCGCGCCGGAACGGAAATCCCCAACACGCCGACGGCGCACAGCAGCAACTCCGTGGCCGCCCCGGCAACTCGACGATCGAGGATCGCTCGCAGCAGAGATCTCAGCATCGCGTTTCCTCCCCCAATACGGTGTTAGCGATTGATTTGCACGTTATACGCGGCATAGCCCGACGGGCAGCGCGGGTTAAAAACGTCGTGGTCGTCTGGCGAAACCGAAAGGACCAGCTGCGCAGGGTCGGCGTTCGCCGACGGGGTGAAGCGGTCGTACTCCTGCTGGCGAAGCAGGTACTGCCAATCCGGTTTCGCAACGCCATAAACGTAGTGCCCGACGATGGCCTTGACGGCATCCATCTTGCTGCCCGCAGACGGCGCATTGAATGTCTCGTTGTCCACCAGCGACTGCTCGACGCACAGCGTCACCGGAAACGACGACGGTGGCGAGATGAAGCCTCCGCCACCAATCGGATCATCATCCGGAGCCGCCGAATTGCTCGCAGCAGCCGGCGGAGCGGGAGGTGGAGGCGGGGAGGCTGCGGGAGGAGCGGGCGCCGTTTGCGCTACCGGAGCAGCGGCTGCGGGAGGAGCCCTTGCCGCCTGCGCGGGGGCCGGCGGCACTTTCTGTCCGCCGGCGGGAGGGTAATCGTCTGGCCGGCCTGCGCCGCCATCTTCTGCACGGTGGCGATTTCCGCCGTGCCGTCTTTATCGCCTTTGTCGGCAGCCATCTGGAACCACTTCGCCGCTTCCTGCAAGTCCTGCTTCACGCCCTCGCCGTGCTCGTACATGTATCCGACGTCATAGATGCCCGCCACATTTCCGCCCGCAGCGGCCTTTCGATACAAATCCATGGCCTTCGCGTAGTCTTTGGGCAAGCCCGCGCCGGTCTCATACATATAGCCGAGATTGTTTTCGGCCCCGGCGTTGCCCTGGGCCACGGCCTTCTGATACAGCTGCGCAGCCCTCGCAAGATCCTTCGTTACGCCCCGGCCGTTTTCATAGAAAAAGCCGAGATTCCTTTGCGATGACGCCAGCCCCAGGTCGGCGGACTTTTGATACCACTCGGCGGCTTTGCTGTCGTCTTTCGCGACGCCTCGCCCGTTCAGATACATGGGTAACTGGCTTTTTTTGAGTCTTCACCGACATTCGTGGGTTCACAAGCGCCGCAGCGGTGAACCGGCCCGTGAAGGAATGTGTCGAGTGTCACCTGGCGCTGGGGACCGCCGGCCGGGTGCGCCTAAACCGCGCTTCGATGCTATATGCTGCGCTGGCAGGCGTAAGCCTCCCAAATGGGAGGTACCGTGTTCCGAGCGGGCCGGATGAAGCGAAACACAACGACGCTGATCGAGCGCATCTACGAGGCGGCCATCTACCCGGAACGATGGGATGCGGTGTTCCTGGATCTGGCGGCCGGCTTCAACTCGGAAACGGCGGGTATGTGGGTGTACTGCGAGGATGCCGCGTCTGGTGGGGGCCATCGATGACGCTGAGATGGCTTTCTACAATCGCCACCTCGCCACGCAGAATCCCTGGTATCAGATCCCGGGGTTGATGCGGCCGGGTTGCGCGCTCACCGACACCTCGATCGAGGTCATCCGCCAGGACCCGCATGCCTTCACACGGACTGCGTTCTATCAGGAATGGATCGCGCATCTCGGCCTGCGCCACGTTCTCGGCGGGACACTGGCGGCCACCGCGGGCAGTCATCTCAATTTCGCCTTTCTGCGCAGCACGCGCGCGGGCGCGTACCAGGGAAGGGAGGTGGCAGCGTTTCGCCGGCTGTCGCCTCACGTCGCCAAGTCGATCGAGCTCAGCGGCCAGATCGAGGCGCACCGTTGGACACACGAGCTCGCCGAGGCATCGCTCAATCGACTTGGAATCGGTGTGGTGATCGTCGACGCTGCGCGCCGGGTACTGTTCGCCAATTTCAAGGGTGAGGCGCTGCTGCGGGCCCGCAGCGGGATCGTTCTGCGCGACCATCATCTTTGCGCGGCCGACCCGGGGTATCAGGAGCAACTGGAACGCGCCATAAGTCTGCTGGCCGCCGGCGACGGGCATGCGCGGATCGACATCCGCGAGACAACGGCGCCCATGACATTGCATTTGTCGAGCCATCTGCAAACCGCATCTTTCCTGTCGACACCGAAGCGCGCCGTGACCCTCTTCGTGGTCGACGCGTCACCGCCCCCCCCATCGCGAATCGCGCGTTACAAGCAACTGTGGAAGTTGTCCAACAAGGAAGCTCAGTTCGCCGATCTGCTGCTGCGGGGCCTCACCGTAAAGGAGGCGGCGCAGAAGCTGGATATGACATTCGAGACGGCACGCTGGTATTGCAAGCAGGCCATGCACAAGATCGGCGTGAACAGGCAGAGCCAGCTCATCGCAACACTGCTCTCGAATGCGATGGTCAGCGGAGACACTGATGTCCGCGAGTTGGCATGACTGATGTCATCTGGCGAGTACGGACCGCGATCTCGGTAATTTCGCCGCGACTGATGCTCCAGGCGGGCTTCCTTGATCTCGCTGAACAGAGCCGGAGCGCCCGCATTCGGCGATGCTCACCGCGAGCAGGGCTGCGCCGGACCCTGCGTCCAGAGTGACCCAAGGGCCTGATCGTTGCCCGCGACTTCGCGACAAGGCACCCCCAATTCCGCTTTCGGTGTCGAAGTCGCACCCGCGGTGAGATCATTCGCCCACTTCTCCAGAGCCTGGCGCATCTCCCGCACATATCCGTAACGGTTATAGATCGCAGTGACGGAACCATCCGAATGACCGAGCACGCGCTTGATGAGCTTATCGCCCTCCTCCCCAAGGGCCTCTGCGAGGCGGGTAGCAACGGTACGCCGCAAGTCGTGAGACGTGAACTCCTTCGCAAGTGGGGATCCCGTGTTGGCGATGATCGCGTTGCGCAACCGAGTTCGATAATACTTGGAGATGCCACTGATTGCTGTACGGCCGCCGTCGCTCGAAAGAAGGTAATCGCCAGTCTTCCGCTCCGGAATTGCCTTCAGAATTTCAACGGCCTGAGGAACCAGGGGAACAACATGGACATGATCGCTCTTGTAGCCCTGGCGCGGAATGACGATCAGCGCTTCGTTCGTGTCGATCCAACTGGTACGTGCTGAGGCCCACTCATCAAGTCGACACCCTGTCAGCAACATCAGCAGCACGTGCGTGCCAAATGGATATCCCGTCGCCTCTGCCGCCTGCCACACTACGCGGCTCTCGGCGACGGACAGAACCACCTCCCCTTGATTCTTGGTGGGCAGATTCTTGGTGATCTTGCTTACCGGATTGTCCTTTCGTTTCAGCTTCCCCTCATCGATCGCCCAAGAGAACATATGGCGAAGAGCGCTCATCGCCGTTCGCGATGCCTCTATTCCACCCAGGTCAGGGCCGCGTTGGCCATTGGGCCGCTTGCGCTTCACTCGCGCGGCATCCATCGCAGCGCGCACATCCTCGCGCGTCAACAGCTCTGCCAGCGTATCACCCACCTTGGGATTGATGTGCACGGTCAGGGCGTTCTCGTAGTTCTTGGCGGAATCCAAGTTCCGCGAGTGCACGTGGTTCCGAAGGAAGTCCTCTGACAAAGCCCGGACGGTCAGCCCGCAGGCCGTTGCGCTCGCTTGCAGGGCGCTCTTTGGATTGACCCCCTGCTTGGCTTGGTCGATGAGCAGATTCGCCTTCGCACGTGCTGCATGCAGCGACACGGCGGGATAGTGGCCAAGCCCCACCCGGTGCTTCTTGCCGGCGATGGACCGGCCCTGGGGATTGACCCCGCCCTCTCCCAGGACCCGGAGCCGCAAGTCCCAGGTCGCCAGTCCGCCGGGCGAGATACGGACCGAAAGTCCGGGTACAGACCCGTCGAAGATCACCTGCGCCTCGGCCGGCGGGTGTTTCAAAAGCGTCCTGAGCTGCAAATCGGTCAGTCGCTCCGGTTGTTCCATATGCCTGCCACGTTGGTCGAGTTTTTGGGCCGAATCGAGCCAGATGTCACCGGAAGCGAGCGTACCTCCATGGAACTTTATCGTCCACAAGTATTTGGTTTATAAGCTTTATTGGCCTTCAGTGGAACTCAATGGAATGCGGTAGCGAAAATTCGGGACGTAGGTGTCGCAGGTTCAAATCCTGTCACCCCGACCATTGATTCAGTTCCAAACGGACGCATCCTCACGGAATTGACATCCGACCGTACAGTCCGTACGCTCTATGGATCAGGAGCGCATCGTTGCCAAAGCCAATCCGAAAAGGCGCCGAAGAGGCACGCAGTCAATTACCGGAGCTGCTGACCGCCGCGCAGCAGGGCCGGCAGACGATCATCACGCGCCATGGGAGGCCAGTTGCCGTATTGGCGCCGATCTCCGCGTTGGGAGAAGCCGACGCGCAGCGCTCACTGCTACCTCTTGCCGGCAGCGGTCGCGGATTGTACGGCCGCGATAGCCAAGCGACCCTGCGGCAGCTGAGACACGAATGGAGCCGGTAAGCCTCGAACGGCTGCCGGAGAACGCGCTCCTGCTGATCGACTCCGCCCCGATCATTTACGTGCTCGAGGGCCATCCTGAGTTCGCTGCGGTATTCAGGCCGGTATTAGAGGCACACGATGAGGGGCTCGTCCGTCTTGCGGTTACGACCGTCACGCTCGCCGAGGTGCTCACCGGTCCTATCAGCGCTCACGA
>JBOIAB010000195.1:0-17780 GCA_050738635.1 Steroidobacteraceae bacterium
CACGCCTGGGTGGAGCAGCTCTTCAACCGGCTCGACCTGATAGCCGTCGCGCTCGCCGCCGCCGGTGTATTCATATGGGTGGCGGGCCTGTACGAGAATCGGCGGCGTGAGGTCGGCGCCGCGGACAAACTGACGCCCGCGCAATATTCCTCGATCGGTGCGATCCAGGGACTGTGCATTCCATTCCGCGGCTTTTCCCGCTCCGGCGCGACCATCTCGACCGGCCTGCTGACGGGCGTCACGCGCGCCAGCGCCGAGGATTTCAGCTTTGCGCTCGCCGTGGTGCTCACACCGGCAGCCGCTGCGCGCGAGATCTGGCGCCTCCATCAGTCGCAGCACCATCACCTTGCAGGCATGCTCCCGGCTGCCATGCCCAGCCTTCTCGGGGTGGTGTTTGCGTTTCTCGCCGGCCTTCTCGCGCTGAAATGGCTCAGCCGCTGGCTCGAGAGCGGCCGCTGGCACTTCTTCGGGATCTATTGCCTGATCGCGGCGGGCGTCATTGGCTACCTGCACCACTCGGGTTTTTAGCGGACAATCCGCGCAGCTCTCCCCATTGCAGCACGAGGACAGGCATGCCCGATTTGTCAGCGTTCCCGATCACCCGCAAGTGGCCGCCCCGGTTCCCCGACCGGCTGCAGCTCTACTCCCTGCCGACGCCCAACGGCGTGAAGGTCTCCATCATGCTGGAGGAGACGGGACTCCCGTACGAGCCGCACCGCGTCAGCTTCGAGAACCAGGAGCAGCTGTCGCCGGAGTTCCTCTCGCTCAATCCCAACAACAAGATCCCGGCGATCATCGATCCCGAGGGTCCCGGCGGCGAGCCGCTGCCGCTGTTCGAGTCGGGCGCGATCCTGATCTATCTCGCGGAGAAGACCGGCCGCCTCCTGCCGCGCGACCCGGCGGCCCGCTACCTCGCGATCCAGTGGCTCATGTTCCAGATGGGCGGCATCGGTCCCATGTTCGGCCAGGTCGGATTCTTCAACAAGTTCGCCGGCAAGAGCTACGAGGACAAGCGTCCCCGGGACCGCTACGTCGCGGAGGCGAAGCGTCTGCTGCATGTGCTCGATGAGCAACTCGGAAAGCATGCCTGGCTGGCCGGCGAGGAATACACCATCGCCGACATCGCCACTTTCCCCTGGGTGCGCAATCTCGTCGGCTTCTACGAGGCGGGCGAGCTGGTCGGCATCGCCGACTTTCCCAACGTAACGCGCGCCCTCGACACGTTCCTCGCGCGCCCGGCGGTCGCGAGGGGACTCGACATTCCAAAGAGCGCCTGACACGTGAGCGCCCGCACCCTGATGGTGCAAGGCACCACCTCGGATGCCGGCAAGAGCACGCTGGTCGCCGGACTCTGCCGCGTGCTGCGCCGGCGCGGCATCCGCGTCGCGCCGTTCAAGCCGCAGAACATGGCGCTCAACAGTGCGGTCGGCAGCGATGGCGGTGAGCTCGGCCGCGCGCAGGCGCTGCAGGCGCAGGCGGCCGGCATCCCGCCTACCGTGGATCTCAATCCGGTGCTGCTCAAGCCGAGCACGGATCGACGCTGTCAGGTCATCATCCATGGCCAGGCAGTCGGGGAAATGGGCGCCTGGGAATATCACGAGTTCAAGCGCCGCGCGCGCGAAGCCGTGCTCGCCTCCTACGCCCGGCTGCGGCAGTCCTACGAGTTCATCGTCGTCGAGGGCGCCGGCTCCCCGGCTGAGATCAACCTGCGCGACGGCGACATCGCCAACATGGGCTTCGCGGAAGCGGTCGACTGCCCGGTCGTGATCATCGCCGACATCGACCGCGGCGGCGTATTCGCGCACCTCGTCGGCACCCTGGCATTGCTGAGTGACAGCGAGCGCAACCGTGTGCGGGGATTCATCATCAATCGCTTCCGCGGTGATCTGTCGCTGCTGCAGCCCGGGTTGGACTGGCTGGAGCGGCACACCGCCAAGCCGGTATTCGGCGTTCTCCCCTACCTGCAGGGACTCCACCTGGATGCCGAGGACGGCATCAGCCGCGAAGCGTCGGCACCCCCTGCCCTGTCCAACGAGAAGCTACGCGTGGTGGTGCCCGTCCTGCCGCGGATCAGCAATCACACCGACTTCGAGCCGCTCGCGCATCACCCGCAGGTGGCGTTGCGATACATCGATGCCGCCACGCCACCGCCAGCAGCCGACCTCGTCATCCTGCCCGGCTCCAAATCCGTGCGCGCCGACCTGGAGTGGTTGCGCGCCCATGCGTGGCCGGGATATCTCGCGAAGCACTTGCGCTACGGCGGCAAAGTACTCGGCATCTGCGGCGGCCTGCAGATGCTGGGAGACACGCTCGCGGATCCTCAGGGCGTCGAGGGCACACCCGGCGAGAGCCCCGGTCTCGGTTTGTTGCGCTTGACGACAGTGCTGCTGCCCGGCAAGCGGCTGTGCAATGTCTCCGGTCATTTGCGGCTGGAAGATGCGCCCGTCCGCGGTTATGAGATCCATGTGGGCCGGACAGAGGGCGCCGCCCTGGAGCGGCCGGCCGTTCTCCTCAACGACGGCACGCGTGACGGCGCAATCTCGGCTGACGGCCAGATCATGGCCACTTACCTGCACGGCCTCTTCGAGGACAGCGCTGCGTGCACCGCGCTGCTGCGCTGGGCCGGCCTGAGTCAGCCGCTGGCGATCGATCACGCCGCGCGCCGCGAGCAGATGCTCGATCGGCTGGCGGACACGATCGAGAGCGAATGCAATCTCGAGCGTCTGCTGTCAGCCAGCTGAGACGTTGCCGGGTCGGCTGCGGCTGAGCGTCACTCGGATGTGCGGTAGCGCACCGTTCGCGACGGCGCCGTGGCTCTATACTTGGTTGCGGGAAGGCACGAAGCGGAATGAGCCAGAAGAGCGACAGGGCTGAAAGCGAGCGCCGGTATCGCGCGATCTTCGAGAATCCGTTCGATCTGATCGCCGTCCTGGACGCGGTACGCGACACCGAAGGCACGATCGTCGATTGGCGCTTCAGCGACGGGAATGCCAACTGGGTGCGGTCGCTGCGCCGGCCGCGCGACCAGGTGCTCGGGAAGACGGTGAGCGAAATCATGCCGGAGCGCGCCGCCGAGCTCATCCCTCTTTACACGCGTGTGCTTACGCAGAGCCGCAGCGAGCAGCATGAGGAGCGCATCGGCGCGACGGACCTCTTGGTCAGCCTGTTCCCGATCGGCCGCGACTCCATCGTCACGTCGGCCGTGGACATCAGCGCGCGCATCCGCGTGGAGGCAGAGGTCAGGCGACTGCTCGACGTCAACCGCGCGGAGCGCGAGTGGCTGTCGGCGGTCCTCAACTCCATGACCGAGGAAGTCTATTTCGCGGACTCACGCAGGCGTTACACGTATGCCAATCCGGCTGCTCTACGCGAGTTCGACCGTCAGACCGTCGCCGACATGGACATCGAGAAAATCGTCTCGGAACTCGAAGTCCTGCGGCCAGACGGGACGCCGCGACCATTCTCCGAAGCGCCACCGGTGCGCGCACTCGCGGGCGAAGTCGTGCGCGATGAGGAGCAGATCGTGCGTATCCCGCGGTCGGGAGAGCTCCGCCATCGTCAGGTGAGCTCGGCCCCTGTTCGCGACGGCGGCGGAAAGATCATCGGCTCCGTATCGGTCGTGCGCGATGTTACCGACAAGCGCCTGCGGGAGAAGGAGCGGCAGGATGCGCTGCGGCTGCGCGAGAAACTCATCGGGACCCTGGCGCACGAGCTGCGCAACCCGCTCGCCCCACTGCGCACGGGCGTGGAGTTGCTGCGAAAAGCGCGCGAGCAACCGCAGCTCCTCGACACGCTCCCGTCGATGATGGAACGGCAGATCCGCCAGCTCGTGACGCTCATCGATCGTCTGCTCGACACCTTCGAGCAAGATTCCCCGCAGACTTCCTCATCCGCCTGAGGTCAGATGAAGTCGTAGCCTTGAACCGGTCGCATTTTGCGACCGGTTCTCAGAGGCCCGCGACCCACGCTTCCCACCCTTCGCATTTACCGAACATGGGGCGATTATGGCCGCCACCGCCCTCAATAGCCCGCGAGCCGTCGAGATGGGAATCTATGTCGTGCGCGCCTTCGTCAAGCTGCGCGAGTTCCTGGCCTCAAACAAGGAACTCGCCCGCCGACTGGATCAGCTTGAGGCGCGCCTCGAGAAGAAGCTCACTACCCACGACGAGGCCATCGCCGCGATGCTGTCGGCAATCCGCCAGCTTCTGAATCCGCCGCCTCGCAAGCGCCGCCCGATCGGCTTCACCGCCGATCTGGCGGAGCACGGATAGCAGCAGGCAGCTATTGTTAGCCAGCCCGCCATTTTAGAATCTGTGGTGAGTGCTGACGGGATCGAACTGCCGACATTCGCTATGTAAGAGCTATTCCCGTTTTAATTTTCAAAGGCTTGCGCTCGATTCGCGGACCGTAACGGGCCATTTCGTTGACTCCGAGCGGCGACAGGGGGAGATTACGCCGAAAGCGGCGGACGCCGCAGGGTGGAGGAGTGACCAATAATCGAGCGAGTGACGCTCGAAGGGGTGACAAAATGAGCGCGTTGGGAAGTGCAAAGCGAGCGCTGTTGGCGCCGCTGCGGCTGTTAGATATCGCCGTAATCCGGCAGAGCTCACTCAACAATCTGCGGGGCCACGCGAAGGATCTGCGTGAGAAGCTGCGGGAGCTTAGTCGCAAGTCCTTCATTGAGGCGATGCCTGCGGATCAAAGAGAGCGTCTTTCCGGGCTACTCCCCGCGTCCAGAAGCCAGATCTGCCAGGATCTCTTAGTGCTATCAGAGTTGGATTTCAGGCGCGATGGTTATTTCGTGGAGTTTGGCGCCTGCGATGGGAGGGTGATCAGCAACACGCATCTGCTCGAGCAGCAGTTTGGCTGGAGGGGGATTCTCGCCGAGCCCTGCCGCTCCTGGCACTCGGAGCTCAAAGCAGGCAGGCGCGCGCACATCTCGACGAAGTGCGTATGGTCCCGGTCGGGAGAGAAGCTTGAGTTCATGCAGGCCCCGCAAGCTGTGATCTCGACGATCGCCGCATTCAGCGATGCCGATAAGCTCAGTACCAGGCGAAAGCACGGACGCAGCTACGAAGTCGAGACGATCTCCCTAGCGGATCTCCTTGCACAGTATCAAGCGCCCCGCGAGATCGATTACCTGTCTGCCGATACGGAGGGGAGTGAGTTCAATATCCTCTCGGCCCTTGATTTCTCGAAATACCGCTTTCGGGTAATCACCGTCGAGCACGGGTATAGGGGCGATGCACGGCAGAACCTGTATGCGCTCCTGAGCTCACACGGCTATACGAGAAAGTATCAGCAGATTTCTCAGATGGATGACTGGTACGTGTCGAGCAACTAGAGGATCGTGGCGCAGATCAAGGAGATGGATGGTGGGTGCTGACGGGATGTACGCGCGAAGCTTCCGCCGCGCCGAGACCCTTACTGGCCGCACCGCTCGCCCCTGGGCGCTTCCTTGGCTTTTGAAGGATCGACCTTGTGCGGGGTTCCTGGATCGCCAGGGCTCGGGGCCATCACCGACGCGTTCGACTACGACGCGGCCTGCAAGTCGGCCCGCGATTGGTTCGCGAGCCCCGACGCCGGCGTCGTGACGACGACGCGCTACACAGGCGAAAATGCCTGCAAGGCCTACGTAGACGATTCCGCGGTAGATAACGATAGACGTGTGCCCGGTCGGATTCATACGCGACCCTTCATTATCGAACCTCCGACCGGCGGTCCTCCGGTGCAACCTCATGCTCGACTTGCTTGAGCATCCAGTTCGTGAGTACCACGTGCTTTTCCACCGTGCGGGACTTGATGCCGAATGCTATGGCGATCTCATCGTGGCCGTCAGTGCCGCCGAGGCCCACGCCCGGTCGTCCGCCGGGGTTCTCCCTGTGCCTCGGAAATGACCCATCGGCGGAATGCGGTGAGATCGGGTTCCTCCGCCCGGCTCTTCGAACACACGATGTAATAGGCAAAGTCTGTTGCCAGTGAGAGCTCAAATGGGCGAATCAAGCGCCCGGCTGCCAGGTGATCAAGCGCTAGCGCTTTGCTTCCGAGTGCAACTCCCTGTCCGCTTACCGCCGCCTGGATAACCAGGGCGCCGTCGGAGAATCTCAGCCCCTTATTTACATTAACGCCCGTGACGCCAGCCGCGCGCAGCCAGTCCGACCAACCTGGCCAATGCCCCGTTTCTGGGGTCCACTCCGTATGAATTAGCGGGTGAACTCGCAGGTCACTAGGGCTTTTTAGCGGGCGTCGTCCTTTGAGCATCCGTGGGCTGTACACGGGAAAAATCTCGTCGTTGAAAAGCCGCTCTGAGACGAGACCAGGGTAGCAGCCAGAGCCGCAGCGAATGCCGAGGTCAACCCGCGAATGCTCCAGGTCGACCAACTCCACGGAAGGGTGCACAAGAACATCGATGTCCGGGTGCTGTTCGCGGAACAGATGCAGGCGCGGCACCAGCCACTCGGCGCAAAGCGACGGCACAGCACTCACTGTCAAAACGCGCCGCCCGCCGGAAGTCATTGTATCAACCGCAGCCCACAACTGGTCGAAACCATTGCGCAGCGCTTCGAGACCGGCCGCCCCTTCCGGAGTTAGGCTATAACCGCGGCTGTGGCGTCGAAGGAGCTTCCGTCCGACGAAGCCTTCCAGCGCCTTGACCTGTTGAATAACAGCCGCTGCCGTCACATGAAGCTCCTCCGCCGCTGCGCGAAACGTCTCGTGCCGAGCGACCACCTCGAATGCACGCAATGAACTGAGCGGCGGTAATCTTCGCGGCATCGTGGATCAGAAGATTTTCTAACGGTGGATCGAAGAAAAGATGACTCACGGTACGGGCTGGAGGAAGTCTATCATCTGCCAGCGATCCAGCCAAAATGCGCCTGCAGCGCAAATGAGACAGCGTGTGCGAGTTACTGGAAGATCACCAGAGGCGAACAGATCCCGCTGAGCGGGCTATCCCGCATACTCGAACGCGCGCTGGCATGCCGGGGAAGGGATCGTGGGTGGCACTATGTGCGGTAATTGCTCTGGTGCTCGGTCCGTCTACGCTCGCTGTCTTTGCAGCCTACGATGTCAATGAAGAGAAGCAGCCGAGCGATCAGGAGCTCGCGACAAACTTCTTCTCTCACGAAGCGAGATTCGACGAACTCGCGCAAATGCTCGCGGCGCATCGCCCGAGTCTGGCCGCCAAAGGGGCAACCAGCGTCGATCTGGCCCGAGTAGAGAGAGTCGACAAAGGCGCGGCACGCTTCAAGATGTATAGAGTTCTCCTGCGGCAGATCTCCGTGGCGGACCTTCGCTACTTCCCAGACTCCGGGGAACTCGCCCTCGTGCCCGAGGGGCAGGAGAACCTGGATCAACCTCGCAAGTTCTACCTCTACCTGCCTCATATTCACCCGCAATCGTTGGTCCAGAATCGTGGGTACAACTGGCGCGAGCCGGGAATGTCCATCGTTACGGGCGACCATCCGCTCAAAGGGTTCTGGTATATACACCACGAAGTGACGATAGAAGTGGCAGTGAACCCTTACTGACGCTCAGGCGGAGCGTATCCAGAGGCAAACTCGGGGAACCCCATCCCGGCTCACGCTTCCAGCGGGGAGGCCGGGAGGATAATCGCTCTGTACGCTCGGGTGCGGCATGCTTCGCTGCGAGGTTCGCTTGGACGTAGATGTTGGACTGGCATGGCCGAGCTAACTGCGAATCACTGTCACATCGTTCCCGGCGCTCACGGGCTATTCGCCGAGGCCATACAGGTGTCTCCTCACCGAGAGACCTGAATGGACACCGCAGGACGAGGATTACTACGATCTCGTCATGGCCACGCCGGTTCCCGTATCGAGCAGCGTATGGCGCTGCCGAGTCTGCGCATTCGAGCGGTACCACCGCGTAAGCGTAAAGAGAAACGGCAGCCGGTTTGAGACGCAGTTCTATGCCTGCAGCCAGTGCGGCGACATGTTCCTCAACCCTGCGCCGTTCAATACGTTCAGCACGGCAGCGCCTAACGTCGAGTTCCCGCCCATCGTAACGCCGTTGAGACGTCGGAGGTGGTCAGCACGCCAGCTATTTGCGGGGAAGGAGCCCGGGCACGAGAATCAGCATAGTCGCCGACCGAAGTAGCACCTGACGCAAGAGCCGGGAGCTACGTCAGCAGGTCCAGGATGACGCCGAGCGCTATCCAGGAGGCCGGCGGGCTGGAGCGGTTTCATACCGCCTGAGCTCACGCGAGGCTGTCTTCCCATCCTCGCGAAATACCCATCCCCTTCCGACGACGAAGGACCGAGACGTGCCCAGGGACTAAACCGCTCGCGCGGTAGGGATGGCTTCGATGAGGTTCGGCGGGTGAGCTGAGTTCTGAGGCTCTGTTTCGTATGGTGCGAGCCGAGACGATCCGTCTCGTGTTCCAACCGGAGCTTCAGTCATGAACACCACTACTCAGGGGATTTCACCCCTCCGCCAGCGCATGATCGAGGAGATGTGCATGCGCCAGCTCGCGCCCAAGACGCGCGAGGCCTATATCCGTGCCGTCGTGCACTTCACACGATATCTGCACCGCTCACCCGACACCGCCACGGCTGAGGAGCTGCGCGCCTACCAGCTGCACTGCGTAAAGCAGGGGATCTCAGCGATCACGCTCAACGCCACGATCACGGGTCTGAAGTTCTTCTTCGAGGCCACCCTCGGTCAGAAGGAGGTTATGGCCAAGATGCACCCGGTTCGGGTACGCCGCACCTTGCCGATCATCTTAAGTCGCGAGGAAGTGGCGCATCTGATCGAGGCGGCCAAGACCCTCAAGCATCGCACGGCGCTGTCGGTAGCCTATGGTGCTGGATTGCGCGTCAGCGAGGTGACCGCGTTGAAGGTCGGTGATGTTGACAGCCAGCGCATGCTCTTGCGTGTCGAGCAGGGCAAGGGTCGCAAGGATCGCTACGCACTGCTGCCTCCGATCCTGCTGGAACGGCTGCGGATCTGGTGGCGCAATGCCCATGCGGCGGGAAAGATTCTGCCGGCAGGCTATCTATTTCCGGGCTTGGATCCCATGGACTCTATGAGTACCCGGCAACTCAACCGCGCCGTGCACGAGGCCGCAGAGGCCGCGCACATCGACAAGCGGGTGTCCATGCACTCCCTGCGTCACGCCTTTGCCACTCACCTACTGGAGCAGGGAGAGAACATCCGCACCATCCAAGTGCTGCTCGGTCACAAAAAATTGGAGACCACCGCCCTCTATACCCACGTGGCCACCGAGACCTTGCGCAAAGTGCTCAGTCCCCTGGAGCCGACTCGACCCACGTAGCGCCGAGGGGTGTCACGCCTGGAGGTCGCGGATATCTTCCGCGCCCACGGGCCGACTTGGCGGCGTCAAGAGCAGGGCCACCTCAGCCTCGGCCAGCTCAAGGTCATGTCGGCCGTGGAGCACTGCCGCAGCGCCGAGCTCGGCGGCCACGCCCTGCGCTGCTCGGCCTGCGCGCAGCCCCAGATCGCCTATAACTCCTGCCGTAACCGGCATTGCCCCAAGTGCCAGGGTAGTGCCGCGCAGCGCTGGCTGGACGCCCGCTGCGCCGATCTCTTGCCGGTCGACTACTACCATGTGGTCTTCACCTTGCCGGCCCCCCTCAGTGCCCTGGCCTACACCAACAAGGAGCTGATGTATGGACTATTGTTTGATATCGCAGCCGACACCCTGCGCACGATCGCCGCCGATCCTAAGCATTTGGGAGCGCGCATCGGTCTTACCCTGGTCCTGCACACCTGGGGCTCGGCCCTCACTCACCATCCGCATGTACACGGCATCGTGCCCGGCGGTGGCCTCGCCCTGGATGCCGATCGCTGGGTACCCTGCAGACTGGGGTTCTTTCTGCCCGTACGCGTGCTCTCGCGCCTGTTCCGCCGCCGCCTTCTGCAAGCCCTGGCCGCGGCCCACAGCCGCGGCCAGTTACAGTGCTTCGGCCAGTTCGCTCCCCTCACCGATGCGGCGGCCTTCGCTCAGTGGCTGGCACCGCTGCGCAAGATCGAATGGGTGGTCTACGCCAAGCGCCCGTTCGCAGGACCTCGGGCCGTACTGGCCTATCTGTCGCGCTACACCCACCGGGTCGCCATCTCGAACTCGCGACTCCTGGGCTTGGATGAACGCGGCGTCACGTTCCGCTGGAAGGACTACAGGGCCAAGGGCCGCACCCGCCACAAGACCATGACCCTCACTGCCGAGGAGTTCATACGCCGCTTCTTACTCCACGTCCTGCCCGCCGGCTTCCATCGTCTTCGTCACTACGGGTTGCTCGCCAACCCAACCCGCAAGAAGAACATGGAGATTGCGCGAGCGCTGCTGCACGTCTCAGCCCCACCCGTGCCGGCCGATCCGGCCACCCTCCGAGGGAGCTCAGCCCCGCGGCCCACGTTCGTGTGTCGGCATTGCGGCGCCCCGATGTTAATCATCCAGACCTTTTCCCGCGCTCAACACATCCGTGCGCCACCCGCCTGGAGCGCTCCACCATGAGTGCACTTCGCTCTTGCCACCCCATACCGCACCCGGCACTTCAACCCACAGTGCTGACACGCCCCCCTTTGGCTAGCCACCCATTACAGCGCATCAACGACGCTCACCACGGCTCATTGAGCACCCGCTACCTATCCAACACCGCCGTCCATTGCCCCACCCTCGTTGAATCCACCGCCACACTCGCCTCCGCACCCCACACCGCGATCGCTCAAATCCCCATAACCCATCACCTCGACTGATCCCCTTCAGCACACCTTCGCGGTTTCCTCCCTGGGGGATTATCCGACGCCTGCCCGCCTGCCCCACCGGGCCTGGATAGACATGCGCATTGGGGCAGGCGTCCGATGAATCCTTAACCTTCTGAGACATTCGGGGCCGTCCGCTATAGAGACGCCCGGCGCGGCCGCGCCAGCCTAAGCGCTATCTTAGCTGCCGGGTGGTCCACGTATTATTTTCCGGCTTTGCGAACACCACATCCTTGCCATCCCTGAGGGTCAGGAAGGGCTTGCCGTTACCCACGCCCATGAAAACGAAGCCCTTGCCGTCGTGCTGCATGAAGAACGGGCTGCCTTGCGGTTCGGCGAGTAGAGGGAAGACCTGATTCTCTTCCCCATCGAGCGTGAGCAACGCGTTGGCATAGCCGTCCATCGTCCCGTAGCCACCGCGCTCCGTGCCGCTGCCGTCATAGATCAACAGGCCCGCCATCGAGCGCGGGCGGAAATTCCTTGGCTTTCCATTCACAAGAACCTGCGGCAAATGACCGCTAATCACCACTCGGTCGACGCCCTTGTCATCGTATATCCTAAGCTCTGCGCAAGCGTAAGGATTTCGCCGTCGCGAGCTTGTGTATTCTGTAGGTCTGATAGCCAGTTGCAACACTCAGTGCCACTATGAGCACGGCAAAGAGAGCGGTCATGGCTCCGAGGCGCCTTTCCAACTTCGAATATCTTTCTTCCGGCGACATTGTCCATTACCCGAGTGTCTTCTGGGCTGGAGACTGCGCAGAGAAGCCTTTCATCGTCAAATGAATACGTATGTGCGTCCGGACTCTCCCACACGATGAGCTTCAACGGCCGCGAGCTTCGAGCGATGCGGGAGACCGCTCCATAGAATGATTGACCGGCCGCAATTGGCCGATCATGCCCACATAGTTGGCAGTGGAGCTGCACGTAGATTTTTTCCAAACGATAGGGTTTGCTCTCCATCGTAAAGCAGAATTCCCTGCACGAAAGCGGATCCTGCAGCCGATGCGACCCGCTCAAGGCCGCCGAAATCGCGCTGCGTGACTGATGCTGCGGCCTTCACTTCGACGCCGACGATCTGGCCCGCTGGATTCTCGAGAACAAAGTCGACCTCGAGCTGATCCTTGTCGCGGTAGTGAAAAATTGAGATACGCTCTTTAGACCACGCAGCGCCTTTGATTAGCTCGGAGAACACAAAACTCTCCAGAAGCGGTCCGAGCTGGCCTCGATCCGAGCGTAACCGCGCAGTCGAGTAGCCGCGCAGAGCCGTCAGCAGGCCCGAATCGATGAAGTGGAGCTTGGGGGTCTTCACCAGCCTGGAGAGTTCGTTGCGCGACCAAGGCAGTAGCGACTGGACGAGATAGATCTGTTCCAGGACCCGCAGGTACTGTCCGACGGTCTTATGATCGCGCCTGATCGCACGACCGATCTCCGACAGATTGGTCAGCTGACCAGCGAATCGGGCGCAGATCTCCAGAAGCCGCGGAATCTGTTCGCGGCCAGCGATGTCCGCGATCTCCGGGATATCGCGTTCAACTATGGATTTGATGTACGCACGGTACCAGTCCTGACGCCGCCGTTCAGCGCGCCGTTTGACGGCATCTGGGTAGCCACCGCTCGCGACGAGCTGGAGCAGTTTGTTACCACGGAGAGATTCGACGGCTTGCGGCAACTGCCCCTGAAATACCTTGGACATGAACTGCGGAGCTCGAGATCGCAGCCGCTCGCTTCGTCCCAAGGGGTACAAGGGAATGACTTCGACTCTACCAGCGAGCGACTCGTGAACCGTCCTGATCGTCAAGAGATTAGCGGAACCGGTGAGTAGAAAGCGTCCCGGACGCGGATCCTCGTCCACGCTCTGCTTGATAGCGAGCAGCACCTCGGGAGCGCGCTGGACCTCATCGATGATCGCCCGATCGAGCCCGCGGATGAACGCCACAGGATCATTCTTCGCGGCCGCAAGCGTCGGCTGACTATCCAGTGTCAGGTAAATGCGACCTTGTCGGGCGAAGCGACGTGCCAGGGTGGTTTTGCCTGACTGCCTCGGACCACTGATCGCCACCACCCGCGTGTCGCGCAGCGCCGCGCGAACGAGGTTCTCAGCGAATCGTGGATACACGCATTTCCCCGGTTATTCCGTTGCTATTATCTTCAGGTAGCATACCGTCCAATTGGGAACGTTGCAACGTCCAATTGGGAATTACACGCCGTCCGTCTGGGAATGCGGGGGACGAGCATGCGCCGACGGCTTCCATGCACGAATGACCGCGAACTTCGGGCCCGGGTCGCGACCGTCCGCAGTTGGCCGCCTGAAGACGGTCACGACGGTGCTCCAGTTGTTGACCCTGAGCCCAGCTGCGATGGCATTACCTTGTACTTTGTTCTTATCGAAGTCGTTCCAATTTACGTTGCAACCTCGACAGGTGCGGCGAACGGAACTTGATATTGAAAGTCACGCTGGCCTCGTGGCCTGTCGGATTGCTGTAGCTTATCTGGTGTGCGACCGTAGACGCCGCTGCTCCAAAACCAAGGTTCGGCGGCGTTTCGGACAATATATGGGTATCCGTCGCGCTGCCTGTTTTGTCCAGCGTGACAGTGATTCTCACGATCCCGTTTGTGTGATCACGAACGGCATCCTCCGGATAGTATCGTTCGAGATCAGGCCAACTGACCACTCGAGGCTTATCGCTTTTTGGTGCTGCCGCAGGGGCAGGGGTTCTGCTTTCCAGCGGGGCTGATAAAGAAGGCCGAAACGAATTACCCGATTGAGTATCGCGGGAATCACAACCGGCCAAGGACGCAATCGCCATTGTAGAAAGCGACACGGCTGCCAATAGAAGAAGTTGACGCATACTGCCGAGAAATAATACCCGGAGTGCCCGCCGCGTCAACCACAGCTGGAGCATTGCCGAACGGCCGCTGCTTCGTCAAACCGTGGTTTTCGGCAATTTCCTGCTTCTGGGTGTACATAGCCGCCACTAGTGGCGCGGCGGCTCGCTGCCGCTCAGTCGCCCTGCGGTGCCTCGCGAGCGGCGACGATATTCGACGCGAACCCGCAGTTTGCGCGCGCTGCGCTTCGCCTCCTGAGCTAACGTGGTTAATTGCATGAGAGTCGGTACTCGGAAGCGGTGAGGACTATAGGGATCTTTCTCCTCATGCTGAGCAGAAGGCGATAGCAAATAGAGGTGCTGCCTCGCAATATCTGTCGCTCGCTGCTCATCCAATGCGGCGAGCAAGTCGCACAGCTCGTTGGCACACGCATACACGTGAACCGAATGCTCGCAAGAGATTAGAACAGCGGCCGCGATACGCTCTAGCGACTTCTCCCTAGCACGCCCATTCCGGAAATCGTCCAGAGCCTGCTCAAGATTCCCGCCGGCCAATATCAGGTGAAGATTTTCAAAGAAGGAAGGGTCCAAGCCCCGCCTCGTCCACTGCGGCAAATCAAATCGAATGCCTTGCTCGAGCGGCAATTCGCTGGCGGCGTCGATGACGTAGACCGTCGCGGAGCATTCCATCGTATCGGTTGGCTCGTCTCCCGTTCCGGGTGGGCACTGAATTCCCATGGGGATTACGATACCCCAATTCCTACAGTGGGTGGAATCTTAGCCGTTCTCCGACTTCCCGGCGGCCCGATTGTCGGGTTACATTTGCACCGCAGCGAAAGGAAATTCACAATGCGTTTTACTGTCGTGACTTATGGCAGTGAGGGCGATACCCGGCCGTTCGTCGCGCTCTGCTGCGGACTGATAGCGTCCGGACACGAGGTGCGGCTGTTCGCGAAGAGTTGGGTCGATCCGACGTCATTGCGGTGATCAAAGCCGGCCTTCGCGTAGTCAACGAGAACACCCTCGCATGGATGAGGGCAGTGACCCAAGATGCGCGGGGCGCAGATGCGGTTCTCTTTTCGGGGCTCGCCTCCCTCGTCGGAAAGACGGTGGCTGAGGAGCTGAAGAAGCCCGGAATCGCTCTCTGGTTGCAGCCCACGAGCACCACGCGTGAATTTGCTTCTCCTACTCTGCGTTCCGTGAAGCTTCCGGGTTGGCTCAATCGCCTGAGCTATTGCGTTTCCCCACAAGCAATGCTCAGGCGGATGTATGGAAAGTCGAACGAAGCGGCGCGAGCCGCGATGTTCGGGCGCGCACAGGCCCGCGGGCCCAAGCAGGAGTTTCCCATTCTCTATGGCTTCTCCCGTCACCTGGTCCCTAGGCCGAATGATTGGCCGGACTCACATCGGATCTGTGGACACTGGACTCTGCCGCCTCAGGATTGGCAACCCCCGGGGGGGTTGCTGGATTTTCTGTCCACCGGACCGCCGCCGATCTACGTGGGGTTCGGCGCTATAGCCAGTTTCGTCCGGCAAAACGGACTAAGCGCGATCAAAGCAGCGATAGGAGATCGGCGTACCCTCTTCTTCCCCGGCTGGAGCCGGATCACTGCTGACATGCTCCCCAAGAACCTCTTCGTTTTGGGAGATACCCCCCACGCATGGCTGTTTCCGCGCACGTCCATGGTCATTCACCACGCTGGGGCCGGAACGACTCACACCGCCGCGCACTCCGGCGTACCGTCCGTACCTTTACCCATCGGGGCTGACCAGTTCTTTTGGGCCACCAGATTGGCCGCCGCAGGGGTCGCACCAAGATACATCTCAGGGACCCGGATCGACCCGAAGGCGCTCGGTGAGATGATTGAATTTGCGGGAGACCGTGGCGTTCGCGAGCGCGCACGAGCGTTGGGCCGCGCCATTTCGGAAGAGTACGGCGTCGCGAATGCAGTCGCGGCGATTGAATGGACAATGCGATCCGGTGAACCGGTCACCGCTTGCCCATGAGTGCTCGGCGGGCATCGGCGAGCGCTCTGCAGGCCCGCAGATCGCGGCTGGCGTTGATTAGACTTAACGCTGGAACAGCGGGGGGTGGCGCGCGGTGATATTTTTGCAACCCAGGTTGGGTGCTAGCCGGAAGGTCCTCCGCGCGCCTGAGCCTTCGGTAGTCAGCAGAGCCTGATTTTTACGGTGTTTCGTGCATGCGGCGGGGCCGGATTGGGTGCTTATATGTAGTCACTAAATAGTTGCATAATGATTGTGGATCAGCTATATTCGGCTGCATGTCGCGAAGAGGTGGCGCGGTTCATGTCGTCACCACACGGCGCCGCTACAAAGGCCGTGTGTACGCCACGCATCTGCTGCGCAGGAGCTACCGCGAGGGCGAGAAGGTCAAGAACGAGACCCTCGGTAACCTTTCCCACCTGCCTGAGCCGCTGATCGAGGTGATCCGCCGCGCGCTGCATGGGGAGACCTTCGTGCCCGTTGGGGAGCGGCTGCAGATCGTGCGCTCCAAACCCCACGGACACGTGCAAGCGGTGCGCGCGGTGATGCAGCGGTTGGGCTTTGAGTCCCTGATCGCCTCACGGGGAGGTCCCGAGGGCGATCGAGTGTGCGCGATGGTGGCCGCGCGAGTGCTCGCGCCGCACACGAAGTTGGCGACCACGCGCTGGTGGCAGACCGTCACGCTGGCGCAGGAGTACGGCGTTGAGGCGGCGGATGAGGATGACTTGTATGGCGCGATGGACTGGCTGCTCGAGCGTCAGGGAGCGATCGAGCGCAAGCTCGCGGCCCGGCACTTGAAAGAGGGTTCGCTGGCGCTCTATGACCTGTCCTCGAGCTACTTCGAAGGCACGCAGTGTCCGCTGGGCAAGATCGGTCACAATCGCGACGGGAAGAAGAACAAGCTCCAGGTCAATTACGGGCTGCTGACGAACCAGGCAGGGTGCCCTGTGGCGGTATCGGTCTATGAAGGCAACACGGGGGATGCCAAGACGCTGATGCCGCAGGTAAAGAAGCTGCGTGAGCAGTTCGGCCTCGAGCACGTGGTGCTGGTGGGCGATCGAGGCATGATCTCGCACAAGGCGATCCAGGAGTTGCGGGAACTGGAAGGGTTGGGCTGGATCACGGCGCTCAAGAGCGGTCAGATCCGCGCGCTCATCGAAGGAGAAACGCTGCAGTTGGGGCTCTTTGATGAGCGCAATCTCATGGAGATCGCGCACCCGGACTACCCGCGCGAGCGCCTCATTGCCTGCCGGAATCCTGAGCTCGCCAAGCTGCGCGCCCACAAGCGAGAGGCGCTACTGGAAGCGACACAGAAGGAGCTCGAGAAGGTGCGGGCGCGGGTCGAGCGCGGGAGACTGAAGGGCCAAGGGGCGATCGGGGTGCGCGTCGGGCGCGTCGTGAACAAGTACAAGGTGGGCAAGCACTTTGCGCTCGAGATCACCGAGAAGCGCTTTGCCTTCCACCGGCTGGATGAGCAGATTGCCGCCGAGGCGGCGCTCGATGGAATCTATGTGATCCGCACCGGTGCACCGAAGAAGCAAATGTCAGCGGCCGATGCGGTCAGGAACTACAAGGCCCTGGCCAACGTCGAGCGCGCCTTCCGTGCGCTGAAGACCGTGGACCTGAAGGTGCGTCCCATCCACCATCGGCTCGAGAACCGCGTGCGCGCCCACATCTTCCTGTGCATGTTGGCCTACTACCTCGAGTGGCATCTGATCGAAGCGTGGCGTCCGTTGCTCTTCGCCGACGAGGACCAGGCCGCCAAAGCCACGCGCGACCCGGTCGCCCCCGCCGAGCGATCCGAGCAAGCACTCCAGAAAGTCCACTCGCACCTCTTGCCGAACGGCACCGCCGTGCACAGCTTCCGCACTTTGCTCGAAGACCTCTCCACCATCGTGCGCAACACCTGCCGCACGCCAGGACCCGTCGAGCGCTCCGGCACCTTCGACCTCGCCACCGCCCCTACATCCTCGCAGCGTCGAGCCCTGGAGCTGATCGAGAAGATCGTCGCGTAGACAGAAACCCCACACCTCGGCCGACGTCATCTCCATGAAATCACAGGGAAACTCCGTCTCCCGGGCGCAGGAACTTCAGCCTAGCCGCTCGCAGGAAGCGCCTCACTGATCCTCGCAATCCTCGCGATCGGCACGATCCGTGAGCCTGCGAGGAGGCATCCGCATTGCTGCTGCAGACCGAGCGCAGCCGCAGGAGC
>JBOIAB010000196.1:0-29067 GCA_050738635.1 Steroidobacteraceae bacterium
AGGCAGCATCGACAAGCAGTAATACTTCTCCCGCCCCTTATCCTCCTTGACCTCGAAGCTGCCGTTCTGCTCCCAATAAGCCTGCGCCGCCCTCTCGACAGCCGCCGGATCGTAATGCTCTTCCATCAAAAAAACGCCCGAATGAGCCTCTGAAAGCCCCGCAATGTACACGAACGAGCGGTGGCCCGGACGCCGCGGCCGAATGTGATTAAGGCACAGGAACAGGCAAGAACAGCTGCTGCCCCTCCCTCTGAATCAGCAGCGCAATGCTCTTCTTCTGCGCCCTCTTGGAAGCCGCCTCCAGCTCCGCCACCGAGCTGATCCGCCTCCCATCCACCCCCAAAATGACGTCCCCCGGCTCCACTCCCGCCAACTCCGCAGCCCCCGACACCCCCTCCACCAGCAGACTGCCGCTGGTCTGCGCCTCAGCCTTCTCCTGCGGCCGCAGCGCCCGCACCACCAGCCCCAGCGCATTCGGCTTGTGCACCACCGGCGCCGCATGCGGAGCCCCACCACTCCCCGCCGCCGCCGTCTGTGGCTCCTTCAGCTCCTCCACCCGCACCCGAACCGTCTGATCCCTCCGGTCCCGCCACAGCGTCAGCGTCGCCTCGGACCCCGGCCGCATGGCCGATATCCGGCTCGACAGATCCCCGAAGTGATCGATCGCATGCCCATCGACGGCCAGCACCACATCCCCCGCCCGGATGCCCGCCGCGGCCGCCGGACTCTTGCTCGACACCGAGCTCACCAGCGCCCCATGCGGGCTGCTGAGGCCGAACGAATCGGCAAGGTCCGCCGTCACTTCCTGGATGGTCACCCCGATCATGCCGCGCACCACGTGCCCCACGGTGATGATCTGGCGCTCCACGTTTGCCGCCACATCGATCGGAATCGCGAACGAGACCCCCATGAAGCCGCCCGTGCGGGTGAAGATCTGCGAGTTGATGCCGATCACCTCGCCCTGCATGTTGAAGAGCGGACCGCCCGAGTTGCCCGGGTTCACCGCGACGTCCGTTTGGATGAAGGGCACGTAGTTCTCCGTCGGCAGCGAGCGCCCGATCGCGCTCACGATGCCCGCGGTCGCGCTGTTCTGGAACCCGAACGGAGAGCCGATCGCAAGGACCCACTGGCCGGGCCGGACCTTCGCAGGATCACCGAAGTGCACGACCGGCAGTCCCGTCGCCTCGATCTTGAGTACCGCGATGTCGGTACGCTCGTCCGCGCCCACCACCTTCGCCTGGAATTCCCGCTGATCGACCAGCCGCACCGTCACCTCACTCGCCCCCTCCACCACGTGGCGGTTGGTGAGGATGTAGCCGTCGGGGCTCACGATGAAGCCGGAGCCCGCGCCGCGCACCGGCTCCTCGTTGCGCTGCTGGTCACCGCCCGGCGCGGGAATGCCGAAGCGGCGGAAGAACTGGTTGAGCGGATCGTCGCCCTGGCCGCCGCCGCCGCCGCCGCCCTGCCGGGCTTTCTCGACCACCTCGATGTTGACGACCGCCGGACCGTACTTGGCCACCAGCGGCGAGAAGTCGGGGAGCGCGGCCACCCCGCCGGGCGTGCACTGCGCCGAGGAAGCGGCCGTCGCCGCAGAGGCGACCTGCGCGTGCATCGCCGGCCAGGCAGCGAGCGCGACGAGGGCCGAGGACATCAGTGCCGCGCGAACACGCGCCAGCCTAAAAACGCTCATTTCAGACTCCGGGGAGGAAGAGCAGTAGCACTCGCCGTACCCGCGCGCCGGCGCCGGGCGGCGACCCACAGGGCGCCCGCGAGGCCGAGGGTGGCGAGACTCACGGCCAGCCAGTTACCAACACGCGCGAACGGCGTGAGCCCGGCCCTGGGCGTGACGGAAGACCGTAACACATATTGCTCGTAAGGCGGCGCGGAAGCCAGCACCTGACCGCGCGGCCCGACCACCGCCGAAATGCCATCGTTGCTGGCGATGATCATGCTGCGGCCCTCCTCGAGGGTGCGCATGCGCGCCATCTGGAACTGCTCGTACCGGGCCGTGGAGTGCCCAAACCAGGCATCGTTCGTGACGCTCACCAGCGCATCGGCCTGCGGCAGCATGTTCAGCATGTAGGCGCCGTAGCCGACCTCGTAGCAGATGGTCGCCCCGAGCTGCAGCCCGGCCACGGGCAGCGGCGACTGGCGCGTGCCGCCTCGGGTGAAGCTCTCATAGGGCAGCGTCATCAGGCGCAGCCAGTTGCGCACGAAATGCGGCACCGGGAAGAATTCCGCGAACGGCACGAGGTGATCCTTGGCATACCAGCTCGCCTGCTTGCCGAGGGCCAGGATCGAGTCGTAGTAGTGCTCACCATCGTCCGAGGCGCGCACCACACCCATCACGAGCGAGGAGCCGTGGGCCTGCGTCTCGCGGTCGACGAGGGCGATGTAGGGCAGCATGTTGTTGGCCGGCTCCGGCAGCGCCGCCTCCGGCCAGACGATGAGCTGGCTGCCGAGCGCCGACTCGGTCATCCGGCGGTAGCGGTCGAGGATCTTGGGCTCGTACGCATCCTGCCATTTCTCATCCTGCGGGATGTTGGCCTGAATTACCGCTACCGACACGGTAGCGCCCGAGGGGTGCGTCCAGCGCACGGGGCCGAGCGCCGCGCCGACGGCCCAGGGCAAGATCAGCGTGAGGCCCGCGAGCAGACGGGCGCGCGCGTTGCCGCGCAGCAATGCGACCAGCGCGCCAGCGCTCATGAGCAGCAGCAGGCTGACGCCATAAACACCCAGCAGGGGCGCGAACCGCCCGAGCCAGGTGTCGGTCTGGGAGTAGCCGAGCGACAGCCACGAGAACCCCGAGAGGAACCAGCCCCGCCACCACTCGATGAGCAGCCACACCGCCGGCATGCTTACCAGCCAACGCCAGGCGCCGCTGCGGGGCAGCCAGCGCGCCACGGCGTAGCCGATGAGCGCGTTGTAGACGGCCATGATTCCGATCAGACCCAGCATGATTCCGACGGTCATCCAGACGGGCGCCTTGCCGAGGTCGTGTACGCTGACATACAGCCAGTACGTGCCGGCGAGAAAGGTGCCGAAACTGAACCAGAATCCGGTCCAGGCGGCGTCACGGGGCTCGGCCTCCTCCCACAGCCACATCAGCGCAGCGGGGCATAGGATCGCAAGCGGCCACCATTCAAAAGGCGCGAAGGCAGCGGCGAGGAGCGCGCCGGAACCGAACGCCAGCAGCCGGCGCACGAGCACCGAGTGACGCGAGCGGGTGACCGCGAGCAGATGCCTCGCGGCAGCCACGGGCGCAGGCGTCTCCGCGCGCTCAGGAGCGGCAATGGCAGCCAGGCGCCGGGAGCTCATGCGTGTGACTCGCCCTGCTCCGGATGCGCCTGGCCCTCGGGCGGGGTTACATCGCGCGGCGGCACCACGCGCAGCGAGTCGATGCGGCGCCGGTCGGCCCGCAACACGCGAAACTCGAGGCCCTCGATGCTGGTGCTTTCGCCGCGCCGGGGCAGGCGGCCGAACTGCTTCATCAGCAGCCCGGCCACGGTCTCGAAGCCTTCCTCCTCGGATAGGTGCGCGCCGAAGTACTCGTGGAACTCCTCGATCCGCGTCACGCCCCGCACCACGAACAGCCGCTCGCCCTCCTTGCGGATGTTCTGGTCGTCCTCGACATCGAACTCGTCATCGATCTCGCCGACGATCTGCTCGATCACGTCCTCGATCGTCACCAGGCCGGCGACGCCGCCATACTCATCGACCACGATCGCCATGTGGTTGCGGCTGCCACGAAACTCCTTCAGCAGGACGTTGAGCCGCTTCGATTCCGGCACGAACACCGCCGGGCGCATGAACTCGCGGATGTCGAAGCGCTCGCGCGCGTCGGCACTGGTGAGACGCAGCAGGTCCTTGGCGAGCAGGATCCCGACGATGTCGTCGCGGTCCTGGTCCATGACCGGGAAGCGGGAGTGTCCCGACTCCACCACGGTCGGCAGGATGCGCGATGCCGGGTCGTCGCGGCGCACGAACACCATCTGCGCGCGCGGCACCATGATGTCGCGCACCTGCAGGTCGGAGACTTCCAACACGCCTTCGAGCATCGGCAGCGCGTCGGCCTCGAGCAGGCCGCGGGTGCGCGCTTCGCGCAGAATCTCGAGCAACTGCTGGCGGTTCTGCGGCTCCGCCGCAAAGCCCTGCGTCAGCCGCTTGAGCCATTTGCCCGTACTGTTGATGTCCTTGCTCATGATTTAGATTCTGTAAGGATTGGCGAAGCCCAGGCGGCGCAGAACGGCGATCTCACGGCGCTCCATGCGCTTCGCCTCGGCCACGCGCTCGTGATCGTAGCCGATGAGATGCAAGGCGCCATGCACCACCAGGTGCGCCCAATGCGCCTCCAGCAGTTTCCCCTGCTGGCGCGCCTCCGAGCGCACGACCTGCGCGCATATCACCAGGTCACCGAGGGGTGTCCCGACGCCCTCCGGGCTTCGGGCGATCGAGGCGTAGGGAGCGAATGACAATACGTTGGTCGGCTTGTCCTTGCCACGATAGCGAGCATTGAGACGCCGGCTTTCCGCCGACCCGACGACGCGCACGCCGAGTTCCCCGTCCACGGCTCGACGGCCGATCGCCATGCCCGCCCACGTCGCGATATCACGCGCGCGCGGCGCCCACGCTTTGACTCTTCTCTGCACGTCCACTTGCAACATCACGGCTGCTGCTCCCTCGGTGCTGCTGTGCGTGACTCGTAAGCCTGCACGATGCGTTGCACCAGCGGATGACGCACGACGTCCTGTGCGTCGAAGAACGTGAACGCAACCCCCTGCACGCCGCGCAGCACACCGATGACATGACTCAGGCCCGACTGGCGCCCCGCAGGCAGGTCCGTCTGAGTCACATCGCCCGTGACCACGGCCTTGGAGCCGAAGCCGATGCGCGTGAGGAACATCTTCATTTGCTCGACGGTGGTGTTCTGCGCCTCATCGAGGATAATGAACGAATCGTTGAGCGAGCGGCCGCGCATGAAGGCGAGCGGCGCCACCTCGATGACGTTGCGCTCCATGAAGCGCGACACCCGGTCGAATCCCAACATCTCGTAGAGCGCGTCGTACATCGGCCGCAGGTACGGATCGACTTTCTGGGTGAGGTCGCCCGGCAGAAACCCCAGCCGCTCGCCGGCCTCCACCGCCGGGCGCACCAGGATGATGCGGCGCATGGTTTCCGCCTGCAGCGCTTCCACGGCGCACGCCACGGCAAGATAGGTCTTGCCGGTGCCGGCGGGACCGATGCCGAACGTCAGGTCGTGGCCGCGGATGTGCGCGAGATATTCGCGCTGATGATGACCGCGCGCACGGATGCCGCCACGCGGCACGCGGACGCCTCGCTCCTCGGGCTCGATGTCCGCGGGCGCCTGACCGGCCACCCGCTCGCGCAGCGCGAGGTGCACGCGCTCCGGCGTGACTTCCTCGTCCTTCGCCAGCGTGAAGAGTTCATGCAGGATGTCCTCGGCGCTGTCGGCGCGGGCCCCGAGCACCCGGAAGCCGTTGCCCCGGCGCCGGATCTGCACGTCGAGGCGCGCCTCGAGCAGACGGAGGTTCTCATCGAGAGGCCCACACAGGTTGGCCAACCGCGCATTGTCTGACGGCTCGAGATCAAACTCGCGCAGCGTCTCGGGAACCGTTACTGCCACAGGCGTCCGCGCAGGCTGTGCGCCATTGCTTCAGTCACGGTGACTCGCGCGAACCGGCCGATGATGCCGGCGGGACCGGCAAAGTTGATCCAGCGGTTATTCTCGGTCTTGCCGGCGAGCTCGCGCGCATCTTTCTTCGCGGGCCGCTCCACCAGCACGCGCTGCACGCTGCCGACCATGCGCTCGCTGATGGCGCGCGCCTGGATCTCGAGCTGCATCTGCAGCCGCGCGAGTCGCTCCTGCTTGACCTCGGCGGATGTCTCATCGGGGAGCGATGCCGCCGGTGTGCCGGGGCGGCGGCTGTAGAGGAAGCTGAACGACTGATCGAAGCCGACATCGCGCACCAGCGTGAGCGTCGCCTCGAAGTCGCGCTCGCTCTCGCCTGGAAATCCCACGATGAAGTCAGAGGAAATGCATATGTCCGCGCGCACGCTGCGCAGCTTGCGGACCTTCTCCTTGAATTCAACGGCAGTGTAGCCGCGCTTCATCAGGGCGAGCACGCGGTCCGAGCCGCTCTGCACCGGCAGATGCAGATGGCTTGCAAGCTGCGGCACGTGGGCGAACGCCTCGATCAGGCTGTCGTTGAGCTCCAGCGGATGCGAGGTGGTGAAGCGGATGCGCTCGATGCCGGAGACAGCCGCGACGTGATGGATCAGCGTGGCGAGGTCAACTGCTGCCCCGTCCACCATGGGACCGGCGTAGGCGTTGACGTTCTGGCCGAGGAGAGTCACCTCCCGCACGCCTTGGCTCGCGAGCTGTCGCACCTCCTGCAGCACCGATTCGAACGGCCGGCTGACCTCGTCCCCACGGGTGTAGGGCACGATGCAGAAGCTGCAGTATCGGCTGCAGCCCTCCATGATCGAGACGAAGGCCGTGGCGCCCTCGGCGCGCGGCTCCGGCAGGCGATCGAACTTCTCGACCTCGGGAAAGCTGACATCGACGACCGAGCGGCCCGTACGGCGCAGTTGCGCGATCATGTCGGGCAGGCGATGCAGGGTCTGCGGTCCGAATACCATGTCGACGAAGGGCGCCCGTCGGGTGATTCCTTCGCCCTCCTGGCTCGCCACGCATCCGCCTACGCCGATGAGCACGTGCGGCCGCTGGGCCTTGAGCTTGCGCCACTCGCCCAGCAGCGAGAACACCTTCTCCTGCGCCTTCTCACGCACCGAGCAGGTGTTCATCAGCAGCACGTCAGCCTCGGCCGGATCGTCGGTGCGCGCGAGACCCACGCCAGCCTCGAGCACGTCCGCCATGCGGGCGGAGTCGTACTCATTCATCTGGCAGCCGAAGGTCTTAATGAAGTAGCGGCGGGACATAAGCAGGGAATCGCGCCATTCTACGGCCTCGGCCACCCCACCGCACGAATGCCGCACAGAACTGCATTACAGGCCAGAAAAAAACTATAAAATCAATAGCTTATGATAGCCGGCGCCAGGATGTGTGCGCGCTCGTGGTGAGGGCGGAGCTACGGGCCGCCTCCGTCGCAGTGAGTCGGCACGCCCAGCGTGGGTCCCTCACAGCGGGAAGTGCCGCCGCTTTGGTCCACTTGTGTCCAGTGCCATATACCCCCTCCGTCACGCCACGCGCCCTGCACGGAGGTGCCCTTGGATTGGGTCCCGGCCTCAACCGCGGTCTCTGCTGCCGTATCGACGGCCTGCTGGAGCGGTGGGGTACCTCTCGGGTCCCCATTCACGTGCACGATCGAGCACCCGGTAAGACTCGCAACGAGAAGAGTGCTCAGGAGCATCGTCCGTGCGCGCCCATGCAGGATCAGAGAGGGGTTATTTTGCATGTGGCTAGCGTACAGCAAAGTGTACGCTTGCCGCCGACGGGGCTTCGCCTTCTAGAAAGGGATGTCGTCGTCGAAGTCTTCCTTCTCGCCGCCGCCCGCCCCGCCGCCGCTGGGGCCGGCATAGTCCGGCGCGGGCTCGCGCGGCATGCCACCCGCGGCAGCGCCACCGCCGCCCGATGCGCCCGCCCCGCCACCGCCGCGACCACCCAGCATCTGCATCTCGTTGCCGACGATCTCGGTGGAATAGCGCTCGTTGCCCTGCTTGTCCTGCCACTTGCGGGTGCGCTGGCTGCCCTCAATCTAGTCCTGCGAGCCTTTTGTCAGGTACTCGCGGGCGATCTCCGCCAGCCGTCCGAAGAGGGCGACGCGGTGCCACTCGGTGCGTTCCTGCTGCTCGCCGCTCTGCTTGTCGCGCCAGCTCTCGGTCGTGGCGATGCGTAAGTTCGCCACGCTGCTGCCCGATGGCATGGCGCGCGTCTCGGGATCCGCGCCCAGGTGGCCGATGAGAATGACTTTGTTGACTCCGCGCGCCATGAGTATGCCCTCGTAAAGAGAGCGCCATTGTAGACGTGGTGCCAGCGGCACGCGAACCCGGAAAGGCTGCGCGAGCGGGCAATTATTCGGCCCAAGAGGCGCCGACGGGTACACTTGAAGGCTTGATTTTGCGCGGCCTGCGGGCCGTCGGGACCTATGCAAGAGATTCGTGTCCGCGGGGCACGCACCCACAACCTGAAGAGTATCGACCTCGACCTGCCGCGTGAGCGGCTGATCGTGGTCACCGGGCTTTCCGGCTCCGGCAAGTCCTCGCTCGCCTTCGACACACTGTACGCCGAGGGGCAGCGCCGCTACGTCGAGTCGCTCTCCGCGTATGCGCGGCAGTTCCTCTCCATGATGGACAAGCCGGATGTCGACAGCATCGAGGGACTCTCACCCGCCATCGCCATCGAGCAGAAGGCGACCTCCCGCAACCCGCGCTCGACCGTCGGCACGGTCACCGAGATCTACGACTATCTGCGCCTCCTCTACGCGCGCGCCGGAACTCCGCGCTGCCCCGACCACGGCATCGATCTGACGGCGCAGACGGTGAGTCAGATGGTCGACCAGGTGCTCAAGCTGCCTGAAGGCGCCGCAATTGCGCTGCTGGCGCCGCTGGTCAGTGACCGCAAGGGCGAGCACGCGGAGATTCTCGACTCACTGCGCGACCAGGGCTTCGTGCGGGTTCGGATAGACGGCCGGATCCATGACATGGAAGGCCTGCCGCAGCTCGATCCCAAGCGCAAACACACTGTCGAGGCCGTGGTCGATCGCCTACGCCTGCGTCCCGACGCCCAGCAGCGTCTCGCGGAGTCGTTCGAAACGGCGCTGCGGCTCGCCTCCGGACTGGCGCGCCTGGCCTTCCTGGACGACACCGAGCGTGCCGAGCTCGTCTTCTCCAGCCGGCATGCCTGCCCCGTCTGCGGCTACAGTGTGCCGCCTCTGCAGCCGAAGCTCTTCTCGTTCAACAACCCGGCGGGCGCCTGCCCGACCTGCGACGGCCTCGGCACGCAGCAGTTTTTCGATCCACAGCGGGTGGTGACTCACCCCGACCTGTCGCTCGCGAGCGGCGCGGTGCGCGGCTGGGATCGGCGCAACAGCCACTATTTCCAACTCATTCAGTCTCTCGCCCGGCACTACCGCTTCGACATCGAGGTGCCCTGGATGGAGCTGCCGGAGCGCGTGCGCCAGGTGTTGCTGTACGGCAGCGGCGATGAGGCGATCGAGTTCCGCTACAGCGAGGGCAAGGGGCGGGGGACGGTGAAGCGCCATCCCTTCGAGGGCATCCTGCCGAACCTCGAGCGCCGCTTCCGCGAGACGGAATCCAACATGGTGCGCGAGGAGCTGGGCAAGTATCTCGGCATGCGCACCTGTCCCGACTGCGGCGGCGCGCGCCTCAACCGGACGGCGCGTTTCGTTTTTGTCGGCGACAAGGCTCTCCCCGAGGTCACGCGCCTGAGCGTCGGCCACGCGCTGGAGCTCTATCGCTCGCTCACTCTGCAGGGCTGGCGCCGCGAAGTCGCAGCGCCTATCGTCAAGGAAGTGGGTCAGCGGCTGCGATTCCTTGCCGATGTCGGCCTGCAATATCTGACACTAGACCGCGGCGCCGATACATTGTCGGGCGGCGATGCGCAGCGCATCCGGCTCGCGAGTCAGGTGGGCTCCGGCCTCACCGGTGTGATGTACATTCTGGATGAGCCCTCGATCGGTCTGCACCAGCGCGACAACGCGCGGCTCCTCGGCACCCTGAAGCGGCTGCGCGACCTCGGCAACACCGTGATCGTCGTCGAACACGACGAGGAGGCGATCCGCGCGGCCGACCACGTCCTCGACCTGGGGCCGGGTGCCGGCGCGCACGGCGGCCACATCGTCGCCGCAGGCACACCCGCTGACATCGCTGCCGCGCCCGCCTCGCTGACCGGCCAATACCTGAGCGGCAAGCGCGCTGTCACCCTGCCGCGGCTGCGCACGCCGCGCTCGCCGGACAAGCAGATCCGGATCGTCGGCGCGACCGGTAACAACCTGCGCAATGTCACGGCGGAGATCCCCTTGGGACTCCTCACCTGCATCACCGGCGTCTCCGGATCCGGCAAATCCACCCTGATCGTCGACACGCTCTTTGGCCACGCAACCGCCAAAGTCAACGGGCGATTGAACGCTCCCGACGCCGCGCCGTGCGAGCGGGTCGAGGGGCTGGAGGATATCGAGCACGTCATCGATATCGACCAGACGCCGATCAGCCGCACACCGCGCTCCAACCCCGCGACGTACACCAACCTCTTCGGGCCCGTCCGCGAGCTTTTCGCGGCCGTGCCCGAGGCGCGCGCCCGCGGCTATGACGCCGGTCGCTTCAGCTTCAACGTCAAAGGCGGCCGTTGCGAAGCCTGTCAGGGCGACGGAGTCATCAAGGTCGAGATGCACTTTCTCCCTGACGTGTACGTCGCTTGCGATGTCTGCAAGGGACAGCGGTACAACCGGGAGACGCTCGAGGTCCGCTACCGTGGCAAGAACATCCACGAGGTTCTGGAGATGACCGTCGAGGAAGCCCTGCGCTTCTTCCAGAACGTCCCCGCGGTCGCCGGCCGGCTGCAAACCCTGACCGACGTGGGTCTCTCGTACATCCACCTCGGCCAGAATGCGACCACCCTCTCGGGCGGTGAGGCCCAGCGCGTCAAGCTCTCCCGGGAGCTCGCGCGTCAGACGCACGGCCGTACCCTCTACATCCTCGATGAGCCGACCACGGGCCTGCACTTCCATGACGTCGCCCAGCTCCTCGCGGTCCTGCACCGCCTGCGCGATCAGGGCAACACGATCGTGGTGATCGAGCACAACCTCGACGTCATCAAGAGCGCCGACTGGGTGATCGATCTCGGTCCGGAGGGCGGCGAAGGCGGCGGCGAGATCGTCGCCACCGGCACGCCGGAGCAGGTCGCAGCCAACGCTCGCTCCCATACGGGCTCGTACCTGCAGCCGCTGCTCGGCCAGCGGCTGGGGATTAGAAGAGCCTAAAGCGCTCCGGACTCGAACGTCTGCCGCACTTCGCCATTCACGATGCGCTCGCGGTACTTGCCGAGCGTGTAGCCCGCGACGACACGCCGCCAGAAGCTGACGGCATTGGCGTTGCGCAGGTACTCGGTGATCTCCCAGCGGCCGGTGAACCGGCTGAAGATGAGCCTGACGGCGGTGGCGCCGATACCGAGGCGGCGCCGGGCGCGGGTGATGAAGAATTCCGCCATCCGATATTCGATCGGCGCGCGACTCGGCGCGGCTACGCCGGCGGCAGCGCTGCGCGGCGCGGCTGACCCCGGGCTGCTGCGCACCACCAGGGCGAAGCCCACGGGCTCGGAAGCCCGCAGGATGACGAGGGGGAAGCTGTTGGGGTCGCCGAACCAGCGGAAGAGCTGATCGGGCTCGCGGTGCCCGACTTCACCGAGCGCCGGGAACTTGCCGGTGCCGGCGATCGGCACCAGATCATCGAGATAGTCGCGATAGACGCTCTGGATCCACAGGCGGTCGCCTGCCGTGTCCCGCGCGTCGCGCACACTCACCGTCATGTCGGCTTTCCAGACCCCTGAAGAAACACGGCCCGGGCGGCTCGCTCGCGCGATCCGACCGGGCCGTGTGGTGCCAGTCCCCGGAGGCCGCTGACTGCCTCCCGGGATAGAGGCGGCTTACTGCGAAGGCGGGTTGGCCGGCGGGGCCGAATTGTCGGACGGCGCGGCAGCCGGCGGCGTGCTGCCCATCGAGCCGGAACTGTCCGACGGAGCCGCAGCGGGCGGCGCAGCCGGAGCGCTGCTCTGCGTTGCAGGCGGCGGAGCGGCGGCTGGCTCGGTGCTGGAACCATCATTCTTCGCACACGCCGTCAGCAGCAGTGCCGCAGCAAGCGCGCTAAGAGCAACTTTGGTGTTCATCGATCGGTACCCCGATACTTTGTTGAGAGAGCCAAATACGAAGAGAGCTTCCTGAACGACGTTCTTTATCGTTCCGCGAGTCCTTCACAGATCGCGCCGCAGGATTTTATAGAGTCACCGGGCGATTGGAAACTGCCTGGGCAGTTTGCTGTCGTCCGGGGACGACAATTCGGCGCAAGCTAAGCCATTCCACCGCGAGGAAGCCCTGTCCGATCGGAAAGTTTACAATCGCCGTCTTTCCTCGCCGGAGTGTGCCAGATGGTCGACGTTGGGGTGCTTGCCAAGCCTCTGCCCGAGCCCCCCGGGCTCGACGCGCTGTTCGCTTCCCATCTGGAGAGGATCATTCAGCGCACCTGCCGGGCGCTGGACGCCTGCGGCTACTCCTCCCTGCTGGTCCATTCCGGGTCGCCGCTGCTCATCTTTCAGGACGACCGAACGTACCCGTTCAAGGTCCACGCCCCATTCAAGGTCTGGGCTCCGCTGCTCGATGCCCCGGACAGCTTCCTGTACTTCGAGCCGGGACACCGCCCCCTGCTGGTCTTTCATCAGCCCGAGGACTACTGGTACAAGCCGCCGGCGCTGCCCCAGGGCTACTGGACGCGACACTTCGAGGTCCGCCCCTGCCGTGACCGGGACGAGGCGCGCCGGCTTCTGCCGGGCAACTTGCGCGCTACCGCCTTCGTGGGCGATTCGCTCGACGAATTCGCTTCCTGGGGCGTCGGCGACATCAACCCGTCACACCTCATCCGGCACCTTGATTTCCCGCGCGCCAGCAAGTCTCCCTACGAGCTGGCCTGCCTGCGCCAGGCGAGCCGCCTGGGTGCGCGCGGGCAGCTCGCCGCCGCCCGCGCCTTCGAGGCGGGTGCCTCCGAGTTTGAGATCGAGCTCGCTTTCATCGCCGGCTGCGGTCTGCGCGAGCAGGACCTGCCCTACAACCCGATCATCGCCCTGAATGAGGGCGGCGCCGTCCTGCACTACCAGGTGCTGGAAACGTCACGCCCGGCGGAGCGTCACTCCCTGCTGATCGACGCCGGGGCGGAGTTCGCCGGCTATGCCTGCGACATCACCCGCACCCATTCCCATCGCGACCCCGAGTTCGCCGCCCTGATCGGTCGCATGGACCGGATGCAGCAAACCCTCTGCGCGGGCATCAAGGCCGGAGTCGACTGGCGCGACGTCCAGCTGCAGACGCACCGCCTCCTCGGCGGCGTCCTGCGCGAAGCCGACCTCACCACCTGCGACAGCGAGGAAGCGGTGGCGACCGGCGTTACCAGCGTCTTCATGCCCCACGGCATCGGGCATCTGCTTGGCCTCGAAGTTCATGACGTCGGCGGCTTCATGCGCTCCCCGGACGGCGGCGACATTGCCCGGCCCGACGGACATCCCTATCTGCGCCTGACCCGGGTGCTGGAAGAAGGCTTCGTGGTCACCATGGAGCCCGGCCTCTACTTCATCCCGCAGTTGCTCGAGGCCGCTCGCGGCGACAGCCGCTCGCGCCACATCAACTGGCGCCGCGTCGATTCGCTGCGCAAGTTTGGCGGCATTCGCGTCGAAGACGACCTGGCCGTGACGGCCACGGGCCACGAGAACCTCACCCGCGACGCGTTCGCCGCCGAGTCGGTCTGAAGTCGGGAAGGCATGGACTGCGGCTCGAATGAGCCTAGTGCTGGCGATGTTGCTCGACCGCTGGCTCGGCGAGCCGCCGCGGTGGCTGCACCCGGTCGTCTGGATGGGATGTTACCTCGGCAGGATCGGTAAGCACCTCCCCGAACGGCGGCCAGCCGCTGCCTTCATTCTCGGGATGACGGCCTGGCTCGCGGGCGCCGCGCTGGTTGCGGCCGCGTACGGCTGCGCGCAGGCGCTCATCGCCCGCGGCCCGCCATGGCTCGTCCTCGTCGCGAGCGCGTTGCTGCTCAAGCCGCTGTTTGCCTTGCGGATGCTGCTCGTGGAGGTTGGCTCCGTCGAGCACGCGCTCGGCGAGAGTCTCGCGCGCGGCCGCTCGCGGCTGCGCCGGATCGTGAGCCGCGACACCACGCGGCTCGATGCCGGCGAGGTACGCGAGTCGGCTCTCGAGTCGCTTGCCGAGAACCTGTCCGACTCGGTGGTGGCGCCGCTTTTCTGGTTTGCGCTCCTCGGACTGCCGGGCGCCGCCGTCTACCGCTTCGCCAACACGGCGGATGCCATGTGGGGCTATCGCGGCAGGTGGGAATGGGCCGGCAAGTTCGCCGCCCGTGCCGATGATCTCCTGAATCTCATTCCGGCGCGCCTCACGGCGCTCGCGTTGGCGCTGACGGCGCGCCGTCCGGGCCAGGTGCTGCGCCGTCTCCCGCGGGAAGCCGCGCGCACGCCCTCCCCCAACTCCGGCTGGCCGATGGCGGCGCTGGCGCTCACCTTCGGTGTCAGTCTGCGCAAGCCCGGCGTCTATGCGCTCAACGAGCAAGGCACCTCACCAACCGCCACCGACGTCCCGGAGGCGCTGCGCCGCTGCGAGCTCATCGCGTGGCTCCTGGCCGCGATGTTCGCCGCACTGCTCACACTGGCAACCCATCCGCTCGGTGGAATCACGCATGATTGACCTCGCGCCGGTTCATGGCGGCACCGACTCGCTGCCCGAGCCGCGCTACGATTTCTCCAGCAATGCCAACGCGCTCGGACCTTGTCCGGCAGTGCTGGCGGCGATCCGCCGGGCGGACGTGAGCCGCTATCCTGATCCGTCCTACACGCGCCTGCGCGAACGGCTTGCGGCCTGGCACGGCGTCACGCCGGACCGAATCGTGGTGGGCGCGGGGGCAAGCGAGCTCACGCTGCGCCTGGTGCGCCATTTCGACAGAACGGTAGTGCAACTGGCGCCGACCTTCTCCGAGTACGCGCGCGGCGCGGGCATTGCCCGCCAGAGGATGATCTCCACCGCCTCTGCTGAATCGTTCCTACGCGCCCAGAAGCGACAACGCAGCCTCGCCTTCCTCTGTTGTCCGAATAACCCTACGGGGGAGGTCTGGGATACGAAGCTCATCGCGACGGCGGCCAGAGGGGGCCCGCTGGTCGTCGACCTGGCTTACGCGTCGCTTTGCGGCAGCGCGCAGGCGGCGCAGATCGAAGCGGCGGCCGCCGGCGCGTGGCGGCTCTATTCGCCGAACAAGGCGCTCGGACTGACAGGAGTTCGCGGTGCCTATCTGATCGCGCCGCGGGCGGCAGGTCGGCTCGCTGACGAGGCGCCGAGCTGGGTCATCGGGCGTGATGCGGTAGCCATGCTCGAAACTGCCCTGGAGCGGCCGGCACGCGCCTGGCTGGCCGAATCGATTCCGCGCTTGTGGCACTGGCGAGCACAGCTCGCCGCGGGCCTGCGGCGGCTGGAGCTCACCGTCCGCGAGAGTCCCGCGACCTTCCTGTTGGTCGATGTCGGCAACGGCACGCGGATCGCCGGGAGCCTGCGCGCAGCGGGAATCCGGGTACGCGACGCGCGCTCGTTCGGGCTCGAGCGTTGGATCCGGCTGAGCGCCCAACCCGCGCCGGCGCGCAATGCGCTACTGGCGGCGCTCGCCCGCTGTCTGTGAGCGGCTGCTCAGGCAGCGGCCGCGATCGCGACCAGACAAACCGCCTCCATCACTTCGATCAGCGCGCCCGCGCCATCGCCGGTGAAGCCACCGAGTCGCCGCAGCAGCGCCCCGCGGACGATGAGGTATGCAACCGCTGCGGCGCCCAGAGCGATAGCGCTCAACGGCCACCAGGCAGCGAGCGCAGCGAGCGCCGTCAGTGCCACGAAGAAGATACCGGCGCTTCGTGACTGATGGGCTGTCAGCTGCGCGGCGATCCCTTGCGCCCGCACATAGGGTGTCTGGGCAAAGAGCAGCGGCATCGCCGCGCGCGCCAGCAGCGGCGGCAGGATGCAGCCCGCGGCCAGGCGCGGATCGCGCCAGGGCGCCGCGTGCATGTGGGTCGCCAGCGCCGCGAGGGCCGCGAGCTTCAACAGCAGCAGACAGTTCACCGCCGCGACCGCGACAGGCCCGGAGCGAGGGTCCTTCATGATGCTGAGCGTTCGCTCGCGATCGCCGTGGCCGCCCACCCAGGCATCGGCCATATCCGCCAGACCGTCGATATGCAGCGCACCCGTGATCAACACCCAGGCCGCCAGCACGATCGCCGCGCCGAGGAAGGCAGGCAACCGCGAGACCACCAGGTCGATGCCCCACAGCGCGACTCCGAGCGCGAGCCCGACGAGGGGATAACACGCCAGCGAGAGGCCGACCTCGCGCGCCTGGGGTGGCGGCTCGATACGCACTGGCAGGCGAGTCAGGAACTGCAACGCCACCAGCATTGCGCGCGGCCAGAGGACGGCTTGGCGCACGGCCGCCATCAGAGCCGCTCGGAGACTCCGGCTTCGGCGAATGTCGCCATTCGGCCGTGCAGCTCGCATGCGAGGCGCAGCACGGGCACGGCCATTGCCGCGCCGGTCCCTTCGCCCAAGCGCATGCCGAGCTCGAGCAGCGGCCGTGCCTGTAACGCCGCCAGCAACGCAGCGTGTCCCGGCTCGCGTGAGCGATGCGAATACAACCACCAGGCCTGCGCGCCCGGTCGCAACTGCCGGGCGATCAGCGCCGCGGCAGTCGAGATGAATCCGTCGATGAGCGCCGGCAGCCCCACCTGCGCGCAACGCACATAGGCGCCTGCGAGGGCGGCGATCTCGAACCCGCCGAGCCGGCGCAGGATCTCGCCCGCGCTGCCAAGTGCTCCCGCGTGACGCTCGAGCGCGCGGCGGATGACAGCGGCCTTGCGTGCCACCCCCGCTGCATCGAGACCCGTACCCGGCCCGGCGAGCGCCTCGGGGTCCGCCTGCAACAACGCGCAGGCGAGCGCCGCCGCGGCAGTCGTGTTGCCGATGCCGATCTCACCTCCGATGTAGAGCTGCGCCTCCCCGGCAACGGCACGCTCGACACTTTGCCGACCGGCATCGAGGGCCGCCGCGAGCTGCGCCTCGCTCATTGCCGCGTCCTGCGCGAAGCTGACCGTACCGGGCCCGAGCCACGCGTCGTGCGCGCCCCCGGCCACCGGGCTCACGGTGCCGAGATTCACGACCTCGAAAGTCGCGCCGAGGCTGCGCGCGAGCACGCTGATCGCCGCCCCGCCGCGTGCGAAGTTGCGCAGCATTTCCACAGTGACAGCCTGCGGGAACGCTGACACGCCCTCTCTCGTGATGCCATGATCACCAGCGAATACGGTGATGTGTACGCGCTCTACGCTGGGGCGCTCCCGACGCTGCCAACCCGCCAGCAGGATGGCGAGCATCTCGAGGTCGCCCAGCGACCCTGGCGGCTTCGTCAGCGTCTCCTGCCGCGCGCGGGCGGCCTCGGCTGCGCGGCTGTCGATTGGCTGCAGCTCGTCAGCGAGCCAGCGCGTGTCAGTCGTCATTGGGCACCTCTTTCAATGTTTGCGGCAGGCCAGCCACGATCAGCGTGACGCGATCACAGGCGGCGGCGAGACTCTGATGCAGCTCGCCGGCGACATCGAGAAAACGGCGGCTGAGCGCGCCCGTGGGCACGATCCCGAGCCCGGTCTCGTTGCTCACCAGGATCACCCGGCCAGGAATCTCAGCCAGCGCGCGCAGCAGGTCCAGGCGTTCCGCTTGCAACCGATCCGCCGTTCCGGAAGTCAGCAGATGGGCGAGCCACAATGTCAGGCATTCGACCAGCAGACAGCGCTGCGCGCCGGCATGGGCGCGCAGCGTGCTGCCGAGCGCGACAGGTTCCTCCACCGTCGTCCATTCGGCGGGACGATAGGAGCGGTGGCGCCGGATGCGCTCCTCGAGCTCCGCGTCTCCTTCGCCGATCGCCGTCGCGATGTAGACGACCTGCAGCCCACTCGCGCGCGCTTGTTGCTCCGCATAACGGCTTTTGCCGGAGCGGACGCCGCCGAGCACGAGCTCCTTCATCTCTCTGACTTCAAAGCTCGACACCGGGCTGCGCGCGCACGCCCGCATCGAACGCGTGCTTGACCACGCGCATGTCGGTCACGGTATCAGCGAGCTCGATCAGCTCGGGTGGCGCGCCGCGACCCGTGATCACGACATGCTGGTGCGCCGGTCTCGCGCGCACCGCGGTGATGACAGCGTCGAGCGGCACATAACGGTAGCGCAGCGCGATGTTGAGCTCATCGAGCACTACCATCGACACCTGCGTATCGCGCAGCAGAGCTGCCGCAACCGCCCACGCGGCCTGCGCGGCACGCACGTCGCGCTCGCGGTCCTGCGTCTCCCAGGTGAACCCGTCGCCCATGACGTGGTAGATCACCTCCGGGAAGCGGCGGAAGAACAACTCCTCGCCGGTCGAATATCGTCCCTTGATGAACTGCACGACCCCGACACGCATGTCATGACCGAGCGCGCGCGCCAGCATCCCGAAGGCGGAAGAGCTCTTGCCCTTGCCGTTACCGGTCAACACCAGGAGAACGCCGCGATCCGCGGTGGCGGCCGCGATACGGGCATCCACCGCCGCCTTGCGGCGCCGCATCCGCTCGCGGTGACGCAATTCCTCCGGCGAGGGGTTTTCAGTGGACATTGGCTTCGACCCGTGCGCGCACGGGCTTCGCCATGACCGCGTGCAGCAGCGCCGCAATGCCTGTGTAGACGAACGGTACGCCGACGAATCCGGGGTACCACTGCATGAAGTTCCGCCCCCAGCCGCCGAGACCGGGGTTGGGGATGCGGCCGCCCAGCCAGTAGAAGCTGGCGTTGGTGAGGAGGAAGCAGAGCGAAGCGGCGATTCCCAGGCTCGCCGCCCAGCGGATCAGGTCGGCAGCGTCGTGGCGGTACCCGCGGCGCATCCAGGCACCGCCCAGCCACAGCAGCGAGTAAGCCGGCAGCATGAACACATATGCCATCGTCACGCAGTAGGCGCTGACGCCGAAATCACGGATGACGATGAAATCCACCGCGACGGCGGTAAAGAGCAGAGTGGGCAGTGCCCAACGCCACTCGCGCCGGAAATAGAAGCCGGCCAGATACAACACGGCCCAGGAGGCATCGGGCGGCTGCCACGCCGTGCCGAGGTGTCCCGAGCGGGTAACGATCATGAGAGCGAGCAGGCCGCAGAAGGCCGCCACTGGTCGAGGGGTCAGGTTCATCAGGTGCTCCCGGCACGCGCGCCACGCGCGATCAGTAATGGTCACGCGGCGACAGGCAGGGGAAAGTGCGGATCACACGACGAGTCGTGCTTTCCGGCCACGCTCCACGCGAGCCGCCGATAGCGTCTCAGGCCGGTCTCCGGGCTCGCGAGGCGGAGGAAATCTCCGAGGAACGGCACCTTCCCGTGCATCCAGCCGGTGGTACTCGCCGTCCCTCAAACTCGCTTACCGTTGCGTGGGCAGCGCCGGAATGTCATTCGAACGAATGTGTCACCGGCTTCCCGTTTCACCCCGCCGCAGCCGCAAGCTCCGGCGGGACACCTGAACGCGGCAAACTGTACGCCACGGCTGTTGGCCGTGCAAGCCAGCCGTGCGCCGGGCCAGGAGGGGCCGTAACCGCATCCGGTGCCGGCGAGAGCCGAACGCTGCGCGCCGAAAGCGCAGCCCCACGCGCCGCGACGGCCGCCGGCGGCTTGAGGCCGGCCGGGCGGAGCCAGCAGACTCCCGGCCGCACCGCACTGGAGTTGATGTATGAACGCACGCGCCCTGGCATTGGGCCTGTTGCTGCTGCTGCCCTGCACGGATGCGACGGCGACACAGACACCGGCCGTGGTCGTCGAGCAGAATGAGGCGATGGCCGCGCTCACGGGGCCGTGGCGATTTCACGTCGGAGACAACCCCGGTTGGGCAGATCCCGGACGCGACGACTCTGACTGGGAGCTCGTGGATCTCGCCGCGCCGGCAAGTGCTACGGACGGGGACGTGGGGCTGCCACATTACGCGCCGGGCTGGGCCGCCAGGGGACACTCCGGATATTACGGCTATGCGTGGTATCGCCTTCATCTGCGCGTGCAAACACCGCCATCCGAACGCCTGGCGCTGCTGGGTCCGTGGCAAGTGGACAGCGCCTATCAGGTATTCGCCAACGGCAGGTTGCTCGGCGGCGTCGGCGATTTCTCCGGCGCCACCCCGGTCGCCCATGGTTATCACTATCCGACGTTCTTCGTGCTGCCACCACCGCCAGCCGGCAGCGATACCATGGTGATTGCGATCCGGGTGTGGATGGGGCCCTGGGGGCGGGACGACCCGCGGGGCGGCGGCATCCATATCGCGCCCGCGATCGGCGCGCGATCCGCCATCGCCGCGCAATACCATCTGCAGTGGCTCAAGATCTTCGCCGGCTATGCGGTCGATGCGGTCCCGGCGCTGCTCTTCTTCCTGGCGGCGGCGATGGTCCTCTGCCTGCAACCCTTCGATCGCGGCGGCCGTGCCTATCCATGGCTGGCCGCCGCTTTGACGCTGAGCGGCATCCAGCGCGGCAACCAGCCTTTTTTCTTCTGGCTGCAGCTCGAGACCGTCAGGGACTTCGTGATCTTCATCATCGCCCTCACGGGCTCTCTCAGCCTGGGGGCCTGGATGATGGCCTGGCGAGCATGGTTCAAAGTGACGCGGCCCGGTTGGCTGCCGCAGGCGACGGCCGCTCTGACTCTGGCGCTTGCCATGGCCCAGTTGCTGGCCGAGCCATGGATGTTCAATGTTGAATCTCCGCGCTTCGCCGACGTCAGCGTGCACTACCTGATCATGGCGCTGCGCTTGGCGTTTCTGCTGGTGTTCGTCCTGATCGCGTACCAGGGCGTAAGGAGCGGCGGCCGTGGCGGCTGGTATGCGCTGCCCGCGGTCCTCGCCATCGGCGCAGTGCTCTTCAGCGCGGAGCTTGCGGCGCTGCACGTACCGGGTATCTGGTTCCCCTTCGGAGTGGGACTCTCGCTCAGCGAGTGCGCTTCGATGATCTTCGTGCTGCTGCTCTTCGCTGTGCTGCTGCGGCGCCTCTGGTCCTACTCGCAGAGGAGCGCCTTGATGGCGGACACATAGGTAGCGCCGGCCGCCAGGCGATGCCCGCCCGCGGTGACGAGCGTGTAGCCGCCACGCTTGTTGGAGCGGATTTCCCTGACGCAATCCGCGTTGACGATCAGAGAGCGGTGGATACGCAGAAAGCGGGCGGCCGGCAGGCGCGCCTCCAACTCCGCAATGCCATCACGGGCCCGAAGCAGTTCCTCGCCCTGCAGTTGGATCGCAACATAATCGCCATCCGCGCGGATGAATTCGATGCGCGGCAGATCGAGGAAGCGGACCCTGCGACCCACCTTTACCGCCAGGCGCGCGCGTGCGGTGCGGCCGCCCAGAGCCTCGAGGCTGGCGAGAAAAGCGCGCAAGGTCTCGGGCTCCACGCGCCGCAGGAGGGAGGCATCACGCGCCAGGTAGCGCCGCGCCCGCTCCACCGCCTCGCGGAAGCGGCTGCGCTCCAGGGGTTTCACCAGGTAATCGAGCGCCTCCACCGCGAAAGCCTCGACGGCGTAGTGGGCAAAGGCGGTCGTGAAGACAGTGTAGGGCAGTCGCGCCTCGGCGCCCGAGCTCAACACCTCCAGGCCGGACATGCGCGGCATCCGGATGTCCATGAACATCAGGTCCGGCTCGAGCGCACGAATCTGCCGCAATGCATCCTCGCCGTCGGTGCTCTCACCCACCACCATCACGTCCGGCTCGGTGCTCAGGAACTCGCGCACCTGATCGCGAGCCGGCGGCTCGTCATCGACGATCAGGACGCGGATCACGTCAGCACGCGTTGCACGAGCAGGTGCGCGCCGGCCGCCGCCGTGCCAACTCCGCCCGGCACAGCGGCGAGCGGCAGCTTGACACACGTGCGCCAGATGCCCGCGCCGTTGCCGCCATACTCGAGCCTGAACGCATCGCCGTACAGGGCGTTGAGCCGCGTGGAGAGAGCGATGAGGCCACCGCGGTGCGCCAGCGGAGCCGTTGCATCCGGGTCGTAGCGGTTATTGACCTCCACGAGCAGCAGCTCACCGTCGAGCCCGCAGCGCAACGACAGCTCGCTGTCGCCGGTGACCACCGAGACCCCGTGGGTGACGGCGTTCTCGAGCAGTGTGAGCAGCAGACCGTGCGGCACGGAGCAATCCTCCAATCCGGTCTGCACATCGACGGCCGGCTTGAGGCGGGTGCCGAATCTGGCGGTCATGATGCGCAGGTACTTGTGGGCCAGCTCGATCTCGCGCCGCAGCGGATAGAGCTCCCCGCCCGCACCGTCGATGCTGTCGCGCAGCAGCGCCGCGAGTTGCGCGATCAGCTCGCGTGCCTCCTCGGGTCGCGAGCCGACCAGGGCCGAGATGGTGTTGAGCGTATTGAAGAGGAAGTGCGGATGCAGTTGCACGCGCAGGGTCTCGAGTTGCGCCTGCAGCCAGTTGGCGCGCATCGCGGCGGCGCGCAGCTGCTCGTGGCGGTACTTGGCGAGCGCGATCAGCCAGAAGAGGATGCAGAGTCCGAGGGCGTAGACCAGCGAATAGTTGAACGCGGTCGACAGCCACGAATCGGGGTCCATGGCGTCGGCGAAGTGTGTCAGATCGAGCGGCTCGGCGGCGCCGCCCGGACCGAGACGCACGGCCAGGATCGTCACCGGACGCACGAGCAGGGAGAATGCGGCCAGCAGCGCCAGCTGTTTGAGCAGCACCCGCCACGGACGCCCGGCGCTCGCCGCCGGCAGCGTCGCGAGGAAATAGCTGCAGCTCAACAGCGGCGCCAGCAGAACATGCTGAATGACGCGCGCTCCCGGCGCGATGAAGGTTGCCCGGTACGCCGGGGTCGATCCCATGAAATAGTAGTGGGCCACCGAGAGAGTCCACAGCAGCGCGAAGGCGCACACCGGCACAGCGACCGCGATCGCGAGACGAAGCTGCGCGGCCGCGTTCAGGCTCGGAATGCCGTCGCTCGTCGTCGGATCCAATTGCAATTCTGACATGTCGACCTGCCGCCGGCCGGGGCTGCGGGTGGGCTCTCGTCCCGCAACACAGGTTAGTCGCGCCGCCACGGGGTGGCAACACGGTACTCGCTCGGGCAAGCCGTCCAAGGCGCGCACGCTGCCCGAACCGCAGTGATCGGCGGCCGGAGCTCATCCCGGCACGCCGAAAGCGGATTCTCGCGCGCCACAACGGCGGTGCGCGCATTGAGCACCAACAGCACGCCGCAGCAGACTGTCGGCCAATCTCATTTCGGATGCCGTCATGCGATCGGCAATTGCCCTGCTGCTCTGCGGTGGCTGCGCCGCTCTCGGCGGGGCGCACGCGCGAGCGGCGCAAACCAGTCCCACCATCCAGATGGGGCGGGCGAGCGGCCCGGTGGCCCTGGACGCGGATCTGAGCGGGCCGGTGTGGCGGCACGCGCCCGCGATCACGCTCGTGCAGCAGAACCCTCACCCGGGCAAGCCGACGCGGTTCACCACGACCATGCGCCTGCTGCGCGACTCCCGTCACATCTATCTCGGTATCCGCTGTGACGACCCCGACCCGTCGCGGATCGCCACGCACACCCTGCAGCGTGACGGCGATCAATCGAACGACGACAGCGTCACCATCATGCTGGATACCTTCGGGCAGAAGAAACTGGCCTACGTCTTCCAGGTCAATGCCGCCGGCGCAATGGCCGACGGGGTGATCTCTCCAGGTTTCCTCAATCCCAACACCGGCTCGCCGGTGGACTACAGCTGGAATGGCTACTGGCGCGCGGTGGTGCAGCACGACCGCCGCGGCTGGGCGGCGGAGATGGTGATCGACGTGCAGAGCCTCCAGTTCAGCAACCGGCAGTCGGTCTGGGGTCTCAACATGAGCCGCTACGTGCCGCGAACGCTGCTCACCCTCGCCTGGTCGGGCATCAGCCTCGATGCTCAGGCAACGGACCTGCAGCGCGAGGGGCGCCTGACCGGCACAGCGGGGCTGAAGCAGGGCTCCGGCTTCGAGTTCGATCCCTACGCGGTCGTGCGCCATGACGACGGGCACGGCGTCTCGAGCTATGCGGGATTCGACGTCAAATATAACGTGACCCCGCAGTTGGCGGGATTATTCGCTTACCGCCCGGATTTCTCCGACGCGCCTACCAATCTTTTCAACCTCACGGTCTCGCCGTACGCGCAGACGGTGCCGGAGACGCGCCCCTTCTTTCTCGACGGCACCAACATCTTCACCTTCAGCCACAATCTCGGACAATACTTCATCCCGTTCTACTCGCAGACCGTGGGTCTGGTCGACGGCGCGACGGTGCCGGCGAAGGAGGGCGTGAAGCTGCTCGGACACGCGGGTCCGTGGACACTTGGGGTGCTGGATATGCAGATGGGCCGCTCGGAGCTGGCGCCGGCCACGAACCTGTTCGCGGGGCGTGCGGCCTACAGCATCGACAGCAACTGGCGCGTCGGTGTGCTCATGACCCATGGCGATCCCACCGGCGCGACGGACAACACGCTGCTCAGCTTCGACAGCACCTGGAGCACCTCCACCTTCGCGGGCGACAAGAACCTCAGCATCTCCACCTGGGCCGCGCACTCGTCCGGTCAGGCGGCCGGCGGCAATCCCGATGGCTATGGGGTGGACATCGCATACCCCAACGACCTATGGTGGATTGACGTCAACTACAACGACTACGGCAAGGCGTTGGACCCGGCCATGGGCTTCCTGCAGCGGCCGGGCACCCGGCAGGCGTTCGTCGACGTCAACTGGCAGCCGCGCCCGGCCGCGGACAGCGCGCTCTCCTGGGTGCGCCAGTTCGATATCTACGCCACGAACACCCTGGTTCTCGACACGAGTGGCCGGGTGGAGAGCGAGGACTGGAAGCTGATCCCGATGCAGGCGACGCTGCAGTCCGGCTGGTATGGCTTCGTCGAGGTGAATCCGTCCTACGAAGTGCTGAGTGCGCCTTACGAGATCGTGCCCGGCGTCACTCTCCCCGCAGGCGCCTACCGCTTCGCCAGCTTCGTTGCCGGCGTCACGAGCCCGCCTTCCCGCGCATGCTGGGTCAGCCTGGAGGGCGAGCACGGCGCCCTCTACAACGGCCACTACGAGGCTTCGTACCCGTCTCTCAACCTTTCGGCATTCGGCGGCCGGCTGAGCGCGGCGATCCAGCCCGCGCTCATATGGTTCCACGGTCCGCAGGGCAGCGGCTCGGTGCGCGCCCAGCAGCTCGAGGCCGTCTACTCGTTCAATCCCGATCTGTCGCTGCAATCACTGATCCAGTACGACACCGTGACGCACGCGGTGGCGACGAACACCCTCCTCGAATGGATCATCCGGCCGAACCGCATCCTCCACGTGGTGTGGAATCACGGCCTCACCCTCAACCCGAACCTCCTGCAGGGACGGCAGACCCTGACGGGCACCACCTTCCTGGTGAAGCTCGACTGGGGGTTCTACTGACGCTTACGCGCGCTTGGAGAGCAGGTCGCGGATCTCGCCGAGCAGCTGCTCGGACTTGGTCGGCGGCGGCGGCACCGCCGGCGCGGGCGGCGGCGTGCGCTTCATCCGGTTGACCATCTTGATGATGGCGAACATCGCCAGCGCGACGATGATGAAGGCGAACACGGCCTGCACGAACATGCCGTACTTGAGCAGCACGGCGCCGCCCTTCGGATCGGTGCCGATCTGCACCGCCATCTTGCTGAAATCGACGCGGCCGGTGACCAGGCCGAGCGGCGGCATGATGACGTTCGCCACCAGCGAGCTGACGACTGTGCCGAAGGCGCCACCGATCACGAAGCCGACGGCCAGATCGATGACGCTGCCCTTCATGGCAAATTCTTTGAATTCACTGGCAAGACTCATGAGAAGGCCCTCCCCTTATTTATTGGAAAAAGTCGCCTTCGGCACCTGGAGCCTAGAGGATAAGTCGGCGCGCCGCAAAAATGATACGGGCCGCTTACGCGGCCCGGTTGATCATCCCGGACGCCGATGGCCTCTCAGGCCGCGGCGGCCTTCTTTTTCCGCGTGCGCGGCTTCTTGGCCTCGCCGCCTTCAGCCTTCGACTCGGCTTCGGCCTTGGTTTCGCCCTCGGCTTTCGCCTTGGCGCGCCGCCGGGTCTTCTTCTTGGCCCCGGCCTCTTCGGCCGGGGGGGCTGCCGCCGGTCCCTCGACCAGCTGCATCAGCGCCATGGGCGCGGAATCGCCCGGCCGCGGGGCCATGCGCAGGATCCGCGTATAGCCGCCCGGACGGGCCTTGAACCGCGGTCCCAGGTCGGCGAACAACTTCTCCACGACCGCTACATCGCGCAGCCGCGCGAACGCCAGACGCCGGTTGGCATCACCATCCGTCTTGCCCAGAGTGATCAGCGGCTCGACCACGCGCCGCAGCTCCTTCGCCTTCGGCAAAGTGGTGCGGATGGTCTCGTGCCGCAGCAGCGAGACGCTCATATTGCGCATCAGCGCATGACGATGCGGGCTGTTGCGCGACAGCTGCCGCCCGGAAAGTTGGTGTCTCATGGATCGCCCTTAGATCACGTCCCGGCTGTCGTCGTGCTTGAGGCTTGCCGGCGGCCAGCCCTCGAGCCGCATGCCGAGCATCAGCCCGTGGCTCTGCAGCACTTCCTTGATCTCGGTGAGCGACTTCTTGCCGAGGTTCGGCGTGCGCAGCAGCTCCACCTCGGTGCGCTGCACCAGATCACCGATGTAATGGATGTTCTCCGCCTTCAGGCAGTTGGCACTGCGCACGGTGAGCTCGAGCTCGTCGACCGGACGCAGCAGGATCGGATCGAACTGCATCTCGGAGACCTTGGTCTGGGCCTCTTCCTCACCCTGCAGATCGACGAACACCGACAGCTGATCCTTGAGGATGGCGCCGGCGCGGCGGATGGCCTCCTAAGCGTCGATGGTGCCATTGGTCTCGATGTCGATGACCAGCTTGTCGAGATCGGTGCGCTGCTCCACGCGAGCCGCATCGACGGAGTAAGTAACACGACGCACAGGCGAGAACGACGCATCGAGCTGCAGGCGGCCGATGGGACGCGACTGCTCCTCGAACACCGCACGCGCGGCGGCCGGACGGTAACCGCGGCCCCGTTCCACCCGCAGGGTCATGCTGAGCTCCCCCGCCTTGGTCAGGTTGGCGATGACGAGCTCCGGGTTGACGACCTCGACGTCATGGTCGGTCTGGATATCGCCCGCGGTCACCGGGCCGGGGCCCTTCTTTTGCAGCCGCAGCTCGGCGGTATCGCGCGCGTGCATGCGGATCGCGACCGACTTGAGATTCAACAGGATGTCGACGACGTCTTCCTGGACGCCCTCGATGCTGGTGTACTCGTGCAGTACGCCTTCGATCTCAGCCTCGGTGATGGCGCTGCCGGGCATGGACGAGAGCAGCACCCGGCGCAGCGCGTTGCCGAGCGTATGGCCGAAGCCCCGCTCGAACGGCTCGATGGTGACGCGCGCCTGGCGAGGGGCAACGGGTTGCACCTTGACCACGCGGGGCTTCAAGAACTCTGAAACGGATCCCTGCATTGCAGTCTCACCTTACCGGCCTGGACGGCCGGCCCAAACAAGAAAACGAGTCTCCCCGGGTGCGCCTGCGCCTGGAGGGGGCCGTCCCCCGAAGCGCCTTGCGCGTAGGGGGAAGAATTACTTCGAATACAGCTCCACGACCAGGTTCTCGTTGATGTCCGGCAGGACATCATCACGGCTGGGCGCCGACTTGAAGACGCCGCGGAACTCCTTGTCATTGACCTCCACCCAGTCAGGGAGGCCCACTTGCTGGGCGATGCCGATCGCGCTCTGGATGCGGAGCTGCTTGCGCGCTTTCTCCCGCACCTCCACGGTATCCCCCGCCTTCACCTGGTAGGAAGCGATGGTCACCGGCCGCGTATTCACCGTGATCGCCTTGTGGCTGACGAGCTGCCGCGCCTCGGCGCGGGTAGCCGCAAAGCCCATGCGATAGACCACGTTATCCAGCCGGCACTCGAGCAGCTTCAGCAGATTCTCACCGGTGGCACCGCTGCGGCGGGCCGCCTCCTCGTAGTAATTGCCGAACTGACGCTCCAGCACCCCGTACATGCGGCGCAGCTTCTGCTTTTCGCGCAGCTGCGTGCCATAGTCGGAGAGGCGCTGGCGCCGCTCGCCCTTGATGCCGCCCGGCGGCACGCTGAGCTTGCACTTGCTTTCTAAGGGCTTTACGCCGCTTTTCAAGAAGAGATCGGTGCCCTCGCGGCGAGCGAGCTTGCACGTGGGACCTATGTAACGCGCCATACTTCGACCTCAGACTCTGCGCTTCTTCGGCGGCCGGCAGCCGTTGTGGGGGATCGGCGTGACGTCCGCAATGCTGGTGATCTTCAGGCCACAATTGTTCAGGGCCCGAACCGCCGATTCCCGGCCGGGGCCTGGGCCGCCGACACGGACCTCGACGTTCTTCACGCCGTGCTCCTGAGCTGCCACGCCCGCCTTCTCCGCGGCCACCTGGGCAGCGAACGGCGTGCTCTTGCGGGAGCCACGGAAGCCGCAGCCGCCCGCGGTTGCCCAGGACAGGGTGTTGCCCTGGCGATCGGTGATCGTGACGATGGTGTTGTTGAAGGACGCATGCACGTGCGCGATCGCATCGAGCACGTTCTTGCGCGCCTTCTTCGGCTTCTTGGCGCCACCGCCCGCGGCCCCTGCCGCTGCGCCCTGCTGCTGCTTTTGCTCAGCCATACTGTTCTACATATCCTCGAATTAAGCCTTGCCCGGAGGCGCGTTCAGCTTCACGGCCTGCTTTCGCGGACCCTTGCGCGTGCGGGCGTTGGTGCGGGTGCGCTGGCCGCGCACCGGCAGGCCCCGGCGGTGCCGGATGCCGCGGTAGCAGCCGAGATCCATCAGCCGCTTGATGTTCATGGAAACCTCGCGGCGCAGGTCGCCCTCGACGGCGAACTTGGCGATCTGCGAGCGGATGGCGTTGACCTCGTTCTCCGTCAGGTCCTTGACCCGGGTATGCGGGTTGACGCCAGCGCCCTCGCAGGCGCTGCGCGCACGTGCCCGACCGACGCCGTAGATATGCGTCAGCCCGACCCATACGTGCTTGTTCATCGGGATGTTGATGCCGGCTATGCGTGCCATTGTGATTACCGCGAGGAAAAACGAAGTATTTTAACCGAAAACTCCGCCATTTACCCCTGTCTTTGCTTGTGGCGCTGATCGGAGCAGATGACGTAGACCACGCGCCGGCGGCGCACGATCTTGCAGTTCTTGCAGATCTTCTTGACCGAGGGTCTGACTTTCATAG
>JBOIAB010000197.1:0-9238 GCA_050738635.1 Steroidobacteraceae bacterium
TCTCCTGGGCGAGCTTTTCGTACTCGGCGAGGTTGTGCGGGCGCACGGCGAGATCGCGTACGCGAGGATCGTCGGGCAGCGTCACTGGGATCGGTGGTGACTGGCCGCGCTGCGCGCGGTGCAGGTCGATGAAGTGCCGCACGGCCGCCAGGTGCAGGGCGTCCTCGGCGAGCGCGGCGGCAATGGCCGCCTCGAGGGCGGTGGCACCGTGGGTGTCGAGCAGTTCGATGAGGCCTCGGGTGAGGGAGCCCAGATGCACGCCGCGCACAGCGGCGAGCTGGAAGAAGCGCGCGGCGCTCGGGGCGGCGTAGTGCAGCCGATCGGTGGCGCGATGGGCGCGCCCGGCACGCTTCTTCGCTTCCAGTGCCTTGATATGGGCAGGCTCCTCGATCTGTGCGCCGCGGTCGTAGCTCCTCGAGTGGGTGGCGATCACGGCGCTCCCATCCACGATGCGGACGGTCTCGACGGTGGCGAGCACCTCGAGGGTGCGGCGCACATGGGTATGGGGGACGGAGTAGTCGTTGAGATCAAAGCGCACGTACGGGGTCTTGTGGACGTGCACGATCACGCGCTCGGCGGCGGGAAAGGGCTCATCGGGCAAGGCGAACAGGTGCCCCCGCTCGGCCTGGAAGCACTCGCGCACGGTGCGGCTGCGATCCTCCGGACAGGGACGCTCTGCCGCCTCCACGGCGCACCAAGCGAGCGCCTGGGCGTTCAGATCCTTGAGGTCGCTGAAGCGTCGCGCGGCGAAGAAACGGTCGCGCACGAAGCGGATCGCTCGCTCGACGCGCCCCTTCGCGAAGACCGTCAACTGCACGTAATCCGATCGATGGAGTGCAAGTCTTTCGGGTGACTCATCCTTTTCACCCGCTTTACGGCCGGGAGTTCACTCTGGCCGATCGGCGGCTCACAGGGGGAGAGGATCGTGTGTATTACTACGACGAGGCGGGTGCGCTCAGGCGCCTGCCCGCATCGTGGACGAGTATCGCTGCGCCTAGCGTGTTTGAGGTCGTTTCCGGGGGCCGTGCACACTTTCGCGTCGACGACCTCCTGCAGCTCGTCGCGCTGATCGCGCGGCAACGCGAGGCCCGACCGAGAGTACAAAGGAAATCGCGGCGGCAGCCGTCAAGCAAATTACGCCGCGAGAGTAAATAAAAAGATGCCGCAGTGCAGACGACATGATGCCGAGATCACCGTCCACTGCTCGCACTCTTAAGCCATCACGTCCGTACTTTCAGCGTAGCTGACGGTCGTTTACGGCTTGACATCCGTGCTATGAGAGGCATAATTACAATTACATGCCCAAGCCGGCTACACCCGACTCGAAGCTCGTCGCGCTCAAAGAGAGCGGCACGGCCAACCCCTACCCGGAGGATGTGCACGATCCGGGCTTTGCGGGCAACGACTTCTTCGATCCTCGGGATCTGGTCCAGGTCCGCTACGAGATGCTGCGTCGAGTGCGCACCGAAGGGCAACCGATCGCGGAGACTGCGGCTCGCTTCGGCATCTCGCGGCCGACGTTCTACAAGGCGCAGAGCGACTTCGAACGAGCGGGCTTGGTCGGACTGTTACCGCAAAAGCGCGGGCCGCGCGCGCCGCATAAGATCACCACCGAGGTGTTGCGCTTTATCGAAGAGCTGCGTGCCGAGAACCCGAACGCCGGCATCCACAGCCTCATCTCGGCGGTTGCCCAGCGCTTTGACGTCAGGGTACACCGGCGCACCGTGGAGCGTGCTCTGGCACGTGGGAAAAAAAAACCCCGGTAGCAGCGCCCGACCGAGGTTGCGACGATCATGCGTTGGTCCGGCATTACGAGTCGCTGCGCAAAGACTTCCTCGACTGCGATCGATACAGCCGCTCCGTACGGGGCTTGGCGCTATTCATGCGCAAGGGCATGGCTGCCTGGATGAGGTGCGCCGGCGAACACTCGGCAAGCCTCGTGTCCAGCGCGGCACCGCCAACTTCCCCGGTACCACTCGGCATACAGCAGCCTTTGATCGAGATCCTGACGACGATGGCATTGACCACGGCATCGGAGGTTCACCATGATTTCGGAGAGCCATTCAAAGGTCCAGGCTCGGCATCTCAAGAAGAACGCCTACCTGTACGTGCGGCAGTCGACGCTTCGTCAGGTGCTCGAGAACACCGAGAGCACCCAGCGGCAGTACGACCTGCGCCAGCGGGCGGTAGCGCTCGGATGGCGAGTTGACCAGATCATCGTCATCGATTCGGACCTCGGCCAGTCGGGCGCTTCCGCGGCTGATCGAGCAGGGTTTCAGCGTCTGGTGACCGAAGTGAGTCTGGGACGTGCGGGGATCGTAATGGGGCTTGAGGTCTCGCGCCTCGCACGGAACAATGCGGACTGGCATCGGCTGCTGGAGATCTGCGCTCTCGCCGATAGCCTCATCTTGGATGAGGACGGTGTTTATGACCCGGCGCATTTCAATGACCGGCTGCTTCTGGGCCTGAAGGGCGCCATGAGTGAGGCCGAGCTTCACGTGCTGCGTGCGCGGCTGCGCGGAGGCTTGTTCAATAAGGCACGCCGCGGAGAGCTGATGATGCGCGTGCCGATCGGGTTCATCTGCGACAGCCAGGGGAAGCTGCGCCTGGACCCCGACGTGCGCATCCAGGAGAGCGTTCGACAGCTGTTTCGTACCTTTCACCGTACGGGTTCCGCATCGGCCACCGTGAAGGCTTTTCGCGAGAAAGGTCTGAAGTTTCCCCGGCACCTGTTCAAGTGGGGTCAGGGCGAGGTCGTGTGGTCGCAGCTCGAGCACTCGCGCGTCCTGTGGGTGCTGCATAACCCGCGCTATTTCTCGAAGAACTTTCTCGCCCAGGCCTCGCTGTTGTAATCCCACAACTGTGCGAAGGATTCTTTGAGAAGGTAGGCGGTGTTGAGGCGCTTGTTTGCCGCGAGCAGGAGCTTGAGGTTCTTGCGAGCGTCGCCGGTGAGATTCTGCGGATGGGACAGCAAAGTGTACTTCTGGCCTTTGATGAAGGTGCGTTTCTTGCCCTCCACCCGCGCGTATTCGTGTTTGCGCACCGTGTCGAGCGCCTCGCTCAGGTGCCGCAGGACGTGGAACTTGTCGAACAGGATGGCGGCCTGCGGGGCGTGATGGCGAGTGGAGTTGCGAAAAGCTTTCCACATATCCGTCACGGCCAGGCGAATCCGTTTGGCCTTCTTTTCCCCAATAAATCGATAAAACTCATCCATGCTCGCTTCCGAGCGATCCTGCCCCCCGAACCAGATCGGGCGGTGACTCATCAGGTCGCTGACCACGATGCGGTAGGTATGGCCTTTGCGGATCGAGATCTCGTCGATCCCGATGGCCTTGGGGCCTGGAGTGCCGGCGCGCTTCAGTTGTGCGCGCATGTACTGCTTGTCCAGCTCCTTGACCGCGTCCCAGTCCAGCTGCAACTCCTCGGCGATATCCTTGATCGTCGCCGAGCGGCAGAGCCGGCCCACGTAGTGCGCGAAGCGCTGCGTGTAGAACGGATTGTCGGCGAGAAACTCCAGGCGCTCGCGTTTCACCGCGGCACCCTGGCGACAGCGAACCCGGCGCACTTCCAGATCCAGGACAATGCGATACGGTCCGCTCGCCAGATCGCGCACCTGGCGGCGCACGCGGTCGTAAAAGCTGCGATGCATCGTCCCGCAAGTCCCACAGTACGTTTTTTTGCGCGTCGTGCGAGGGTGACGATCCGCGACTGCGGATCGCCGAAGCGGCCGTGCATCACGGAGCCGGCACGAAAACCAGCGAAGGCGTATGCGTCGGCCAGCCGGCGTGGCCTGCGTGTCTTGGGCATCCGCAAATCATGCCAGATTTCTCGTCTCGCCAAATATGCAGGAAACCCTATGAATCTCGGCCCCGCAACGCGATCGAACAGCCAGTTTTACCCACACTAAAACCGGAAGACCCTCTAAATTGATCTTAGCCCGGTTCGACCTTTCGACTCGATGATAGCGACTGGCAGACCCATCGCGAGTACAGCGGTTGGACCTGGGGCATCGTTGAGGTGCCCATCGAGCGCTTCTTCGGACCAGCGGAGAAGATCAACATTACTGTCCCGGGACGCTTGTTGAAGCAGATCGATGAATATGCGAAGAAGCATAGACAGACCCGCAGCGGATTCCTCACGCAAGCAGCGCTCGATGCGATGAGGAAGACCTAGCGGTCGACAGCGGCGCAGGCGGTTAAGCGGGTGGTGCGATCACGTGCATACCGGTGCAATTCAGTGCACATCGTGCCTGAGCGCATCAATGCAATCCGGTGCACGACGGTGCAAACCGTTGCAAATGGTAGCGGGGGCGTGCTTTGAAGCAACCAAAACTCATGTGGTTTGCTTATCCCTGGATGGCATCCTCAAGCCCATGTCGATACCCGGTATCTGCGGCAATGGCCATCTGCTCACGCCCGACAACCTGAAGGTGGATCGTGCGAAACGTCGCTGGCGCTGCCGCCGCTGTGGTCGGGCGCGAGCGGCAGAATTTCGGGCGCCGCATAAGGCGGCGGCATAGATTCTGGTCCATGGAGGCGAGAGTAATGCAAGTGGGTGCCGATTCGTAGCCGCGCAAGTTGCGAGATAACCAAGAATCGCCTGGTGCAGGTGCCCTGCCGACTCGCTCCGAACTGAGGTCTTCCGAATGTGATGCACCAAAGCGCAACGGAATGCGCCTATCCCGTCCTCGTACCGGCAGTATTGGCCGGTAATGCAGCGAAATGAGGCACATTGCAACGGTTTGCATCGAGCCCGCCCCTCGGACGCCATTTGCGCGCCATCCTTACTTCTGCCGAGATCGCCTCCGGTGCGTCGCGCCCGTCGGTGGCTCAAGTCGCAATGTCTTCAGAATGCTCTGGTCAAGTACTTCAAATGCAACGTCGGCGTACTTGTTGCGCAACCCGGACCGCTGCCACGTCTGCTCCAGATGCTTCACAATCTGTTGATGCTCCTCGAGAGTGATCTCCTTCCACTTCACTTCAGAAACAATCAGGGTCGGCTTACCGTCGCTGCGCGTGTCCGATCGCACGAAGTCGAATTCCAGATCGCTCTCCCAATATCGGCTGGCATCCGGGAAACGCTGCCTGCAGAAATCCTCGAAGACGGTCGATACATGGTCGTGGAGAAGTTTTTGCTTCACCGGCGCCGAATACCCATGCCATCGGCTGCGATGAGGGGAATAGACCCGAAACCAAAAGCGCAATGTTGGATCGTGGATGCGATATCGCGTGCGCTTGGTGGAGCGTACACTCTCACCAAACGGAAGCTCGCGCTCGAGGATGGATGAATCGAGCAGCTGTTGAAGTACTCGTGATAAATTGGTTTGGGCCGTGCCGAGCCGAGCGGCTATCTCCGAAGGTTTCTCCGCACCGCGTCCGATGGATTCGAGCAGCGACAGCGCGTTGAGTCCCGATATGCCCTCGTCGCGCAGAATGCGTGCTGGTTCTTGGTCCAGATAGGGGGCGAACCCGAAGAAGAGCTCATCAGCGAGTTCAAGAACTGAGGCCGCCGGGTCGACGAATTCCCAGTACTTCGGCGTACCTCCGACGAGCGCGAAGCGCTCAAAGGACGCAATCTGACTAGGGATGAGGCGACATGCCCGGCAGAAGGCCGCATAGCTCATGGGCTCGACGTGTAGGAGCTTGCGAGCTCTACCGTAGAGCGGCGCCGAACGGTCGAGAAACACGTCGTTCATCATACGTGTGCTCGAGCCCGATAGAATCACCAGGCTCTGCTTGGGCTGGGAGTGATCCAACCAGCGCTGCAGAACACTCGGCAACGACGGGTCGGCGGCGACCAGGTAGGGGAACTCGTCCAGGCAGAGGATCCAGCGCCTTTTCTTTTGGAGTCCGAGAATCTCGAAGAACTCAGCCCAAGACTTTGGCTGCACCGACGTGCTGAGTTGTGGCTGTATGTCGCGGTAGGTCTGTTCTAGCTGAATATCCGAGGTACTCTCGACGGCTTGGCTGTAATACCCGCCTCGGTGTGAAAGCCAGTGCGCCAAGAGCCGTGTCTTGCCGACGCGGCGCCTACCGAACACGACGAGCAATCCACCGGTGGTGGCGGCCCGATCCAGTTCTTTCAGTTCTGCCGCGCGATTGGTAAACGATAGCTCCATAGCGGAATTTGTCCCTAAAACATTATGCGTGTCAAGCATAATGCTTTAAGAGCATCAAATATTCCACATTCGCGGGGCAGAACCCGCGGCGGCGAGGCCGCCACTGGCGGCTCGCTGATGGGACAATCGTGTTCACCGCGCGCCAATCTGAGGGGCGAGGTGCGGAGGTCAAAGGGTTGCCACTGATCTCTGCTCATGCGCGATTATCCCGGCTGGCGACGTGAGGCCCTCCTGTCTTAAAGGGACGAAGAGAACCTCGCCGATGCATCGCGTCTGGTCTCTTGAAGTCATCGCCGACTCTCGCGAAGCGGCTGGCGGCGGCGGAAGAGGAGCTCGCGCCCGGCTCCAGGCAGAACGCGACGTCAAGGTGCCCACCATCGCCCGGCTCGCACCGCGGATCGGCGAGCGGTTTCTGGCGATGGTCGATCAACTTGAGGAACGGCTCGGCCAGGACCCGGAGCGGTCGCGGCCGGCGCTGATCGAGGCGATCGGCGAGCGCATTGTGTTGAAGCCCGACGCGTCGCGGAGGTTTCTGTGGGCCGAGTAGGGCCTAGAGGGGTTCCGGCTCATGACCGCAGTGGGCATGCCGGAAATTATGATAGTGGGGGCTTGCTTTGGAGCAACCAAAACTGATGTGGTGTGCTTTTCCGCAGAACGTATTCCTGGGCCCAGGGCCATACCGGTATCTGCGGCAATGGCCATTTGCTCACGCCCGACAACTTGAAGGTGGACCAAGCGAAACGTCGCTGGCGCTGCCGCTGCTGTGGTCGGGTGCGAGCGGCCGAGTTTCGGGCGCGGCATAAGGCGACATAGATTCTGGTCCATGAACGATAGAGTAATCCAAGGGGTGCGACGAGAGTCGCTGTGAGAAGTTCAACGTAAGAGGTTAGGAGGTGAGACTTCTTCAGTGGCGCAAAGCCACGATGATGATGGTCAGCCCGCCTGCTCGGAGAGTGATGGAGCTGACCGGGTGTTCAGTCACCCGTAGCCTATGGGCTGAGGCGGAGTCCGTGAGGAGCCGTCTAAAGCGCCCTGACAATGCACCCTCGCGCAAGCGGCGGAATCGATCCGCGAGGATTGGTTCTGGAGTCTGCCAGCTACGCGGCGGACGAGGGGCTAGGCTCGGTGGTCGGGTGAACTCGAAGTGAACTGCTGTTACAACTACCGTCATTACTGACAGGCGAAAGTAGCTGTAGGCGCCTGAGCCAAAACGGCATGCGGTCGGATGACCTCATCCCTCGTCGGGTCACACTGACACAGCACCGCCGGTAGACAGGCAGCACCCACCCCACCGTGTCATCGTCGTGGAACTCGGTAAACCCGTTGTCCTCCCCTGCGGATGGGCCGCAGGGGTCTGCGAGCTGCAAAGCGTGTGAAGGGACAGCGGGCAAGGGATCGCGGAGAAAGCAAACGCCGGGCTGTAATGGCCCGGATAGGAGACCACGTGCTCCACCCGAAAGGGGCGCTGACTTCCGCTTGGTGTGGTAGGGCGAGAAAGTATGCCGAATCAACTCGATAGGAGGTCAGCAAGCATGCGATCTGCGAAAGCGGATTCTGCGGCCTCCCGCAGCGTGAGCGAATGGGACCAGGTCCACTGGCCCATCGTACACGATCGCGTGAGAGGACTGCAGACCCGTATCGCCCAGGCAACTCGTGATCAGGACTGGCGCCGGGTGAAAGCCCTGCAAAGGTTCCTGGTCAACTCGTTCTCGGCCAAGGCACTGGCTGTGAAACGAGTGTCGGAAAGCGATGGCAAGCGAACACCGGGCGTGGACGGCGAGACCTGGACCACCCCGGAAGCCAAATGGCAAGCCATCCAGCAGTTGAGCAGCCGCGGTCTTCGACCGCAGCCCCTGCGCCGGGTGTACATCCCCAAGCGCGGGAGCACGAAGATGCGCCCACTGGGAATCCCCACCATGACGATTCGAGCTCAGCAAGCTCTATATTTGCTCGGGCTGGAGCCGGTGGCGGAAACACGAGCCGACCCTCACTCCTACGGCTTCCGTCGGTGCCGAGGGACGCAGGACGCCATCCAGCGCGTGTTTAATCTTTTGGCGCAGAAAGGTTCGGCGCCCTGGATTCTCGAGGGGGACATAAGAGGCTGCTTCGACAATTTCGGCCACGGATGGCTGGATAGCCATATCCCGATGGACAAGCAAGTTCTGCGGGACTGGCTCAAGGCTGGATATGTGGAGTCCGGGAAGCTCTTCCCGACCGAGGCAGGTACCCCACAGGGAGGAGTGGCCACTCCCCTTACGCAAAAGCGAACTTTCAGTTTGAGCGCATCGTGACGGGCTGGCGCGATAGGCCGGTACTTGATCTGCGTCTCAAGAAGTAATATGTTTACGTCCCATGGGACGGTCCACGAAGGCGGACAAGGCGCGGCTGCTGAATGCCGCGCATCGTTTGCTCGAGCAAAATACGGAGCTGTCCGGGGCCGCACAGACGCTGTCACGCGAGTTCGGTTTGTCACTGCGCCAAGCCTATCGGTATCTCGAGCAAGCTGCCGAGCTCGGCCATCCGGTGCCGGTCGAGGAAGCCACGATCCCGATCACCCTGAAGCTTCCACCAAGCACCGTGCGCCTGTTGCGCTCGTACGCCGCCAGCAGCGGCTTGACGATCGGAGAAATCGTCACACGCGCCCTGGGAGCGTTTCTGAGCGCCCTACGCGGGCATGGCTGAGAGACGTCCAAGACGTCTGGCCTTCCAAGTCCGTCTCGACTATACGTTTGATCGACTACGCGCACAGAAGCTCGCGCAGGTCTACGAGCTTTTGGTACCTGCACAGCAACGTCCTGTCGGCTCACGTGTAAGGGAGAGCATTCATGAAGTTGGCGGCGATCTACGCTCGAGTGTCCTCGGATCAACAGCGCGAGGAACACACGATTGCGAGTCAGACAGCAGCGCTGCTCGAGTTCGCAAAGAAACACGACCTGGAGGTTCCGAAGGAGTGGGTATTCGAAGACGAAGGCTATAGCTGGGCGACGCTGGAGCGGCCGGGCCTCGAACGCGTACGAGACCTCGCCGCCGAAGGACAGATCCAGGCCGTACTCGTCTACGCGCCTGATCGACTGAGTCGCAAATACGCCTACCAAATCTTGCTGATCGAGGAGTTGGCTC
>JBOIAB010000198.1:0-1593 GCA_050738635.1 Steroidobacteraceae bacterium
GCAAGGTCGGGCATTGCACCATCGTCGAGCCCACGGCCGCCGGCCGCGACCGGCGGGCACGGCGGTTGCTTGCCGAACTGGCTCCCGGATTGCGCATCCCGTAAGATAGAAGGCGGAACGAGCCCGGTCAGAGCGGGTCCAACGCCAACGCCGCACCGCCTGTCGGCAACAGCAGACAACCATGTATCTCGACCCGTTCAAGCTCAAAGAGCTGCCGTTCCGACTGAGTCCCGACCCTCAGTTCCTCTATCTTTCCAAGCAGCACGCCCGCGCCAAGGCGTACATGGAGTCGACCATCTGGTTCACCGACGGTTTCGTCGTGATCACAGGTGAAATCGGCGCCGGCAAGACCACCCTGATCGAGTCCTTCCTCAAGGAGATCCAGTCGGACGTGGTGGTGGCGCAGATCAACCAGACGCAGGTCTCGGCTGTTGATTTCCTGCAGGCGATCCTGGTGCAGTTCGGCTTCTCGCCGTTCAAGATGAAGAAGGGCGAGATCATCGCGACTCTCAACAATTTCCTCATCGAGCAGTACGCCGCCGGGCGCAAGGTGCTGCTGATCGTCGATGAGGCGCAGAACCTGTCGCTGCGCGTGCTGGAGGAAATCCGCCTCCTCTCCGGAGTCGAGACCACCAAGGAGAAGGTGCTGCGCATCATCCTCGCGGGTCAGCCGGAGCTCAACGCGAAGCTCGATGCGCCGGAGCTGGTGCAGCTCACCCAGCGCGTGCGCCTGCGCTTCCATCTCACGGCGCTGTCGCAGACGGAGACCCGCGGCTACATCCAGCACCGCCTGGAGGTCGCCGGCGCGAGCGACCAGCAGCTCTTCGCCGAGGAGACTTTCGCGCAAATCTTCCGCTTCACGGGCGGTGTGCCGCGGCTGATCAACACGCTGTGCGATACGGCGATGATGGCCGCCTACACCGCGGACCGGGGCATGGTCACATCGGTGGACATCGACAGTGCAGTGGGCGAGCTGCAATGGGTGGAGTTCGCGGCCCGCACGCAACAGCAGATCAAGGCCGCCACGGAGCTGGCGCTGCCGCGCATGCGCGGCTCCGATCCGGCGCTGCCGTCCCTGGGGAGGCTGCTGGTCGCGACCGACGGCCGCACCGTGCAGGAGATCTCGCTCAGCCAGGGCAGGGTCATCGTCGGCCGCACGGCCGACAACGATCTGCAGATCGACAGCCGGTTCGTCAGCCGGCATCATTGCCAGATCACGACCAGCGCCAACTCGTGCGTCATCGAGGATCTCAACAGCACGAACGGCATCTACGTCAAGTCCAGGCGGGTTCGCCGGCACTATCTCAATGACGGCGACGTGGTGCTCATCGGCAAGCACGAGTTGATCTACGTGGATGAGCGCCTGGCGCGTACGCGCGGCAGCATCAACGACACCGTGCCCGGGATTCCGGTGCTGCAGCGCGCCGGCGGTGCGGACGTTGCCGACGAGCGTGCCGAGGAGGAGGAAGAGGAGACGGAGGTCGGGCTCGAGACGACGCGGGATCAGTCCTGATCCTGCCGTTGGGTGAGATCAGGCTGACCGTACTGGGAGCGTAGCTCGCGGTAGTCGCGGCGCCTGAGGAGCACCACCAC
>JBOIAB010000199.1:0-16966 GCA_050738635.1 Steroidobacteraceae bacterium
ACTGCGGTAGATCATTCAGGCGCGTCTCCTGGACGCGCCAGTCAAATCGGTTCAACCAATAGTTCGCCAATCGCCTGATGAAAGCGAGGCTTGCCCCATCGTCCCATCCTTCCGGGTCGATAGAGGCGGGCAAGCGCGTCGCACGCAGGCGCTGCTTCAGATCCTCGATCTGGTCGTCAGTGATGTTGATTTTGAAATCTCTGAGATTCATTGCTCGCAGTCCATCCACTCTTAATTTCTGAGCTCTCCACGCAGCGAGCTCGAGGGCTTGCATGGTATAGAAGATCGTATCTAAGTCGCCTGCTGCGGTCGACTGACGCGATAGGGACTCGCGGCACAACCCGTCCGGATCGACCTGCGCCTCCGCCGCTGAGTAGCAAATGCTGGCCACCTACAAAGCCGGAGAAATCGCCTGCGAGATAGTCCGCCGCATCGGCGACGTCTCCGACTGTGCCAAGCGCCCCATCCCGATCCAGCACGCCGTCGGTCAATCGTGGGGTCAAAGAGCGAATCCGCCCGAGGCTTCTATTCTCTGGGCGTTCACCCAGCGATTCTCGTCGGAGAGGAGAGCGGCAATCATCGGCCCGATGTCCTCCGGAACTCCGGCACGCCCCCACGCCGTCGCTTCCGAGATACAGCGCTCGATGATTTGGCGTGCGTCACGCCATGGGCATCAACGATGCCTCGCCGTACTTTCCAGAATATGGAATTCGTGATTCCATTTTGTGGAATTTAAGCGTAGAATCGCCTTGTGATCCTCATCGGGACCGACGTGGTCGAGCAGTACTTCACAGCGCGCGCCGGCCACCGCGGGATCAAGGCTGCGCGCAGCCAGTACGACGCCTGGAGAGCCATCATCGAGAGGGCGCAATGGACGACACCGGAAGATGGGAAAAAAGCGCATCCTAAAGTGAGCGTTCTCAAGAGCGGCCGAGTAGTGTTTAACATCAAGGCGAATGACTATCGCCTGATAGCTCTGGTGGAGTACAAGAACGGTGTGGTGATGATCCGTTTCTTCGGATCTCATGAGGAGTACGACAAGGTTGACGCGGAGACCGTGTGATGAAAGCGACACTGATCATCATTCAGAATGATGCAGATCATGCCGAGGCGAAGTCGCTCGTCGAGAAGTTGATGCGCTCGAGCGATTCCGCTGGTCAAGCGCGAATGACCGCGCAAGCGCGCCTCATCGAGGCTTACGAGCGTACGCGCTGGCCCCGCCGGATGCCGAGCCTGCCGGAGCTGCTGACTTATCTGATTGAGCAGCACGGCCTCTCGCGCACGGATCTCGTACCGATTCTCGGCACGCCAAGCAGGGTGAGCGAAGTCATGACTGGCAAGCGCGAACTCAGCATGTCCATGATCCGCAAGCTTCGAGAGCGATTTCACATCTCGGCTGACTTATTGATTCCACGAACCCAGCCGCACGGAGTGGCCGCGTAGCGGTGGAGGCGGGGACGGGCACCTTGCTTAACTCAAGGACGGCACTGGACTCAGCAGGCATCGCGAAGCAGCCACAACAGACCGGCCAGGGGTAAGACGGACCGAAGACGAACGGGACGACAACGCTGATCAGGTTACTATCTCCGCCGATCAGGTGTGACGACCAAATCACCTCGCCTCAAGTCTGACTTCCGCCCGCTTCGTGCCACCGTTCCGGCCGTCCTTACCATGCACCGTCAATTGTCATTCAACACATAATCGAGCTCGGCCCAGAGCTTGCGGGTGTCGGCGCCGAACTCATCCCGGGAGTAATCCGCGTACGCGAGCGTCGCGCTGTACCGTCGCCACCTGCCAAGCAGCATCAAGTCCCTTTCCGTGCCGTAGTGGATGCTCGAGCGATCGGACCGGAAGTCAAGGTACACGGCCGTGGCCGACACCGAGTTCAAGAAGCCGACGCGCTTTACGAGATATGCGACCTTGGCATACCTGTCTTGCAGGCCGTCGGCGGGGGTCGTCAGGAACTCATCCGCCCACCCATTGAACTTGTGGAGTGTCGCAAGCGGCGTCGTGAAACCCTTGACGCCGTTGCCACCCAATACCTCAGTCCCACCGCCCGCGGTAAAATCGTGGAGCGTGGCAGTGACTTCGCCAGCGTAGTAATCGTTGTCGAAACGAAGCGTATTGTCGGCGTACGGTTTCTGATCCGCATAGGAGGCTGCGTAATGAACGACGACTGATTCGAGGGTCTTTGCTCCAGCGAAACGTACTCCGACGGAGCGAGTGGAGTCCGGATGGTCGTGATCGAACGCCAGGAAGTAGCCGAACCCGGTGAGCTTCCCGAAGGGAGTGTCGTAGGAGATGCTCCCCAGGTAGCTGTCGCCCGTGAAACGGCCCACAGGCGAGCGCGTGCCGTATATGCGGTTGACGCGGTCGAGGTAGATCAGATCGATCGTGACCTTCGGGATCGAACTGTTGCTGACGCGCGCCGAGTCGAAGGTCTGCTCGTTCTGGCGAAAGTCCACACTGCCGATGAAACGCTGGTCGTCGAGGTTGATACGCTGGCGGCCTACGATCACCGCCGTGGCGGGAAGCGAAGTGTTCGTGAGTTGGAGCCGATCGAGGGCGGTGTCTTCCGGGTCCGACACCGTCGGGTACTCCGTCCGGTGGTTGATGGTGCTGTTGTATTGGTCGTCGAGAGGCCACATGAGGTCCGCCTCCGCAAGAAGGGATGTGTCCCACGCGTCGCCCGTCTCGAATCCGAGCCGGCTGCGCAGGGTCACTGCGTCCGCCTGGTCGGTGAAGCCGTCCTGGTCCACCGTCTCCGACCTGAGTCGGAGGTTGACGAGAGGTATCGAGTCTTCGATCGCTGTGAGCAATGGATCGAGCCCGTCAGCCCGAGAGACCGCTGGGAGGCAAGCCGCCGCCAAGGCAACGCACACGGCCGCCGGCCGCGTGTACTTGATCAAGAGGAAAGTCATGACGCCACGATCTCCCAAAAAAAAGAGCCGCCGACCTCGGATCGCGTATCCCGCCTTGCACGGCGGATACACGGAGATCGGCGGCTTTGCCTGGCGGACCCTCTGTTGGGTCCGTTCGGATGGCACGTATGCAACGCCCATGCCACAGCTCGCGGTTGAGGCGCGCGAATGGCGAAATTGCTCGGGAATTCAGCTACCCGCAGTGGTGCCCGAGGAAGTGGTAGATCGCTCGCCATCTGGCCGCGAACCTAAGCTCTGCGCTCCAAGGGCGGGCAAGACGCTCGGGCTCGCACCGGCCCCGGGCAGCGGACCGATCCGCTTGAAGTTGCTCGAGTGCTATGGCCGACCGCTGAACCCGCTCGTCAGATCGGCGGCATCGAACACCCCGTCGTCGAAGAACACCTCGAGCTTGGTGTCCTCTCGTGGTGACTCGACACCGAGCGGCGAGAGCGCCGCGCGATAGAGGTCGGGCCGGTAGGTACCGGCCGCTTGCGACGGATGCTCCAGCGCGGGCTCGATCTGCCGCCACCTGACCATCTGGGTGTAGAACCAGAGAGCGTGGCTCACCCAAGGAAAGGTAGCCGAGTGGCTCGCTGGCAGATAGAAGCCAGGAAGCTCCGTGGGAAGACTCTCGGGAGTCAGGACGAGGCGGCCTGTGAGCCCCCGATGCAGGAGCTCCGCGGCGACGCCGACATAGCGCGGCTCGGCGAGACGCCTTGCGAGCTCAGCATGATTTTCCGGCTGCTCGCACCAGCGGGCCGCCCAGTACAGCGCACGAATCAGGCCGCTCAGCTCCGCGCGGTGCCGCTCGGCCCATTCGCTCCGGCAGCCCAGCACCTTCTCGGGGCTGAAGGGCCAGATCGCACCGGTGCAAGCCACGATTGCGCCCACTCCCGCATCCACCGCCACGCTGCTCCACGGCTCGCCAACGCAGAACCCGTCGATCTGGCCCGCACGCATCGCATCGACGAGAAACGGCGGCGGAATCACCACCAAGCGGACGTCGCGATCCGGGTCGATACCCGAGGCGGCCAGCCAGTGGCGCAGCTCGTAATTGTGGCAAGAAAACGGATACACCATCCCGAAGGTCAGAGGCTGCAACTCCTCGCGCGCACGCGCGTGCAGCACGCGCCTGAGCACCATGCCCTGCAGCCGCGGGTGGCCCCTGACGGCTCCGCCCTCGCGTACCATTCGATCCCAGAGCGGCAGCGATACCGTGATCGCGTTGCCGCCCAGGCCGAGGGCGCACGGGGCGATTAGCGGCACTTTGATATGCCCGATGCCGAGGCTCGAGGCGACGGTCATGGGACCCAACATATGCGCCGCGTCGAAGTGACCCACGATGAGCCGGTCGCGTATGTTGGCCCAGGAGGTCTCGCGTACCAAGGTAAGATCGAGCCCCTCCTCGGCGGCGAAGCCGCACTCACTTGCCGCAACCAGGCTGGCGCAATCGAGCAGCGGAATAAATCCGATGATGAGCTTCGTCATGTCTTCAGCAGTCCCGCGGCGGTGACCACCGCCTGTGCGATCTCGATCACCCGCCTGCCCTCGTTCATGGCCGCCTTGCGCATCAGGCCGTAGGCGGCTTCCTCGGTGAGGCCCTTCTCCCTCATGAGGATGCCTTTCGCCCGCTCGACCAGCTTGCGCTCATCGAGCGCCGTGCGCGCACGCTCGAGCTCTTCGTGCAGCTCGCGGAAGGCGTTGTAGCGGCTCACGGCCATGTCGAGAATGGCCTTTACCCGCTCCTTCTTCAGCCCGTCGACGATGTAGGCACCGACGCCGGCCTCCACGGCGGCCTTGATCATGTCGGTGTCGGAGCGGTCGACGAACATCGCGACCGGCCGGCGCACGCACCGCGAGACCTGGAACATCTGCTCGAGCACGTCGCGATTGGGGTTCTCGAGGTCGATGAAGATCACATCCGGGTCCTCATCGACGATCCTGCGAAGCAGGTTCTGCATGTCCCGGACGACCGTCACGTTGAGATAGCCCGCCTCCTTCAGACCCTCCTCCAGAATAGAGGCCCGCGTGACGTTCTGATCGACGAGCAGGACGCGTAGGCCGCAGTCACTCATGGAATCGGGGCGGCGGACCTGCGGTCGCGCCGCCCGGTGCGTGGGCTCAGGGTCATATCCCGGTGGTGCAACGGTCGTGCCACTACACGCACCATCCCCGTGCACAACGAGGTAGGCGCACCGGGCCCAGCTGGCGGTCCAGACTCTGCACTGTGATTGTGCGAAGAGCCGGGTAATTGCCCCTTTCGGAAGCAGCGGAATGCGCCGCCAGGTCCGCGGGTCTTCCATGCCCAGTCCTAAGTGCCTGCAAGAGCTCAAAACAGGATATCGAGTGCCCCGTGGCATGGCCTTTGCAGCTCCCCCCGAGCAGGCCCGATGCGGGCCCTGCAGGCAACGCCGCCGACCCAGTGCCGCAGAGTTGATCTGCGCGTTCGCGGGCCGGGCGGCGTTTTTTTTTGATCAGCGGTCGCGCGCGGCGCATGACATGACAAGAATCGTAGTCGTCGGCAACGGCATGGTGGGCCAGCGGTTTCTCGAGAGATTGCCGGCCGGCCAAGCGTTCTCCGTCACCGTGATCGGCGAAGAAACGCGGCCGGCCTATGACCGGGTGCAGCTCTCTTCGTTCTTCTCGGGCGGGACGGCCGAGGAGCTCAATCTCGTGCCACCGGGGTTCTTCGAGGAACGCGGCATCACCGTGCGTCTCGGTGAGCGCGCAGTCAGGATCGATCGCGCCGCGCACAAGGTGCTCACCGGCAGCGGCATCGCAGTCTCCTACGACAAGCTGGTCCTCGCCACGGGCTCCCGTCCCTTCGTGCCTCCGGTGCCCGGCAGCGACCGGCCCGGCTGCCACGTCTACCGGACGATCGAGGATCTGCAGGCGATCCGCGGCGCGGCCGCCCGAGCACGCATCGGCGTGGCTGTCGGCGGCGGGCTGTTGGGACTCGAGGCGGCGCGAGCGTTGCGCGACCTTGGCCTGGAGACGCACGTCGTGGAGCTCGCGCCACGCCTGATGGCTCTCCAGGTCGACGATGGCGGCGGCAACATGTTGCGCCGGAAGATCGGGGCGCTCGGTGTGCGCCTTCACACCGGCAAAAGCACGCAAGCGATCACCGACGGCTCGTCGGCGCGTCATGCCATCAAATTCGCCGACGGCAACGCCCTCGAGACCGACCTCATCGTGTTCTCCGCCGGCATCCGCCCGCGGGACGAACTCGCGCGGGAGGCGGGACTTGCGCTCGGTCAACGCGGCGGAATCGTCATCGACGACGCCTGCCGCACCTGCGACCCCGACATATATGCGATCGGGGAGTGTGCGTCGTGGCAAGGCCGGATCTTCGGGCTGGTCGGTCCCGGCTACCAGATGGCGGAGGTCGCGGCCCGCCACATTGCCGGCGCTGTAGATGCCGCGTTCACCGGCGCTGACATGAGCACCAAACTCAAGCTCCTCGGCGTCGATGTGGCGTCCATCGGCGACGCGCACGCCGCAACGCCAGGTGCACGCATCTACGCCTTCGTGGATGAACGCCGCGAGATCTACAAACGCCTCGTCGTCGACTCAGACTGCAAGCATCTCCTGGGCGCCGTGCTGGTCGGCGACGCCAGCGCGTACGGCAACCTCCTTCAGATGATGCTAAATGGGCTGCCGCTGCCGGAGCACCCGGAGGAGCTGATCCTGCCGGCGCGGGAGGGCGTCGGCGCCGCGGCCGGGTCGGGTCTTGCCGCGCTGCCCGAAAGCGCGCAAGTCTGCTCCTGCAACAACGTGACCAAGGGTGCGATCTGCGCGGCGGTCGAGAGCGGCTGCAGGACGGTGGGCGCAATCAAGTCGAGCACCAGGGCCTCGAGCAGCTGCGGCGGTTGCGGGCCGCTCGTCAAGCAGATCCTCGAGGCGGAGCTGCTGCGCCGTGGCGTCGCGCTCGACAACCATCTCTGCGAGCACTTCCCCTATTCCAGGCAGCAGTTGTTTCACCTGATCCGTGTCGGCGAGCTCAAGAGCTTCGAGGTGGTGCTTGCCGGGCACGGCAAAGGGCTCGGCTGCGATATCTGCAAGCCGGCACTCGCCTCCATTCTCGCCTCCTGCTGGAACGAGTTCGTGCTCGCCCGGGAACGCGCCCCGCTGCAGGACACGAACGACTACTTCCTCGCCAACATGCAGAAGGACGGCACGTACTCGGTGGTGCCGCGCATCCCGGGCGGCGAGATCACGCCTGCAAAGCTGATAGCGATCGGCGAGGTGGCGCGCAAGTTCGGACTCTACACCAAGATCACCGGCGGACAACGCATCGATCTTTTCGGCGCCCGCGTGCACGAGCTGCCGCTCATCTGGACGGACCTCATCGCCGCCGGCTTTGAGTCGGGACACGCCTACGGCAAGGCCGTGAGGACCGTGAAGTCCTGCGTTGGATCGACATGGTGCCGGTACGGGGTGCAGGACAGCGTCGGCCTCGCGATTGAGCTCGAGAACCGCTACAAGGGCCTGCGCTCGCCGCACAAACTGAAGTTCGGCGTGTCAGGCTGCACGCGCGAGTGCGCCGAGGCGCAGGGGAAGGACGTTGGCGTGATCGCCACCGAGAGGGGCTGGAACCTCTATGTCTGCGGCAACGGCGGCATGAGACCGCGCCACGCCGAGCTACTCGCCGCGGACCTCGACAAGCCGACGCTCATCCGCTACATCGACCGGCTTCTCATGTTCTACATCCGCACCGCGGATCGTCTGCAGCGCACCGCCACCTGGCGGGACGGTCTCGAAGGGGGGCTCGAGTACCTGAAGCAGGTGGTATGTGAGGACTCCCTCGGCATCGGTGCGCAGCTCGAGGCCGACATGGCGCGGGTGATCGCGGCTTACGAGTGCGAATGGAAGCAGGCGGTTGAAGATCCGGCCACCCGGCGGCGGTTCCGCCATTTCGTCAACAGCGATGCACCCGACGGCAATGTCGTGTTCGTGACGGAGCGCTCACAGATCCGCCCGGCGACCCCGGCTGAGCGCAGCCGCTTGCAGGAAGCCGCGGGGTGATCGCCTGGACCTCCATCTGCCCGACGGAGGACATCCTGCCTCAGACCGGCGTCTGCGCACTCGTCGACGGGCACCAGATCGCGGTGTTCCGCATCGGCGAGTCGGTCTACGCCCTCGACAACATCGACCCTGCGAGCGGCGCCAGCGTGCTCTCGCGCGGCATCGTCGGCGACATCAAGGGGGAGAGGGTTGTTGCCTCGCCGCTGTTCAAGCATCACTACAGCCTCGCGACCGGCCGCTGCCTCGAGGATCCGGAGAAGTCCGTCAACGCGTATCCGATCCGGCTGCTCGACGGCCGCGTGTGGGTCGGCGTGGAGCCGCAGCAGGCCGCGCGCTGCCGACGCCGCCGGCTCGTGGTCGTCGGCAACGGGATGGCGGGAATGAGAGCAGTCGAGGAGCTGCTGCGCCTCGCGCCCGACGCCTACGACATAACCGTGTTCGGCGCGGAGCCCCACGGCAACTACAACCGCATCCTGCTCTCGCCCGTGCTGGCGGGCGAGCAGCGGGCGGAGGACATCATCCTGCACGGCCTGCAATGGTACGCCGAGCACCGTGTCACGCTGCACTGCGGCGATCGCGTGCTCGAGATCGACCGGCGTCGGCGCCTGGTGCGCTAGAGCCGGGGCGTGGAGGCCCCTTACGACAGGCTGTTGTTCGCAACCGGCTCCACGCCGATCGTGCTGCCGATACCGGGGAAGGATTTGCCGGGCGTGGTGACTTTCCGGGACCTCGCGGATGTCGGTGCGATGCTGACCGCGACGCAGCAGTACAGGAACGCGGCCGTGATCGGCGGCGGACTGCTCGGGCTCGAGGCGGCCCATGCCCTCGCGAAGCGAGGCATGGACGTGACAGTGGTGCATCTGCTGCCAACGCTCATGGAGCGGCAGCTCGATACGTCCGCGGCGGCCTTGCTCAAAGCGTCCTTGGAATCCCGCGGCTTGAAGTTTTGCATGCCGGCAAAGACCGTTGCGGTGCTGGGCGAGGATCGAGCCACGGGCCTCGAGTTCGAGGATGGCAGTCAGCTCCAGGCGGATCTCGTCGTCATGGCGGCAGGCGTGCGTCCCAATGTCGAGCTCGCGAGCCGCTCCGGCCTGCGCTGCGAGCGTGGTGTGCTGGTCGACGACACCCTGCAGACATTCGACCCGAGCATCTACGCCGTGGGCGAATGCGTTCAGCACCGCAACAGCGTGTTCGGCCTTGTCGCGCCGCTCTGGGAGCAGGCGCGGGTGTGCGCAGCGCACTTGGCGGAACTCGGTGTGAGCCGCTACCGGGGATCGGTAACCGCCACGCAACTCAAGGTTACCGGCATCGAGGTGTACTCGGCCGGAGATTTCGCGGGCGCGGATGGCGGGGAGTCGCTGGTGCTTCGCGATCATCGGCGCGGCCTCTACAAGCGGCTGGTCGTCCGCGACAACCGCCTGCGCGGGGCGGTGCTCTACGGCGACGCGCGGCACGGTCCGTGGTATTTGGGCCTCATGGCAAGCGGCACCGACATCGGGCCGCTGCGCGATCAGCTTCTCTTCGGCCCCGAAGCGGTTTCGGCCAACCCTGCGGCGGCCGCGACAGGGTAGCTGTTGATGCCGACAACCGTACGAACGACCTGCCCCTACTGCGGGGTGGGCTGCGGCGTGATCGCCCGCCGTGCGGGTGCCGCATTCGAGATCGCCGGTGATCCGCAGCATCCCGCCAATCTTGGGAGTCTGTGCTCGAAGGGCACGGCGCTCGCCGAGACCCTGGGAAGCGAGGGGCGATTGCTGTATCCGCGGGTGCGGGGCGCGCGCACGGGCTGGGATGAGGCACTGACTCACGTCGCGCAGGGATTCGCGTCCGTAATTCGCGATTACGGCCCGGAGGCGGTCGCACTCTACGTGTCGGGACAGCTCCTGACGGAGGACTACTACGTCGCCAACAAGCTCATGAAGGGCTACATCGGTGGCGCCAACATCGACACGAACTCACGCCTCTGCATGGCCTCGGCGGTGGCTGGTCACAAGCGGGCCTTCGGCGAAGATCTGGTGCCGGGGTGTTACGAGGATCTCGAGCTCGCGGACCTCGTCATCCTCGCCGGATCCAACACCGCCTGGTGCCATCCGGTGCTGTTCCGGCGCATCGAGCGCGAGAAGCAGCGGCGCCCAGACCTCAAGCTGGTGGTCATCGATCCGCGCCGCACCCCGACCGCGGAACTGGCCGACCTGCATCTGCCGATTCGTCCGGGGACGGACGTCACACTGTTCAATGGGCTCCTTTGGCACTTGCACCGCGACGGAGCGGACGAAGCCGATTTCCTTGCTTCGCACACAATGGGTGCGGACGACGCTCTGGAGGCGGCAAGTACGGCTGGCGATCCCGCGGCGGTCGCCGCGGTCTGCGGGACGGACGCGGGGCGGATAGGCGAGTTCTACCGTCTGTTCCGATCCACGCAACGCGTCGTCACGGCTTTCTCGCAGGGCGTCAATCAATCCTCATCAGGGACGGACAAGGTCAACAGCATCATCAACTGTCACCTGCTCACCGGGCGGATCGGAAGGCCTGGCATGGGGCCGCTCTCGCTCACGGGTCAACCGAACGCCATGGGCGGGCGCGAGGTGGGGGGTCTGGCGAACATGTTGGCTGCGCACCTGGAGCTCGAGTCCGCCGAGCACCGTGCCGCCGTCCAGGCCTTCTGGGGCAGTCCGCGGATTGCCGGCCGTCCGGGCTTCAAGGCCGTGGAGTTGTTCGAGGCGATGCATTCCGGGCGGATCAAGGCCGTGTGGATCATGGCCACGAATCCCGTGGTGAGTCTCCCGGACGCCGACCGGGCGCGCGAGGCTCTGCGGCGCTGCGAGCTGGTTGTGGTCTCCGACTGCATGGCCCATACCGACACGACTGCGCTCGCCCACGTGCTGCTGCCCGCGGCGGCCTGGGGCGAGCGAGACGGCACGGTGACCAACTCCGAGCGGCGTATCTCGCGCCAGCGGCAGTTTCTCGCGCCGCCGGGCGAGGCGCGGCCGGACTGGTGGATCGTGTGCGAGGTGGCGAAACGGATGGGTTTTGGCGAGGCGTTTCGCTACGGATCGCCGCGGGAGATCTTCGATGAGCACGCGCGGCTTTCTGTGGTGGCGAGCCGCGCTTCCCGCATCTTCAATATTGGCGGCCTCGCCGGACTCAGTGCGACGGAATACGAAGAGCTCGAGCCGACGCAGTGGCCGATACATGGCAGGAACGACGCCCCGGTGTCGCGACTTTTCCGGGATGGCAGATTTGCGCATCCTGACGCGAAGGCGCGCCTGCTCCCCGTGCGCGCCCGGCCGCCCGGAAACGCAACTGAGGAGAGCTATCCCTTCGTACTCAACACGGGACGAGTCCGCGACCAGTGGCACACCATGACGCGGACCGGCCCCGTGCCCAGGCTGGCCGAGCACGTCGCGGAGCCGTTCGTGGACCTACACGCCCATGACGCCCTGCTCGCCTCAGTGCGTGAGGGCGAGCTTGCCACCGTCAGCACTCGCTGGGGCTCCATCGTGGTGCGCGTACGGATCAGCGGGGAGATCCCGCGTGGCATGCTGTTCGTCCCGATGCACTGGAATAATGTGTACGCCTCCGAGGCACGCGTCGGAGCACTGGTCAACCCGGTAGTAGACCCGCTGTCGGGCGAGCCGGAGTTCAAGCACACGCCGGCGAGCGTGCAGCCCTTCCCGGTGGAGTGGTATGGGGTGGTGCTCGCACGCAGACCGATAGACACCAACAGTGCGACCTGGTGGACCAGGGTGTGCGGCGCCGGGTTTCTGCGCTACGAGCTGGCAGGTCGCCAGCTGCCCGGGGATTGGACGGAATGGGTGAGGGAAATACTGGGCGCGGCGACACCCGATGCCGATTGCCTCGAATGCTGTGATAGCGCAGCGGGCAGCTACCGTGCTGTACACCTCCTGGAGGATCGCTTGGAGGGCTGCGCGTACTTCTCCCGCCGTCCCGAGTTGCCGGCTCGCAGCTGGTTGGCATCGCTCTTCGCCGGAGAGAAGGTGGAGCCCACCGAGCGCATGGCGCTACTCGCAGGACGGCCGTTGCACGCGGGAGATGATGCGGGTCCACTGGTGTGCTCCTGCTTCGCCGTGGGCCGCGACGCGCTATGCCGGCTCATCGCCAGAGAAGGTCTGACGGAGGCGCGTGAGGTGGGGGAACGGGTGCGCGCTGGTACCAACTGCGGTTCCTGCCTGCCAGAGATCCGTGCGCTGCTGGCGGCCAGTGCGGCCCCGGCGCACCACACATGAGCACCGGCTAGGTACTTGCCTCCTGTTGGGTCGCAAATCGCGCCGCGAGCGGAGACACTGTCGACGCGCGCAGCGCTAAGCGCTTGAGCTGTAAGGATGAGGCGTCCCTGGCGTCGACCCCTGGCACATACATTGCACGCAATCGCAGCGAGCGGGCCCGCAAAACACGCCCGCCGTCGCAGAGCCAATATCGGCTCCGCTCAAAGGCAATGCCGCCAATCCGGAACATCCGAATATCGGGTGCGTGGGTTGGCGGCTTTTTTTGGCTTGCGTCCGAGGTGAGTCCATATGGATCAAGCGATGCGCACGCACAAGGTCGAACAACTCGTCATCGCGACGGTCGGCTTCTTCTGGTGCTTTCTCATGTGGTTCTCAACCGCCGCCTTCAGTCCGAGCATTGCGGTCCGGTATCACCTGAGCATCGGAGCGCTGGGACTGCTCGCGAGCTCGGCCATCTGGATGGCGCCGCTCGGGCGGATGATCGCCGGATGGGCTGCGGACCGGTTCGGCGCGCCGCGCACTTTCGCCGTGGTGCTCGCGGTCTGCGGCCTGGTCTCGATCGCCTCTGCCTACACCACGAGCTATCAGCTTCTCTTCACGGAGCGCTTGGTCGTCGCGGCCGCCGGGGTGTCGTTCGTGATCGGTATTCAACACGTCGCGCAATGGTTCGAGCCCCGGGAGATCGGCACGGCCGAGGGCCTGTATGCGGGGACCGGTAACGTCGGAGCGGGGGTCGGCGCGCTGCTGCTGCCGCGCATTTTCGGCACCTCCTATCAGTCGGCATTCCTCTGGCTCGGCTTCATCGCGCTCGGCATCGCGGCTTGGTATCTGATGCGCGGCCAGGCGGCGCAGTCGGCGGCGCGGCAGCAGACAACGCGCCGCGCAAGCGACTTCAAGGGCGCCATCTTCGTGTGGAGCCGATACATTGCGATCGCGCTGATGCTGGCCTACGCGATGTCATTCGGACTCGAGATCTCGATGAACGCCTGGCTGCCCGGCTACTTCGCGCGGGGCTTCCACGTCCAGATCCTCGCGCTCGGCTTCAGCGGAGTCGTGGGTCTGCAGATCGCCGCCGGAACCTTCGCCGCGGTTCAATCCTTCACGGCCTCCCTCTTCCGACCGTTCGCGGGGTACATGTCCGATCTGTTCCAGCGGCGGGGATGGACGCCGTTACCATTCATCGCCAAGAACCTCCCCTATGCGCCCCGCCTCCACTGGCTTGGCATGGCCCTGGTCCTGATCACGCTCGCGATGGCGGGGCTCACGGCGGCGGGACTTTCAGGCTCGTTGCCGGCGTCGGTCTCGGTGCTCGTGGCATTGGGGGTATTCCTTTCGTTCGCGACGGGAGGCACGTTCGCACTCGTCCCGTTGCTGTTCCCCGAGCGTCCGGGGCTCGCGGCCGGCTTCATCGGCGGCCTGTCCACAGCCGGCGGCATCGTCTATCCGCTGATCTTCGCCGGACAGCCGAGCATCCACGATGGATACCTGCGCGTGACGCTCTTCATGTTCGTCCCCTTCGTGCTCTTTTATCTCTGGGCGGCACGCTGTGAGCGGCGCCCGGAGGAGCACGGAGTGTTCTTCACCGCGCCCGCTCGTGAGACTGCGATGGGCGAGCCGCGCTGACACCTGGAGAATCGCCATGCACCCGAGCTCCGAGCCGCCCGCCCAAGAGCCCTGGTACAAATACGGCGTCGCCATCCTGTGCCTCGAGATGCTGATCGCCGTCGCCGTGAGCGTCTATTCGCTCTACATGACCTTCCACGGGCTCAGCGGCTTTCCGGGCAAGCACTGAGTCAGTGCGATGTGAGCAATGGGGCCGCGAGCTGTGCGCGCACTACAGAGCCTTGGCCAGTGGTGGCGGTCCCGCGTCGAGAAGCTCTTGAACCGCCTTCTCAAGCACAGGCAAATCGCCCTGGATCACCATCCAAACCACGGACTGGTCCAGCACGGCATATCCGTGGATCAGGATGTTGCGAAAGGCAATGATCTGCTGGTAATCGGGGATTTGAGACGCAACTGCCGGCGCGACCTTTGCGAGCTGACAAGGCCTCCCCGATGATCTCAAATTGCCGCTCGACCGCGGACTGAACCAGCTCGCTGCTGGTGTACCTTACGAAGTCGTAGCCAACAACGAATTCACGAATCCGCAGGGCGGCTTCGCGGACATCCCAGAGATACGCGGCCGGTTCACGTCGCATACAGGAGGCGGCGGTCTCGGTCCATCTCAGCGCGGATATAGGGGTTTCGGACCGCTCTCGGCATTACGAGATCTACCGGCCGGGCAAACAGGGCCTCAAGCTCCTCGCGCAACCCCAAGTAATCACCCAACGAGGGGCTGGCCCCGAACTCCACGATGAAATCGAGATCGCTGGTCGGACCGAAATCCTCCCTCGCAGCGGAGCCGAACAGCTCCAGGAGCCGAACAGCTCCAGGCGCCGGACGCCGCGCCGACGGCAGATCCCCTCAAGCTCGTGCCGCCTGCCCTCAATTGCCACCAGCATATTTTCGTTCCGCGCCGTCATAAGGCGGATTGTTCCACACCCCATACCCACCCGCCTAGGACCCATCGCCCGCCCTTACAAGCACGTGCTGCCTGGGCTTGGAGCCGTGAGTCTTGGAGCCGATCAAGCCGGCTCAGGGCGTAGCAAGCCGTCGGCTGGGCGGCTGGGTAACTCTGAGGGTAACTGGACGACCCGAACCCGCTGTCCGTCGCTAAAGGGTTTTCAGGCCGCCTTCGAGTCCTCTCCCGGGCACCAGAAATTCTTTCTTTTTCAATAGCTTAAATCCAAATTACGAATTGAGTCCGAGGCATCCATCGATCCCTCGGGCGGATGACTGCGGCCGGATCATTACTTTTATTCTTCACCTGACCGTAGCGCCATCCTAGCAGGGCTTGATCGGGACGGCGTGGGGGGAATTCAAATCTACCAAGCTTTCCGTCTCATAACGGCGCGCTTACGTTACGCGGCTCCCATCCGATAGCCGAGCCGAAAACGCTGGCCAGCTCGACATTCTGTGGCTCAGTCCGATGCATCCAGTCGAGTTGTGATACACTTCTGTCTCACTATGGGCACCTCCATTCGAGACCTGCGTAACCGCTTTCCCAAGGTCAGGAAGCTAGTCGAATCCCACGGGGAGGTCATCCTGACCGAGAAGGGAAAGCCCCGATACCGTCTGACGCTCTACACCCCGGACAACGCCGCGACGCCGCCTCCGGTTGATTACTGGGCGCGACTCAATTCGTACCAGCCTCGTGCCATGACCAAGGCACAATCCCGAGCCTTGCACGACGAGAATCGTGGCGAGCGCTGATTCGATCTACGTCGACCCTAGCGCGCTTCTGAAGCTCTATCTGAAAGAGCCCGAGTCGCGTGCAATGGCCGACTGGCGGAAAAAGATCGGCGATCCTCTCCTCGTCACTCACCATGGCCGTGTCGAATTGACCAACGGCATCGGTCTCGCCGCATATCGCGGGATCATTACCGACAAAATCCATGATGCGGCCATGGCCGCCCTCGATGACGACTTTGCCCAGGGACGCTATAAGCAGGGGGACGTTCTGTGGCGTGCCACTCTGAGAAAAGCGGGCGACCTGAGCCGCAAACACACTCGGTCGATCGGCTGCCGTTCCTTGGACATCGTGCATGTCGCAAGCGCCATTGAGCTGGAGTTCAAATACTTTGCGACTTTCGATGTCCGCCAACAGCAGTTGGCGAAGGCTGCGGGCTTGAAGATTATTTTGCCGTCCCGGTAGTCAGCGGAACAGGGCTTCGGCGCGATATCAGCTCCTCAATAGCTCTGGATCGATCGGCAGGCTGCGAATGCGCTTGCCGGTCGCGGCAAAGAGTGCATTGGTCAGTGCCGGCATCGCCGGCGCCAGAGTGGGCTCACCCAGTCCGGTCGGTCGGTTGTCGGTGATGCGGAAATGGACCTCAACCGGGGGCGCCTCGCGCATACGCAGCAAGCCAAAGGTGTTGAAGTTCGTATCGACCACGGCGCCATCCTTGATCGTGAGGCCTTGATGCAGCGCCGAGCCCAGCCCGTCCAGAATTGCTCCTTGCGCCTGATTGTAGGCGCCAGCAGGATTGATGATCTGTCGGCCCACATCCACGGCTGCCCAGACCTTGTGAATGCGCGGTAAGCCGCGCTCGTTGACGCTGACTTTGATCACTTCGGCCACGTAACCCAAGTGGCTGTAGCAGAACGCCAGCCCCATGCCGGTACGCGGCGGCAGCTGCTGTTTGCCCCAGGCGGCCTTCTCGGCGACCAGTTGCAATACCCCGCGCGCCCGACCCGTATCGAACGGCGGAATGTGTAGGCCCGGCCTGTGTAATGGCGGTGCGGGCATGACGCGCGGTGACCCATACAGCTCCAGCCGCAGCGCGAGCGGATCGCGAGCCCCGGCATGCGCGATCTCATCGATGAACGATTCGAACGCAAAGGCGAGCCCGTTGTAGTTCGGATCGCGCCAGTGACCGGTCGGCGCGCCCAGCTCGATCATAGTCTGCCCAAATTGCAGGTTGGGAACAAAACCCGCGGGGAACATATCGAGCGGCAGTTCGGCGCACAGAGCGACCTCCCCGCCATGGCTGAACGTCACGAAGTGATCCGTAAATCCCACGAGGCTACCCTTCGCGTCCAGAGCGCCGCGGAAGTGGTTGTACCCGGCGGGACGGTAGAAGTCGTGCTGGATGTCCTGCCGTCGATTCCAGAGCAGCTTGACGGGCTTGCCGATGCGCTGGGAGATTGCGGCGGCCTCGACCACATAGTCGT
>JBOIAB010000200.1:0-9591 GCA_050738635.1 Steroidobacteraceae bacterium
TACTCAAGCCGCGCGGGGCAGGACCGACCGGCGCGAGCCTCGACAATCTGATCTTCATCCCGGTGAATACGGCCGCCAAGCGCCTGTTCAATAGTGACTACCTCACCATGTTGATCGTGCAGCTCAAAGACCCCGAGCGCAGCGATGCCGCGAAGGCCGATCTGCGCCAATTATTGCGCGCGCGCCATCGCCTCGATACCGGCGCCCCGGACAACTTCACAGTCTCCAGTCCGCGCGCCATCATGGCACGGGTGCAACAGATGGGGTCGGCCCTCGGCACGCTGCTCGTCGTCATCACGGTTCTCGCCTTGATCATAGGAGGCATCGTCATTTTTGCAGTGATGCTGGCCGGAGTCGGGGCGCGCCGAGCGGAAATCGGCGTGCGCCGTGCGACTGGCGCCAGCCGCGGGGCGATCGCGGGACAAGTCCTCGCCGAAGCGGGCCTGATCTCGCTGCTTGGCGGGCTCATCGGCGTGGCCATCGGCGTCGGCGGCACGCAAGCCGTCTCGGCAGTGGAACGCCTGCCGTTCGTGATCGACTTTCCAGTGCTCGCCGCGGCGGTGGCGCTCTCAATCCTCCTCGGGGTGATATTCGGCGCCGTTCCCGCCCTCAAAGCATCCAGAGTCGACCCCATCGAGGCGCTGCGTGGGTGAGCGGACGATATGCCCAGCTGGCGCGGATCGCTGCGCGCAATGTGCTGCGCTTTCGCCTGCAGTCGGGCCTGATTCTATTTGCGGCCGCAATCGGGGTTAGCGGCGTCATCGCCGCCTCCGGGTTCACCCTCGGCGCGAGGGCGAGGGTCGACGAGCAGTTCGTGCGGCTCGGCGCCGAGCTGATCGTGGTGACACCCAAGCCGCCGGTCACCGGACTGCGCCGACTGCAGGGCGCGCCGGCAGAGATCACGCAGGCCGACTATGCGGCGCTCAAGCGTCAGCTCTCGAGTGTCCGCTCCTCCGCCTCAGCGGTACTATCCCTGCGCACCGAGACCGGTCCCCTGTCCAAGAAGACTCAGATCATGGGTGTCGAGCCTGCATTCTTCGCCATGAGGCATTGGCCCGTACGCGAAGGGCGGCTATTCGCTGCGGACGACAATCGGCGCCTGCATCGTGTCGCGCTGCTCGGCAGCTCGGTCGCGGGGGCGCTGTTTGGCGCGCAAGATCCGGTCGGAGAGCTCATCATGATCGACCGGGTGCCCTTCATGGTGATAGGGGTGTTATCGACGCGCGGTCAGGGGATCGATGCCGTTGATGAGGACGCGCAGGTTTATGTCCCGCTGCAATCGGCGATGCGCCGACTCTCCGATACGCGGGGCTATGCCAGCCTGACCTTCGATGCCGGCAGGATAGGGCGCATCGAACCCATGTCGAGGCGTATCACCATGATCCTGACTGCGCGGCACCGCGCCGATCCTGCCGTGGGCTTCCGCGTTCAAGATCGCAAGAGCACCATCGATGCGCAGCTCGCGACTTTTGCGCGTCTGACGGCTTTATCGCGCGGCGTCGCGCTCGCGGTGTACGCCATGGCCACGATAGGTATCTTCGCGATCTCTTGGCTTGCCGTGGGCGCGCGCACCGTGCAGATCGGGACCATGCGCGCGCTCGGCGCCAGGTCGAGCGACGTGTTGTTGGGATTCTTCCTGGAGGGTGCGCTGCCCTCTTTCGCCGGCTGCATACTGGGCTGGGCTGTCGGCACACCGGTGTCGGCATTCGTCGCCTCACTGGCACAGCTACGAGTGACGTTCGTGCCCTCGTTCGCCTCGGCCGTGAGCCTCTTCTCCAGCTTGATATTCGCGGCACTCTCGACGGCGGCCGCAGCGCGTGCTGCGTCCGTAAGTCCCACGGCAGCGATGCGCTCAGCGTAGGCGAGGGCCCCCGACCCCGCATCGGAGGAGCAGTCGCAACTAGCGGAGGGCATGGCCAAGCCGGGTGATTCGCTCCCCTGCTAAGGTCGTGATTCAAATTCCGACTTGATTCCTGATGATGTCTCCGGGGTGCCTTGAAGGGGCAGACGTCCTTGAATTGGGAGAATTGCTGTGGCGGCTAAAAATCGCTCGCCGCATAGGCGAAGCTCATTGGGCAGCGGCAAGGTGCCGTCGGTCTCGCGGACAGCCTTGCTGGCTTTTGCCGCAGGCAAGCGAGACGAAGGCGTCGGCATTTTCATCGACTACGTCCTGGACGACCCTCGAGCCTGGAAGAAGATGTCGCCGGCCGACCGTGCCGACACCATGCGCGATGCGCATGAGTGGGATGTGATGATGACTTCCGGGACCTTGTTTCCGGAGATCGATCCGGCGGCGATTCGAAAAATCAGCCCCCCGGTCCTCGTCATGTCCGGCGGCGTCTCATACAAATTTTTGGGGTATAGACCAGGAAATCGTCAGGCTCATCCCCAACAGCAGAAGCATCGTGTATCCCGATGCCGGCCACCAGATGTGGTACAAATATCCCGCGCTCTGTAGAGCAGATGCGGAGGCGTTTTTCGACGCGGCCGCAACAGCCGAGCGCTGAGCGTCAGGCCGACTCGCAATGCTGGTGCTCGGCCTGATGCTGCAGAGCAGCCGCGGACGCGAGCTAACACGGCCTCACCAGGGATTGCAAACCGATCGCCTGCAGCGCCTCCCGGTCTGGGGCAGGCGCCTCGCGGCAGCTGGCATCCGGGGAGAAGCGACTCCCGCAACTTTTTAAATGCTCAACTTGACAGGCGTGCGACATTTCTATTATTCTAGAATCATGGATTCAATGACAGCCGTCGAAGCACTTGCCGCTCTCGCGCAGCACAGCCGTCTGCTGGTCTATCGGCTACTGGTACAAGCGGGCCCCCAAGGCAAGGCGGCGAGCGTGATCGCGCAGGCGCTGGCCATTCCCGCCAATACGCTGTCCTTTCACTTAAAGACCTTGAGCCATGCAGAGCTCGTCCGTTCCCGGCAGAAGGGGCGGTTCATCTATTACTCCGCCAACTACGAGCAGATGAACGCGCTGCTCGGGTTTCTCACCGAGAACTGTTGTGGCGGCCGAAACTGCATCCCGGCCGCCGGGCCCCACAAGAGGAGAGCATCATGAAGCGTCTACACGTCCATGTCGCGGTCGAGGATCTCACGGCCTCGATTCGCTTTTACTCACAGCTTTTTGCGGCCGAGCCGATCGTCCTCAAGGAGGACTACGCCAAGTGGATGCTCGAGGACCCGCGACTCAACTTCGCAATCAGCCAGCGTGGCTCAAAGCCGGGCATCGAGCATCTTGGTATCCAGGTCGAAGATCGCAGCGAGCTCGAAGAGGTGTATGGACGGCTCAGACGGGCCGAGCGCCCTGTGCTCGAGGAAGGCGAGACCACGTGCTGCTACGCGCACAGCGAGAAGAGCTGGATCGAAGACCCTCAGGGCATTCAGTGGGAGACATTCCTGACGAGCGGCGAGAGTACAGTTTATGGTCATGGCGCAATTCCCACCGCGTCGGCCACTCCGGCGTCTTCGTGTTGCACTCCACGCTCAGCCTGAAAGCTCGTGTTGAGGCGTCCTTACGAGATCCCGCCTGCTGACCGAAGTACTTCGCAGCAGGAGCCGGTGAGGACCACGTTCGACACCTCGGCCGACTTTCCGACTGATCTCGTTCGCTGCCCGAAGAAGCGCATCATCCGTCAGCCAATAACTCAGCGGAGCCAACAATCTCGAATGCCAGTGTCGACGCTGGACCGCTCCGCCGCGTCGACACCGCCGACAGTCGCATCTTTGGATTGCACGGCTTCCGTTCTCTGGCGGTACAGTACTAACCGTATCGCGAACTCGCTCCCGAGCCTCCAGTAAACACGATAGCGAACTTCAGGCAAACGCGGCGGCCGCATCGCAAGCAGTATGTCCGCGGCAGAGGGTGTTTCGAAGAAGGTCAACGGATGTTCTTTTCGGCATTTCTACGCAGCGTTGCGTTGGCTGCGCGCTCCATAGCGTCCGCGATTGCGGCCATAGCGCGAGTCTACGCGGCGATAGCCCGTCCTCGCGGATTCGCCCTCGATCTTGACCCCGGCCGGGGCCGCTGGTAACGGCCGCTCAGGCAGCTCATCCATCAACAGTTGATATAGCCGCGCGTAATCCGCCTTCTTGGCATCGACCACCTCGGCCATCTTGCGCCACAAGTCGGCGACTCGACGCCGTACCATAAAGTACCGGCACTTTTGGCACCTAAATCAAGGCGACCCCGCCTGGGGAAACTGTTGGCCCGCGGGCGCTGAAAGCCGGCTGCTTGGCCGCCGGCTTTCGCTGTCGGCGTCGCATGGACGGATCGTCACAGGGCGTCGAGCTCCCGCAGCGTGCTGGCGCTGCTCTGTTCGCCTAGCGCCGCAATCCACCAACGCTGGCCGTGCCGGTGAAGGACGGCGAAGAAGAGTCCGGCTTCCGGCTGGCGGACTTTCGATGCCGCCGTGGGCTCGACGGTCCAAGCGCCGTCGACGAGAGTGACTGTCCCGGACAGGCGGCGCACATGGGCCACGGAAGCCGTGGCGCGGCTGCCCAAGTATCCCCTCGCGAAGGCACCCTCATAGAAGGCTTCTATCTCCTGCCGACCCGCGGCATGCATGCCGTCGGGGCTGACGAAATCGCCTTTCGCCTCGTTCTGAGCGGCGATCGCGCGCGCATCGGCATGATTCCAGGCAATCAGGACGTTTGCGATGACGGGTTCCATGGCGCGCCCGGTGGGCGTTGCATTCGATCCGGCCGCTGCGCCGCGGCCGCAGGTCAACAGAAATACTGCGGCTGTTGTCATCAAGCGGACCAAGCCCATGGAGGTGCGGGGGCTCATGATGAGCTTTGCTCGAAGGGTGCTCATGGTGATCTCGAGGTTGCTGTCGACACTACCCTTATAAACCTGGAGCATACTCAAGGTTTCAAGCACGGAGTACCGCCATGGGCCTGCGAACGATCGGACAGCTTGCGAAAGATTCCGGTATCCCCGTCGATACCATCCGGTACTACGAGCGCATCGGCCTGCTGCCGCGCCGGCTTGCCGCAGGCACGGGCTGGCGCCGTTACCCTGAAGAAATGCTTGCGCGGCTGCGCTATTTACGAGAAGGCCGTGCGGTCGGCTTCACGATACGCGAGTTGCGCGACCTGCTGCGCCTGAGCGTTGCCGGTGCACCGCGGTTCTGCGAGAGCTTCGATGAAGCCGCGCGCCGCAAGATCGATAGCATCGATCAGGTGATGGGCCGCCTCGCGGCTCAGCGCGCGCGGCTCGAGGAATTCTCCCGCGGCTGCCGCGAACGGCGCAGCGAGCACCGATGTCCCATTCTCGAGAACCTGAGCCCCCGCCCATCGCTCTCCAGCCGACTTGCGAGCCCCTCCCGATGACTCAACTCGAGATTTCATCAATCGAGCCAGGGAATTGCACAGGGATAGGGATGGCCGTTCGTTGGCGCGAGCTCAGAAGCGCCAGAGCAGCGTCGCGGACATCCGCCCGCCGGCCGAGTCCCCCCGAAGAGGCGTACGGCGCGCGCAGTCGCGTGGAAGTAAGCTCAAACGGACTTGTCGCGTGGGTCAGTCCAAGGCTCCAGAAGCCGTATCCCCTGCCGAAGGGATCAGCCATCCGATCGTAGCCGGTCGCGGCTGCGAGCGAGAACCGCGAGCCAAGCGGCTGGCGCCATTCCGCGCCGTAGGCGAAGGCGCTGCGGTCCTGCTCTGCGCACAACGAGCTCTCGTAGAGCTCGAGATGCAGGCGAAGGTGAGAAGCAGGCGGTCCGCCAGGCTCCAGCGCATTCCGAGCTGATCGTAGTCGTAGCGCTCGCCGGCCAGACCGGGCTTTCGCCCAACCCCACCGAACCCCACGCTCGGGCAAAAGCGGTCCAATCGGATGTCCCGCGCTCGCGCACGTGTACGTCCGCCTGGGCGGTCAGGTGGACACAGGTCTGCGAGACGCTCCGACACACATCATCCCGGGTCAGCGCCAGCGAACCGCCCGCATCGGCGGCGGCGGGGCAGACCAGCCTGAGCACAAACACGAGACGGCCAGCACCGCGCACCGGAGAGTACGCACGGGGGCGCATCTTGCAGCCAGTACTCCGCGGCGCTGCTGCAGGGCGATTTCAAGTTGTTGGCCCCGATTCTCGCGGACAGCTTCCTGGATACCAACGCAGCTGGCGTGCTGTACGACAAGTGGCAGTACCTACAAATCACCGCTCGGCAGGCGCCGCCGACCTCGAGCGGGGAGACAGAAGAATCCAGACTTACGGCAATACGGCGGTCGTAACCGTCAAATTTGCAGTCAAGGGCATCGATCAGGGGAAGCCCCACATTTTCGCCGGCCGGGCTACGGATGTATGGATCAGACGCACTGGCAATTGGTACTGCGTCGCGGCGCATTCGAGTGCCATAACCTGACGCTCCTGCGATCCGCGGAGGTGCGCGTCTGCCGGAGGCGGACGATCGGCACACCGAAAGGGCGGACGGACGCAGGGCTGTGTTGGAAGGTCGGCAAGGGCGGTGCCGGGTCCTGTGGTACGAAAGAATGGGTACGCCTGCATTCGTCGCTCAGGACGGTCGGGCCGTCGAAATCGCGGACCCGGGAGCAAACCCTTCGCTGCTTATGAGGTACCAAGTACATACGCTACTCTCAAGTCGCCGGATGCTGCCGCACACGATGACGCACACCATGAAAGTGCAGGATATATCCCATAGCCTGCGTAATCGCCTACATCACCACGGCCGACGGGTAGGTAGCGCATGAGAGACCCAATTGCCCTCGTGATCTTGGTGGCTGTTCTGGTCGCAGGATCAGCTGCGACCGCTCACGAGCGACCTCGCGCCGGAGACGCCCCGGGGGAGCTGGCGGCTGCGCTCGCCGCGATGGGCGGCGGGCAGGTGTTGGCTTCAGTGCACGCACTGCGATTCGAGGCAGTCGGCCATCGCAACATGCTCGAACAATCCCTGCGGCCGGAGGGACCGTGGTGGCAGGACTATATGCAGCTCGATGAGATTCGAGACTTCGACAGCGATAGCGAGCGCGTCGTGCAGCAACACCGCGGCTATTCCTCACCGCAATGGTGGCTGCAGCACTCGCAATGGAATGGCCCTCCCTACTATCCCGCCTACATCGTCTCCGGCAGGGCGGTCGCGCAGATCGTGGATAGCAAGTATTTGCCGACTTCGTTCAGGTATTTACAGGAAGCCGAGGAGGACTTCGCATTCGGCCCCCTGCGTGTGCTCCGCACCGCACTCGCGGCTTCCGATCTGCACGCGCTGCCCGATGCGCAACTGCACGGCTACGCCCACCACGTGGTTGCCTTTACCTGGCACGGCTACCCCGTGCGACTGTACCTCAATGGCTACACCAGTCTTCCTGAAGTGGTGGAATGGACCGCCCCGCGTCCGTACGATGTGTTCTGGAATGTCTGGGGTGACGTCGCGACGCGCATCAGCTACGGCATGTGGTCGCTCGAGCGTGACGGGTTGCGCTATCCGCGACAATGGACGATCGAGCGGAACGGTCTGCCCGATTCGGACGTCAGCATCACTTCGTTGACCGTTAATCCGCCACTCGTGCCCGGCGAGCTCGACATTCCCCGGCAAGCGCGCAAGGAAGTCCTGAAACACCGGCACACGATCGCCGAGGTGCCGCTCGGTATTCCCGGGCAACCGGCAACTGAAATCGACTCCGGCGTAATCCTTATTCCCGGCGCGTGGAACGTGAGCCTCATTCGCCAGCGCGATGGCATCGTCGTGCTGGAGGGGCCGATTTCGGCGGATTATTCGATCAAGGTGCTGGATGAAGCGCGCACCCGCTTCCCGGGCCTGCCCATAAAGGCCGTGATCACGACCTCTGACTCGTGGCCGCACATTGGCGGCCTGCGCGAATATGTCGCGCGCGGCGTTCCGATTTATGCTTTGAACCTCGACCAGCCCGTACTGACTCGCCTCTTCGACGCATCGCACACTTTCATTCCTGACGATCTACAAAGACATCCGCGCGCTCCGACATGGCACCGGGTGGCGACCAGGACCAGTCTGGGTGACGGAGCTAACCGTCTCGAGCTGATTCCCTACCATACCGAGACCGGCGAGCGGCAGATGATGGTGTATCTGCCGCACTACAAGCTGCTATACACCAGCGACCTGTTCGCACCGGATCAGAATGACACGTGGTTCACGCCGGAATATCTGCTGGAATTGCGCCACGCCGTGGCCCGCGAACACCTTGGCGTCGATGCCATGTTCGGCATGCATTACGGCGTGACCTCGTTCAAGACCGCCATGGTTGCGCTCGATAGGTTTGTCAAGCCGCATCGGCAATCATGAACAAGACGCACTTCATCACTGCGGTCATGGCTATGACCGTGACCATCCAGGCATGGTCGCCCGCAATGGGCAATGATCTAATCAAGATAGCATCATCGCAAGCCCGTGCAATACCGCGCGCAAGCTCCGTCACCTCCGGCAGCCCCATCGATACTTACGGTCAGAAAGAAGTTGCTGCTGAGTCGCTGGAGATGGCGAGCTCACGCGGCCAATTCGCCCGATGGTTGCTTGGCTATGGCCATGCGTGGACGACAGGAAACCCGGCTGAGGTTGCGGGCCTGTTTTCCCGAGTGGCCCGCTATTACGAGACGCCCTTCGAACCTCCGATGACTGGCCCGGATGCCATATACAAGTATTGGGCCGAGGGCGTCAAGGACGGTCAATCCAACGTTACGTTCCACGCAAGCGTCATCAGTGTCGAGCACAACATTGGCATGGCCCACTGGCATGCGACCCGAGACTCATCGACCATAGCTCTCCTCGCCCAGTGGGATCTGCTGAGTGTCTGCAGAGCCTTCAGGTTCCTCGACAATCCTGTTACTCTTCCGCCGCGTAGTTGCGGAGATAGACTGTTGCCCGGTACTTGAGCGAACGCCACAATCTCATGGAGATCATTTCATGTCACTGATTACAGTTGTCACGCTGTCTTGCAGTACAGCTTTAGCTGGAAGCAGTTGTCGGTGATTGCAGGCCTGAGCTACTGCGATTTTACTTCCGGCTGTTTAATGGCTCGATCAAGAGCCCCCAGATCATCGAGTTCTTGAAAGCCCTGCAGAAGACGATTGGCAAGAAGATATTGATCATCTGGGACCGCCTGCAAGCGCATCGCTCCAAACTCGTGCGCGCGCATCTCGAAGCTCAGAACGGTCAGATCGTCCTCGAGTCCTTGCCTGCTTACGCTCCGGAGCTCAGCCCAGTGGAATGCATCTGGGGATAGCTGAAGCATCACGCAATGCCTAACTACTGTGGCACCAACCTCAAGGACGTCGCTCACCGGGCAAGCGGGAACCTGCGCTCCATGCAGCGCCGACCGACACTGATCACGGCATTCTGGAAGCAGGCGGAGCTTTTCTGAAATGGTCACCTACTTACGCAGTCCTCAATAGATCACATTGAAGTACGATATCCTATGACTTGAATGGCTGCTGCAATACACTATGAAGTGGCATAGGATTCGCGTGACAATAACTTGATCATTTGACGTTGCGCTTCGGGAGCAGCGCGTAGTTCCAATCGCCGTGAAATGCCTGGGGTTTGAGATGCAAGGTCTGAAACTCAGCCTCCGTGACCTTGATCCCAGAGGGATAGGTGCCACGGTC
>JBOIAB010000201.1:0-6963 GCA_050738635.1 Steroidobacteraceae bacterium
CTGCGCGAGAGCGGCTCCCGCGCCATGGCTGCCGACGCCCTGGTGGTGAACGGCGGGGTGGAGGGCGAGCCGGTCCGCGGCGTCCCGCCAAAGCTTGCAGCCTCGGGCCTGCGGATGCGGCTCGCGGCGGCCGAGGCGCGGCAGGTGGCGGGCTCGGGCAAGGTGCAGCCCCTGGACGCCTTTCGCGGCCGGCCGGTGCATGCAGTCGCCGGGATCGGCAACCCGCAGCGGTTCTTTGCCGATCTTCGCGGCCGCGGGCTGGAGGTCATCGAGCACCCTTTTCCGGATCATCACCCGCTGGCGGCCGCCGACCTCGACTTCGGCGACCGGCTGGCAGTGCTCATGACCGAAAAGGATGCCGTAAAATGCGGCAACGTTGCGGCGCCGGCCTGGTACGTACCGGTGGAAGCGACTTTCAGTGACGCCGACGCGCGCCGGCTGCTGGGGCTCGTGACGCGCGCGATCGACTCCTTCTTCCCTGCCGGAGGTTAGATTCCAGATGGACGCCCGCCTGCTCGACATCCTGGCCTGCCCGGTCTGCAAGGGATCACTGGTCTATCGGCGCGAAGCGCAGGTGCTCGTCTGCCGCCTCGACCGCCTCGCCTACCCGATCCGCGACGAGGTACCGATCATGCTGGAGGAGGAGGCACGGCAGCTCGCCGCCGACGACCCGCTCCTCGACCGCTGACCCCGGCGCACGGCATCCGCGTGACCTGCTCTTTCCATGTAGCCATCCCGGCACGCCATGGCTCGACGCGCTTTCCAGGCAAGGCGCTCGCACCGATTCATGGCAAGCCGATGCTGCAATGGGTCCATGAGCGCGCCCGTGCCTCGGGCGCCAGCGACGTGCTGATAGCGACGGACGATGCGGCAATCGCGGCCGCGGCCACCGCCTTCGGCGCGGTGGCACGCATGACCTCTGCCACACATGCGTCCGGCACCGATCGCCTCGCTGAGCTCGCCACGATCGAGCGCTGGCCGGAAGCTGACATCGTGGTCAACGTGCAGGGGGATGAGCCGCTCATCCCACCGGCCGTCATCCGTCAGGTTGCGATGTTATTGGACTCGGATCGCGAGGCGGCGATCGCAACTCTGGCGACGCCGGTGGAATCGCTCACGGAACTTCTCGACCCCAACGCGGTGAAGGTGGTCGCCGATTCGAAGGGCATGGCGCTCTACTTCAGCCGTGCGCCGGTGCCGTGGAATCGCGATGGGGCTGCCGCGGGCCTGACGACCCAGCAGGTCTTCGCCGGCGCGCGGCGACATATCGGAATTTATGCCTACCGGGTCGGCGCCTTGCGGCGTCTCGCGTCGCTTGCGCCGACGGCGCTCGAGAACACCGAGAAGCTCGAGCAGTTGCGCGCCCTGGAGAATGGCCTCGCGATCCGGGTCGCCGATGCGACGGAAAGGCCGGGACCCGACGTCAATACGCCGGAAGACCTGGAGCGTGTCGCAACATTGATGAGGCGCCGATGACGCGCGAGCCTCACCAATACCAGTGAGGTCGAATCGTGCGATGACGCACGACTTCATTGCAACAGGTGCTCTTGTCTCGAGCCTGCTCCTCCGTCCGGGCAGGCGATGCAGTCCAGTGGCGCAGCACCGAGCGAATGGCCTCGGTGAGCTTGCGCGGTCGCAGAATGTGCATGTTCATGGTGGCGGTGTTCAGATGATTCCAGCGATGGGGTGGGGCAAGTAGGCTGATTCGAGCTCGCTGATCTCTTCCGCGGACAGCCGCACGTCGAGAGCGCTGATCGCATCATCCAGATGCCGGAGCTTCGTGGCGCCGACGATCGGCGCGGTCACGACGGGCCTGGAAAGCAGCCACGCTAGTGCAACCTGCGCGTTGGGAACGCCGCGGCGGCGGGCGAGTCCGTCGACCGTCTCCACGACTTTCCTGTCGGTGGCCTCCGCCGCGGTGTAAATCTGCTTGCCGTACTCATCCGTATCGGCGCGCACCGAAGCTGTTGCCCAGGGCCGCGCCAGCCGCCCGCGTGCGAGCGGACTCCACGGAATCACGCCGACACCCTCGCTGGCGCAGAGCTGCAGCATCTCGCGCTCTTCCTCGCGATAGAGCAGGTTGTAGTGAGGCTGCATGCTGACGAAGCGCGTCCATCCATGCAGGTCCGCGAGGTGGAGCGCCTTGCAGAACTGCCAGGCATACATGCTGGAGGCGCCGATGTAGCGCGCCTTGCCGGACTTGACCACATCGTGCAGGGCCGCGAGCGTTTCTTCGATGGGTGTCGTGCTGTCCCAGCGGTGGATCTGATAGAGGTCGACGTAGTCCGTGCCGAGGCGACGCAGGCTGGCGTCGATTTCGGTGAAGATCGCCTTGCGCGAGAGGCCGTGAGCGTTCGCATCGGAGCGCATGGGGTAATAGACCTTGGCGGCGATGACGACTTCATCGCGATTGGCAAAGTCCCGTAGCGCGCGCCCGAGAACAAGCTCGCTCTCGCCCTGAGAGTACATGTTGGCCACATCGAAGAAGTTGATCCCGAGCTCGAGCGCCCGCTGGATGAACGGCCGGCTAGCGGCCTCGTCGAGCCGCCAGGCGGCCGCTTGCACCGCATAGCTCATGCAGCCGAGGCAGATGCGCGAAACCTTGAGACCGGTTTTGCCGAGGTTGACGTATTGCATCGCGGGGCTCCTCCTCGCATGCATAATCCCACCCATAGGTCGCATTCTGAATGGCATGTCTAATGTCAATTGGCGACGACCCTTTCTAATTCGAAGGTAAAATCATGAATTTGCCTTCGAGCTGTGATTTTCGCCCGGAAACCCCGACTGGCGCGGGGGCGGCCTGGGGCGGGGGGTATAATCAGGGCTGCCTGATCGCGCGCGCCAAGGCCAGGTTGTCAACCCGCGAATCGCCCCCACGTTCAGGAAAAGCAGCGGGTTCGTGTAACGGAAAGACCATGGGTATCAAATTGTTACAAGCGTCTTCAGCCCTTCGGGGCATCGCCGGGATCGCCGCCCTGTCGGCCCTGTCCCTGGGCCTCGTGGGCTGCGCCACAGCCCCTCCGCCGCAGCCGGGACCGCCGCCCGCGGCCTATGCCGGCCCGCCGCCCAATACGACCGTCTACGCCTATCCGCAGAACGGCCAGTCGGCGGATCAGCAGAGCCGCGACCGGTATGAGTGCAGCCTCTGGGCCGTTCACCAGACCGGGTTCGATCCGAGCGCGCCCAGCGTGCCGCCGCAATACCGCGTGGTGGCCAGCGGTCCCCCGCCGGGCACCGGCACGGCCATCGGGGCCATCGCCGGCGCAGTGATCGGCGCCGCCATTTCGCCGCGCTGGGACCGGGGCGCGGGAGCCGTGTTCGGTGGCCTCACCGGCGCCATGATCGGCAGCGCCAGCGATGCCAACCGCGCCGAGCAGAATCAGGCGCAGATGTCGGAGGCGGAGCAGGAGCAAGCGGCCGCGATGGGGCAGAAGGCGATGGACTATCGCCGGGCGCTCAGCGCGTGCCTGGAAGGCCGGGGCTACAGCGTAAAATAGCTCCCAGAACCCGAGGCAACGGGCGGCCGATCCGGCCATCGTCCGATCACCTATTGGCCCGCATGAGCCGCTATTGTGGGAGGTCGCTTGATTTATTTGATATATACGTCAAAATATGTCGGACAACATCACTTATTTGACGTATACATCAAATGCAAACTCTTCAAGAACTCGGCGAGGCGGTAGCTGAACAGCGTCGCAAGCTGGGTCTTAAACAGGGCGCGATAGCGCTTCAAGCGGGCGTCACCCAAGAGTCCTTGTCGCGCTTCGAACGTGGCCGCGCTACCGAGTTTGGCTCGCGCAAGCTGCTCGCGGTGCTGGCCGTGCTTGGCCTCGAGGTGCAACTCACCCCTGCCGGTGTCTCCGGTTCGCTCGACGAATTGCGCCGCGAGCGCGGGGCATCGCGATGAACCTCTCTGTCCATGTGCTCGGCCGTGATGTGGCTGTGCTGGAACCGGTCGGCGACTTCAAAAGCGTTCTGACCTACCACGCTGGTGCCGCCGCCGATGATTTCGTGTCACTGACCATGCCGGTGCGCACGGAGTCCTACGTCTGGGACGATCAATTGCCTCCGGTCTTCCAGATGAACCTGCCGGAAGGTTACCTCCTCCAGGTCCTACAGGAGCAGTTCGGGCCGCACATCGGGGCCAGCCCCACGGCATTGCTGTCCGTGGTCGGCCGCAATATGGTCGGCCGCCTGCAGGTTGCCGCGCCTGGCGCCAAGCTCGACGAACCGGCCAAGCCTGTCGAAGTTCAGGAGCTTCTCCGCGGCGACAACTCCGAGGAAGCGTTTGCGGAGCTGGTGCGTCAACATGCGACCAGCGGCGTCTCCGGCGTGGTTCCCAAATTCCTGGATGCACAGGACGAAACCCTCACGCTCGGTCCTCACAAAAAGGCAACGCTGCTGACACGTCGCCACATCATCAAGGGCTCGTCGAGTAAGCTGCCCTTCGTAGCTCTGAACGAATATCTCTGCATGCAGGTTGCTGCCCGCGTGATGCCCACTGCCAGGGTTGAGGTTTCACGGGACGGCAGGGCGTTGGTGGTCGATCGCTTCGACGTCGATGAGAACGGCCTGCCACACTGGGGCATGGAGGACTTCTGCGCTCTGCTGGGTTTGCGCCCATCAGCAAAATACGAGACCACATGGGAGCGAATCCTCAAGGCTGTGCGCGATCACGTGCCGGGCGCGCGGCGCCGTGAAACGCATCGTCAGCTCGTCACCATCTTGTTCCTGACCTACGCGCTGCGCAACGCCGATTGCCATTCAAAAAATCTGGCGCTCCTCTACAGCTCCCGAGCCGACGTGCGTCTATCGCCGGCCTACGACATGCTGACCACGGCCGTGTACGCAGGCTATCAGCACAATCCCCCCGGCATCGGCTTCATGGGAAAGAAGACCTGGACGCCGGGCAAAACGTTGCAGAAATTCATAGTCGCCAATTTTGGCATCGAGGTGAAGGAGCAGTCGGAAATCATTGAGGCGATCAGCGACGCCGTCTCCGCAACCGCGTCGGAAGTTCGTGCAGCCATGAACGCCCACCAAGGTTTCGAAGACATCGGCAAACGCATGCTAATCGCCTGGCATCAGGGTGTCTCCGGCCTGCGGGAAAAGCGGATGTATGCCATGGGAGAATGGAAGCCCGGCGAAGCCATGACCGGATTCTCCGATCCGCAAAGACTGGACAATCCCAAGTCCGAGATTGGACGCTCTGAGTTGTTGGCGAGAAAGCACTAGTGGCCACCAAATTTACACCACCATTGGTCGGATCGAGGCCTCCGCCGCGTCTGCGGCTCCGTAGCGCAAAATAAGGTCGGGTGAACAGGGTACAATTGGAGGCGTCCCGCGGGGCGCGGGACGTCGGAGTTTTGGTAAATTCACGCAGCACCGTGACGGGTGCAGGGTCCGCAGTGAAAATACTCTTCGTTTGCCTCGGCAATATCTGCCGTTCGCCGACCGCGGAGGTCGTGTTTCGCGCCGTCGCCGCGCGCGACGCGCCGGACATCGTGTTGGAAATAGATTCCGCCGGCACTGCCGGTTACCACGTCGGCGAGCTTCCGGATCGGCGTACGCGCCAGGCCGCGGCGCGGCGTGGATATGACCTTTCCGCGCTGCGCGCGCGGGTGGTCGCGCCGCGCGACTTCGAACATTTCGATCTCATCCTGGCGATGGACCGCGAGAACCTGCATGCGCTGGAGCGGCGCGCGCCGCCGCAGGCTCGCGACCGCTTGCGGCTCTTCCTGGAGTTCGCGCCGCAGACCGGCATCAGCGAGGTGCCGGACCCGTACTACGGTGGCGCCAACGGGTTCGAGGATGTGTTGGACCTGATCGAAGCCGCCTCGCGCGGACTTCTCGAGCATCTGCGGCAGCAATCGCAGGCCGCGTAAATCGCACTATCGCAGTCAGAATCCCGTCAAGAGGAAATCCACTGCGCCGAGAATGACGCCGCGGTGCTCCGCGAGGCTGCCACTCGCAGCCCCGAGCTCTTTGCTCCCGATGCCGGCGAGCTGCGGAGTCACCAGCACGTACGGCTCATTCTCGAACTTCAAGATCGGCATCAGCCGATCTACGGGCTTTCTGGTTAGCGCCGCGGCCCTGGTGAGCGGAATGACTACTCTCGTTTGCAGGTCTTCCAGAAGGTCCGACTGCACGTCGACGAGCAGGGGAAATGTCCCCTTGGTACGCGTGTTCTTGTTCCGGTAGACGGTGAACTGCGCCATCAGAAGCTTCGTACGTCGTCCGCGAATATGCCGCTCTTCTCCACATGGTCGTTGTAGGCTCGGATCGCCTCACGGTTTTCCTCGCGCCACTTCTTGCCCTGGCTCGCGGCGAGCTCCTCGGTCAGCGCGCGTTCGAGCGCGGCGGAGAGATTGACCCCGGCCTCGCGAGCGGCGCTGAGCAGGTCGCTGCGAATGCTCACGTTGGTGGCGCGCTTGGGGACCACAATGGGTGAGGTACGGCGTGGCATGAGTGCTTTCCTCGCAGGAGATATGCGAGATTATACCACATCGGAATGCGCATCGATAATGCGCACACTTCATGCGATCTGAGGTTCGCCGATCCCCCCGGGTGCCGGGAGGATCGGCTGCTGCTCTAACTTTCGTCCGAGCCGCGGCTGCCGCTCGGAGAGGCGGCACGCTCGGCGGGAGCCGACGACCACACCACATACGGCTTCGTCTCGCGTGCCGTGTTGGCTTCCGTCGGTGGTGAAGGCTCGAAATGCGCCAGAGGAGCGGTGGGCTCCTCGTGACGAGCGGGTGCCTCGCGCTGCTCGCGCGGCTCCGGTGACGGAGCGAACGACTCCCGCGGAGCAGCGGGCTCGTGATGTTGCTCGTCTACACCGTTGGAGGATCCGGCTGCGGAGGATTCGCCGGCGCCGCCCTCCTGCGCGGCCGCAGGTGTTGCCGCAAAGCCGCTCGACTCGCGCCCGCCGCCTTCGCGGCCCGCGCCGCCGCCATGCCGGCC